>MSXT01000038.1 GCA_002083595.1 Proteobacteria bacterium ST_bin16 | reverse complement strand
TATATCAGTAATTTGACGAAATCACATCATGATATGGTTTTGGCTATTGAAAAAATGGCAACCCCTGAAGGAAGTAAACCCATATTGGAATTGCTAGAGAAACAGATGGTTATCGCCGATAAGATCGAGCAGGAACTGGAGATGGCCGTTACTTCATTACAGTTTGGTGACCTAGTAACGCAATTGCTTGCACATACTACGCGCCAAGTGGAGGCATTGAATATTGAACTGCAACGCATTGAGCGACAGGGAAGCTGGAAAGAAAATGCGGGTAAAAATACGTTAGGCACAATACATGAAGGGATTTCTAAGGCAGTGAATATGGCAAGAACTAAAAGTAAGAGAAAGCCAGTTGTGCAGCAAGGTATGCAGATGGGTGATATTGAGCTGTTTTAGTGTGCATATTTTTATCAAACAAATTAACAATATTAGCAATAGGAGTGAGATAAATGGCTAAGACAATACTTGCAGTGGATGATTCTGCTTCCATCCGGCAGATGGTTGCTTTTACGCTTAAAGGCGCCGGATATGAAGTCATTCAAGCAGTCGATGGTCAAGATGCATTAGATAAAGCTAATTATCATCAGGTTAATTTGGTGTTAACTGATATCAATATGCCACGAATGGACGGGCTGAAATTACTGGAGTTACTCCGTAAATTGGCGCACTACAAAAATATTCCTATCTTGATACTAACGACCGAATCCGGTGATGAAATTAAAGCAAAAGGCAGAGCGGCAGGTGCTACTGGTTGGCTCGTAAAGCCATTCGATCCGAAAAGATTACTGGAAGTAATCGGTAAAGTAATTGGTTAGATATTGATATCTCAAAGTGGGTGAATGGGTTGCCGATAGCATACTTATTTGGAAAGCTAAGTACTTACTGCTTCTATTTTCTCGCTTCTTTAGGGTGTTAGCCTAACAACTCAACGTGAAACAGGTTATCTATGAGTACAGATCTCGAACAGTTTTATGAAATATTTTTTGAAGAATCCTCAGAATTACTTGCGGACATGGAAGCATGCCTGCTTAGGCTTGATGTAAATTCGCCCGATTTGGAAGATTTGAACGCTATATTTCGTGCAGCGCATTCTATCAAGGGTGGAGCTGGTACTTTTGGTTTTACAGATATGACGGAGATGACGCATATGTTGGAGACATTGCTGGATAGATTGCGCAAAGGGGAACTTGCAGTACGGAGTGAGATGGTGGATGCTTTTTTGAGAGCCGGTGATGTCATTAAGGCGCAACTAGCAGGTCACCGTGGAGAAGGTGAAGCGGATCCCGCAGTTGCGGCGGAAGTTTGTGAAGAACTAAAAAAACTGAGTGATGAAACACAAGTTCCGGCACCACCTTTTGAAACCGTGGCGGATTCTGGCATTGGAGTGGAAGCTATCCCTGTAGAGACCGATATTGGGAGATCATCTAATGTTGCGATTAGCGAAGCTGTATCGGAAAGTGATGTAGCGAAGCTAACGTATTGCATAGAGTTTTCCAGTTCCGGGATGGGTGATGCGGCAGTTGGAAACTTATTTGCTAACTTGAAACGCTTAGGTAGTCTTGAAGATGCAACCTCGGCAGGCGGGAAAGATCATAAACTGAAACTTATGACCGCCAGTAGCGAAGAAGATGTTTGGGAAACGTTGGCATTTGTTGTCGATCCGGCAAACTTAAAGATCGAGGTTGCAACTCAGTGTGCTGCAGGTACTACAGAGATTGTGGAGCCTCATTCTAGTGAGGAGGATTCTGTTGCAGAACCTTTTGCCGATGAAGATGAGCTTTCAATAGCAAGTATGCCGCCTGCGCCTGGCTATGGTTTTTTCCCTGGAGCCCCAGCCGCACCCAAAGATGTCGATGACTCAGAATTACAGCTGAGTTCAGCGCCTCAGCAAAACATCCATAGTAATAAGAATGAAACGCAGAACCTAACGAATAAGCCTTCCAGCAAGGCAAGTGCATCGGCTTCCGCCAGCGAAACTTCATCGATACGAGTCAGCATAGAAAAAGTTGATCAGATGATCAACCTCGTGGGTGAATTGGTCATTACCCAGGCAATGCTGGCACAGACGGCTTCACAGCTTGATCCGGTAATTTTTGAGAAATTGCTGAGTGGAATGAGTCAGCTAGAGAGGAATACGCGAGATCTTCAGGAGTCTGTAATGTCGATCCGAATGATGCCGATTAGCTTTGTATTCAGCAGATACCCGCGTGTTGTGCGTGATCTGGCGGCAAAGTTAAATAAACGCGTTGAGCTGAAAACTGTCGGTGAAAATACTGAACTCGATAAAGGTCTGATCGAGAAAATCGCCGACCCGTTAACTCACTTGGTAAGAAATAGTCTTGATCATGGCATCGAAGTGGCTGAGAAGCGTATTGCGGCGGGCAAGCCCGCGCAAGGCACGATTACATTACGTGCTTTCCATCAAGGTGGCAGTATTGTTATAGAAGTCAGCGATGACGGTGCGGGTTTAAATCGAGGAAAGATTCTCGCCAAAGCCAAAGAACGTGGCTTGCCAGTGAGTGATGGCATGTCTGACCAAGAAGTTTGGTTGCTGATTTTTGAAGCAGGTTTTTCTACCGCTGAAACAGTTACTGATGTATCTGGCCGCGGTGTGGGTATGGATGTTGTGAAACGTAATATTCAAGGTATGGGCGGGCGCATTGATATCGAGTCGGCACTCGGTGTGGGTACACGCATATCGATTCGATTACCATTAACGCTGGCAATCCTCGATGGGTTATCAGTGGCAGTTGGAGATCAGATGTTTATCGTGCCGCTCAATTATATTATCGAATCTATGCAGCCGACAGCTGCTGATATTAAAACGGTAAGTGGTCATGGCCGGGTGGTGCAGGTGCGTGGCGAATATCTTCCTGTGATTGCATTGCATGAAATTTTCAACTTACATCCTAATGTGACGGCGGTGCATGAAGGAATTCTGGTTATTCTTGAAGCTGAAGGTCACAAAGCAGCCTTGTTTGTGGATGACTTAATTGGGCAGCATCAAGTTGTGATTAAAAGTTTGGAAAGTAACTATCGCAGAGTACAGGGGGTTTCAGGCGCGACGATTATGGGCGATGGTAAAGTCGCACTTATTCTGGACACTGCTGCGCTTGTGTTGGCATGCCAACAAGAAATGGTATAGATCGATTGGATAGTTGATATTTTTATACCAAGATAACTTATTAATCAGGAGTGTTTACCATGTCTCAAGAGCAAGCAGCGATTACTACTTCTAATGCAGTCAATCCACATACCAGTCAAATGGCGAATGAATTTCTGACGTTCCGGTTAGGAAGTGAGGAATATGGTATAGAGATACTAAAAGTACAAGAGATAAGAGGCTATGACGCGATAACGCAGATAGCGAATGCACCGGAATTTATCAAAGGAGTAGTTAATTTGCGAGGAATAATCGTACCGATCATAGATATGCGGATTAAATTCCGGTTGGGAAGTGCGACGTACGATCAATTTACCGTAGTGATAATTTTGAACGTGGCCGGCCGGGTGATGGGGATAGTTGTGGATGGGGTATCGGATGTGATCACACTGGGACTGGAACAAATGCGTCCTGCGCCGGGATTGGGATCGGTGATTGATACGGAATATATTATGGGACTGGGGACTGTAGACGAGCGCATGCTGATATTGATTGATATCGAAAAAATGATGAGCAGCAGCGACATGGGGTTAATAGAGCAAACGGTAAATTAGAGAATAGTTGATTCGGAGCGGAGATCTTAAGAAGAAACGAGGCAGGCAATTGGTGATTGTTAAGTTACCGGTTCACGTGTGGGACTGAAGAAAGCAGTAAGAAATTGGGTGCAAAATTCGCTACTGGCTAAAGATTATGCCTTTGAATTATCTGCTCCATATTAGCAATAGATATAACCAATTGTATATCATTGTTTACTCAATATATTAATACATTATGTCTGATGAAAAGTGGTGAAGCTCCAGAGTCTGATACTGTAAGGAATGACAGTAAAGCAGTATTTGTTAGAATTCAAATGGATATATTATGGAAATGATTTTGGGTGGTGATGAAAGCTCTGATAGCAGGATACGTGAGTATGCTTTTACTCAGGCTGATTTTGAACGCATCAGAAAACTGATATATAACCATGCAGGCATCTCACTTTCCAAAGGCAAGCAAAATATGGTTTATAGCAGACTTGCCCGGCGTCTGCGTGCCAACGGTTTGACGAGTTTTAACGAGTACCTTAATTTTCTGGAACGTGGCAATCCTGAAGAGTGGGAAGCATTTACAAATGCTTTAACAACTAATTTAACAGCTTTTTTTCGCGAACAGCATCATTTTCCGATTCTTGAGAAGCATGTAGAAAAACGCAAGAATCAGGGCAAAATTCAACTCTGGTGCAGTGCATCGTCAACCGGTGAAGAGCCTTATTCAATGGCGATGGCGATGGTGCAGGCATTTAAGACATTTTCACCCCCAGTGCACATTCTGGCAACGGATCTGGATACCAATGTTCTTGCAAAAGCGCAGTTGGGTATTTATTCATTGGATAAGCTAGAAAAAATACCCCAAGAGAAACTTAAGCAGTTTTTTCTTAAAGGCAAGGGACATCATGCCGGATCGGCGAGAGTACGTCCTGAATTGCGGAATATGATTACATTCCGGCAACTGAATTTGCTCGATGAAAGCTGGCCGATTCGCGGTCCGTTCGATGCGATATTCTGTCGTAATGTAATGATTTATTTTGATAAACAAACTCAATATAAAATTTTGAAGAAATTTGTACCGCTACTGGCACCGGATGGATTGTTGTTTGCTGGTCATTCAGAGAGCTTTCAGCATGCAGTTGATTTGTTTAAATTGCGTGAGAAAACCGTTTATGAGTTAGCTAATAAACAGAGGTAATCGTATGGCTGAGATCATCGATGATCAAGTTGCTACCAATTTGTACTTTGATAAGAGTTTTAATAATCAGGCTGTTAAGTTGCTGCCAGGTGAGTATTATGTTACGGATAAGGATTTACTGCTTGTAACTGTGCTTGGCTCATGTGTTGCGGCTTGTATTCGAGATTGTTATAGCGGTATCGGCGGTATGAATCATTTTATGCTTCCAGATGGTGGGGGAGATGCAGGTAGTCCGTTAAATGCTTCAGCCCGTTATGGTACTTACGCAATGGAGATACTGATTAATCAGTTATTGAAGCTAGGCGCTCGCCGTGGAAACCTTGAAGCAAAAGTATTCGGCGGTGGTAACGTTCTGGATGGATTGACAGTCGCCAATGTCGGGCAACGGAATGCGGATTTTGTCTTGAAGTTTTTACAAACAGAGAAAATAAAAGTCGTAGCACAGGATCTGGTTGATATCTTTCCGCGCAAAGTCTATTTCTTCCCAAAAAGCAGCAAAGTAATGGTAAAAAAATTACGCAATATACATAACACGACTATTTCCCAGCGTGAAAAGGATTATAGCCAGCGTCTACATAAGGTTGATAGTGGTGGAGATGTGGAATTATTTTCTTAGCTTGAACCTGTTTCATGAAATACGTTGAGTTTTTATTATGAAGAAAATAACAGTTATCGTTGTTGACGATTCGGCACTTATTCGTAAGCTATTAACTGAGATAATCAATAGCCAGCCCGATATGGAAGTCATTGGGGCAGCTGCTGATCCGCTAGCGGCACGGGAAATGATCCGAGAATTGAATCCAGATGTGCTGACGTTGGATGTCGAGATGCCCAAAATGGACGGGCTTGACTTCTTGGAAAAATTAATGCGACTGAGACCGATGCCTGTGGTTATGGTTTCAACATTAACTGAGAAAAGCTCCGATGTGACATTCCGTGCGCTTGAATTGGGCGCGGTTGATTTTGTGGCCAAACCCAAAATCGATATTGCATCGGGACTAAAAGAATACGGAAGTGAAATTGCCAATAAAATCCGTATTGCGAAGTCTGCCAGACTCAAGCGAAATGCATCCCCGTTGATTACCAAAAGTGCAACTGCGGATGCAGTGTTGCCTGCCATTGCGAATCGAATCGCCTCGACAGAAAAGTTAATCATCGTGGGAGCTTCTACCGGTGGTACAGAAGCCATCAAAGAATTTCTAATTCGTATGCCACCTGATTCACCGGGGATTCTGGTCACTCAACATATGCCGGAAGGATTCACAAAATCATTTGCCAATCGTTTAAATAGCCTGTGCAAGATAGCTGTGGTTGAGGCTCAGGGAGGTGAGAGGGTGTTACCAGGACATGCATTTATCGCACCTGGACACTCGCACTTATTGCTCAAGCGCAGTGGCGCGAACTATATGACGGAATTAAATCAGGGGGAGCTAGTCAGTCGACATCGGCCATCGGTTGATGTACTATTCCGCTCGGTTGCAAATTGTGCAGGCAAAAATGCTATCGGTGTGATTCTCACAGGCATGGGAAAAGATGGTGCGGCCGGAATGTTGGAAATGCAGAAGTCAGGCGCTTATAATTTCGCCCAAGATGAAGCCAGTTGTGTCGTTTTTGGGATGCCGAAAGAAGCGATTGCAGCGGGTGGAGTCAATGAAGTTGTATCATTAAAAGATATGGCAAGGTCTGTTTTGTCAAAAATCTCAAGTATGGGATCACACGGTAATCGCGTATAATCTCTGTAAGAATTTACTTTTTAATTGGCTATAAAGTAAAAGCGTCTTATCAATGAAACGGATTATTTCTCGCTTTATTATATTTATTGGTATCAGCTTCTTAGTGAGTTGCGGATCCCTTCAGGAAAAAACTTCGGTAAAACAGGGCTCGCGCCCACCAGTCCATAAATCAACAGATTCCGGTCACATCAAGAAAGCACTCTATTCCCAATTTGATGAATGGCAGGGGGTGCGGTATCAGCGTGGCGGACTTAGTCAACGCGGAGTCGATTGCTCAGGTTTCGTGCATTTGACATTCAAATCAAAACTTGGAATGCACTTGCCAAGAACAACCAGAATGCAAATGATGGTTGGAAAAGAAATCAGGAAAAACGATTTGAGGGCGGGTGATCTGATATTCTTCAAAACGGGTCCATCCTCAAATCATGTTGGAATCTATTTGGAAAAAAATAAATTTCTACATGCCTCCGAAAAGAAGGGTGTCACCATATCCCGGTTGGATCATGTTTACTGGCAATCCAACTACTGGAAATCGATTCGCATATAAGCGAAAAATAACATTATCTGACTCAACTCAAATAAATCCAGCCTGTGGCGGTATCCTTGTTTCCCTGTATGCAGACCGTGTAACGTGACTGTATCAAATTGTGGAAAAGTACAATGAATGAAGAAATTAAACAAAGAATTCAGAAAAGAGAAAACTGGCAGCGTGGGCTTTTCATGCTTTTCTTCATATTTATCTACGGATTTTCTAATTCATTGATCATTGGTATCTTATTTTTCCAGTTTGCCACGTTGATATTAACCGGGAAAACGAATGAATTTTTACTTGGATTCAGTCAGAGTCTAAGCATCTATATCCATCAGATCATTAACTTCCTGACTTTTAACAGTGAACAACGTCCGTTTCCGTTCAGTACGTGGCCAATCGTCAGCGATACTCCCGATATGATTAAAGATGGCAGTGATAGTAATAGAAACGTCTAATTCATTGTTCTTCTGATATTTATCTGATTTTCCTTTTGACTGATTCAAACAAATTCCAATCCGATTCCGGCGTATTCTTTGGTTGCAGTCGCATTTCTACCGGACACCGCACTCAGCAATAGATCTAACTTATTGCTATAAGTATATTACTAAATATTATTTCAAATTATGTTCAGGTGCGGCTATAGTGCAGCGCATTTTGCAGGTAATATAAAGCTAAGCTCATGAAAATACGCAATCTTGATCTGACATCGAATCCCGTCAATGAAGAACATCAACAATTAGGATTACCGCCTGTCGAAGATACCGTTTCTCATCTGGATGCACATCCTTTTTTGCGTGCTGCCGTCTGGTTTGCTGTCATTGTATTGGTTTTACTGATCGCATTTTTAATCATTCGCTTTTTTCTTGCGCAGGATTTGGGGGAAAGCTGGCAGATTATTAGTGCCACGCTCGATAGCAGGATTTTCTGGAGTGCAGTTGCCGTTGGTTTTCTTGCGCAAGTTGTCGATGGTGCTTTGGGTATGGCTTACGGTGTCACCGCCACCACTTTTTTATTAGCCTCCGGTGCAAGTCCGGCTGCCGCCAGTGCCAGTGTGCATATCGCTGAGATATTTACCACGGGCGTCTCAGGCATTGCGCATGCCAAATTCGGTAATGTCAATAAACAATTGTTCACTCGTTTACTGGTGCCGGGTGTATTGGGCGGTATCTTGGGCGCGTTATTAGTTACGCATGTCAATAGCGCATTATTCAAGCCTTTCATATCCGCTTACTTAGTTCTGCTGGGTGTTTATATTCTCAGTAAAGCTTTCCGGCAACTGAGCGCCCGTAAAGACGCACCTCAACATATCGGTAAACTGGCCTGTTTCGGTGGATTCATGGATGCAGCGGGCGGCGGCGGCTGGGGACCGATTGTGACTTCAACCTTGGTAGGGACAGGTACAGACCCGCGCACAACCATCGGTTCGGTGAATTTTGCGGAATTTTTCCTGACATTAGCCAGTGCGGCGACGTTTGCACTCCTGATGGAAACCGATCATTGGCCGTTGATTGTCGGATTGGTTTTCGGCGGTTTGTTTGCAGCGCCATTTGCAGCTTATTTGTGCAAGAAGTTTCATGCGCGTACTTTGCTAATACTTGTGGGTATTCTGATTATTACGATTAGCTGTTTCAATCTCTATAAAGCGCTCATCACGTTATAGCTACAATAATCTTCCGGAAATAAGGCAATATTCCGGGAGATTTTTTCTGTTCTTCCAGTTAAACTTACTCAAACTGGATCCTTCTCCAGCTTAAGTATGTCTCTCCATCCGGAGTCCGATGCCTAACGTTCTCATTCTTCCCACAATTATTTATGTTTCTTATTGATTTCATTCTTCATATCGACAGGCATTTGCAACAGCTTGCTTCAGAATACGGGTTATGGATTTATGGCATTCTTTTCCTGATTGTGTTTTGCGAGACCGGACTCGTTGTGTTGCCGCTTCTGCCGGGTGATTCCCTGTTATTCGCGGCCGGTTCTCTGGCATCACTGGAAGGTTCTCAGCTTAATCCGCATGTCTTATTTGCTGGCTTAAGTTTGGCCGGTATTCTAGGGGATTCTGTGAATTATTGGATAGGTAAAACGGTGGGAGCAAAAGTATTTGCTTCGCAGAATTCGCGCTTTTTCAAACGGGAATATCTCGAAAAAACCCAAGCCTTTTATCTGAAACATGGCACCAAAACCATCATCATCGCACGCTTTATTCCCATCATCCGCACCTTTGCACCCTTTGTAGCAGGTATCGGCACGATGCCCTACCGCACCTTTATTGTGTATAACATAGTGGGCGCCGTACTATGGGTCGGAACGTTTGTTTATGCCGGATTTTATTTTGGGCAGCTGCCGATGGTGCAGCAAAATTTCAAACTCATCATTCTAGCGATCATCATTCTATCGATAACGCCGCCGGTGATTGAGTATCTCAAACACCGCTATAAAAAACAGTAATAATTTCAATTGGATAGCGGTGTGTTTCGTCGGACTGAAGAGTGATAATTATCAGAAGGTTAAATCCGTGCTGTGACTAATTGCCGTAAGACCAAGTTTTTAATGTAAAATCAGCATATTTAACTCAACTGAAAGATCATTCAGTGCGATTTGACCCCATATTATGCGCGAAAAAACAGCCGGTGCATCTTAATACCGTGACCGCCAGCATCCCGAATTTCGCGCAGGCAATATTCATCACCGATCGTTTCAATTCCTCTTCAGAACAATGACAACACCAGTGGAAACTTCACATAGCCGTGTTCATGCCATTTTTGCGCGTTGGACCACACTTTCTTATCAGTATGCGTTGTGGGTCCTGCTAGCGGCGCTACTGATCGCAATCGTCAGTGGCATTTACGTCTCGCGCAATTTGGGTATGAATACCGATACCGCCGAGATGCTGTCCGAAGACTTGCCGTTTCGTGTCAATCTGAAACGCTACAATGAATCATTCCCGCAAGATATCGATACGCTTCTCATTGTTTTGGATGCGCCCACGCCGGAACAGGTACGTGTGGCGACCGAGAATCTGGCCGCACGGTTAAAGCAAGATTCCAACAATTTTTACGATGTCTATTCACCGCGAGTGGACGACTTTACCGCACGTAACGGGTTGCTTTATCAAAGTATTCCGGAGCTTGAGCGGATTACCGATAGCTTGGCCGCGGCGCAACCCTTGATCACCCGTATCAGCCGAGATCCCTCGCTGGCTGCTTTTGCCGATGTGCTGACCAGCGCAGTGGATGAGTTGAACAAGGGGCGGAGCATCGAATTGCGTCCGGTATTGAAGGGCGTCAACGCAACCCTGGAAGCGCGATTGAATGGTTCTCCCAGAGCATTGTCATGGCAGACCATGTTCAGCGGCGAAGCGCAAAAAAACACTTACCAGGAACTCATCATCATCAAGCCGCGGCTTGATTTTTCACAGCTGTTTCCAGCCGAGCAATCCATTGCCGCGTTGCATGCCGCAGCGGAAAGTGTCGGAATCACAGAGGGCAGTCCAATCCGCTTACGCATTACCGGCGAGGTGGCTCTGGCCGAGGAAGAGCTCAACAGCTCGCTGCGCGGTATGGAATATGCCGGAATTATCACGTTTGTACTGGTCGGTGTCGTGCTTTTCTTCGCCATGCGTAACGGAGGGTTGATCCTCAATGTGCTGGTGTGCCTGTTGATGGGATTGATTTTGACGGCGACATTTGCCACTGCGGTTGTCGGCCATCTGAATCTGATTTCCATTGCCTTTGCCGTACTGTATATCGGCTTGGGGGCGGATTTTGCAATCCACTTTCTGCTGCGCTATCGCGAAGTTCTGGAAAATAATCATTCCCCGGCTGAAGCCATCCATATCTCTGGCGGCGATGCTGGGGCGGCTCTGACGGCGTGTACCGTTACCAATGCGATCGGTTTCTATGCCTTTATGCCGACCGATTATAGCGGAGTGGCCGAGCTCGGCATCATTTCCGGAACCGGCATGATCATCAGTTTGCTGGTCACGCTCATCATCGGTCCCGCATTGTTGCGCTATCTACCGAAAAAAACGGTGGCAAAACCGGCTGCAAAAAGTTCGGTTGGCAAAGTGCTCGAGCTTTCGTTGAAGTGGCACAAAGCAACGTACGCGGTTACGCTGGTGGCTACGGTGGGAGCGCTGGCAATCTTGCCGCAAGTGCGATTCGACTACAATTTGCTCAATATGCAAGACCCGAAGGGGGGGGCAGTACAGACTTTCCGTGAATTGCTGGCCGAGCCTGATCTTTCGCCTTGGCATATTGCAGTGCTGGCGAACAATCCGCAGGAAACGGAAACTTTGGCCAAACGGCTGGCTGATCTTCCCGAAGTTAATAAAGTTGTCACAGTATTGGATTTTGTACCGGCGCAGCAGGAAGAGAAACTCTCGCTCATCGAGGAAATGGCACTGACAGTCGGGCCCATTGCCGCAACACCGCCACCACAAATCCGGATCACTAGCGATGCGATTCTGGCTGAGCAATATAAGGCCTTACGGGAATTGATTGCGGCATTGGAGCGTTTTGCTGTCAACCATCCGGAGCATCCATCGGCAGCCACTGTAAGCGCTTTAAAGTCCACGCTGGCCTATTTGTTCACGCAATTGGACAAAGTCAGCAACGATGAAAAAAGTAAACTGTTATATGCCATTGAAGACGATCTGCTGGCGATGTTGCCGCTGGCTTTGCAAAGTTTGCGCACTGCGACTGAAGCGGCTATTTTCGATGAGGGGGATTTGCCCGTCGAGTTTAAAGACCGTTGGCATAGCGATGCAGGCGGGTACCGGTTAGCGGTTTATCCGGTTGAAGATCTTAACGATAACGATGCCTTGCGGCGCTTTGTGCGTTCCGTACAGCAGGTGGCGCCGCATGCCATTGGCGTGCCGGTGGTCAGTCTGGAAGCAGGCGAAGCCGTGGTGCAGGCATTTGTTCAGGCTTTCTCTTTGGCGCTCATCGGTGTGGTGGTCATTTTACTGGTGTTGCTGCGCAGTATTAAATATACCTTACTGGTGCTATTGCCCCTGCTGCTGTCGAGTTTATTCACTGCTGCATTCACCATCCTGCTGGATGTTCCGTTTAATTTCGCCAACATCATCGCTTTGCCGCTCTTGCTCGGACTCGGCATCGATAGCAGTCTGCACATGGTGTATCGGAGCATCAATAATGAACTGGTGAGTGAAGTTCTGATTCATACTAGCACCGCGCGGGCCATTTTTTACAGTGCACTGACAGCGTTGGTGGACTTCGCCAGTTTAATCTTCTCATCGCATTTGGGTACGGCAAGTATGGGGATACTGCTGACAGTGGGGCTGGCTTTTACCCTGATCTGCACACTCATTATTCTACCGGCTTTGCTTCGCGCTCCGGTTGCCGGAGTTAAAGTGAATGCATAACACGCAAAACTACTAAGTGCTCAACTTTTTTTGTTCGTGCTGTCTGGATCACAATCGGACAGAGGCCGGACTTGGCTGATGACATCTTCACCACCTGCGAGTGTATTAACGCCCCGGCCAACGTGGCTTTTCCGGTAGCCATAGAGAAAATAAAAAATCAATCCAATTCCTGACCAGATCGGGAACACCAATTTTGCGTCGGCCGGCAAAAAGAAAAAAAGCGTGATGCAACCCAGTACCGCGAGCGGGCCAATCAGCCAAACTATCGGTGTCCGGAAGGGACGCGCGCGGCTCTTGTCTTTGATGCGCAGTATCATCACGGTAAACGCTACGACCATGAAAGCGAATAGCGTTCCGGAATTGGAAATATCCGCCAGTTTCCCAACCGGCAAGAAAGCGGCGGCAGTCATGACACCCAGTCCAGTTACGTAAGTGACAATATGCGGCGTTTTGAAACGTGGATGAATGCGGCTTAAAACTTCCGGCAGCAGACCGTCACGCGACATGACGAAAAAGATGCGCGTTTGACCGAACAACATCATCAGAACCACCGAAGGCAGCGCCAGGAAAGCGGTAAGCCCCAGCAGATTGCCGATTTTTTCCCAACCAATCTCACGTAACACCAACGCTAATGCTTCACGCGAGCAAACCAGCGGTTGCTGGCCGATAGCGGCTAGCGATTTGCATTGCTCGGCCAATTGCAAGGAGCCGGGCACCAAATTCTTACCGGTTTCATCCAGCAGCGGCTGTGCACCGATGGCGCCGATGGCGCCGGCTGAAATGAGCAAATAAAAGACAGTGCAGATTGCCAACGAACTGATCAACCCGATGGGCACATTGCGTTGCGGATCCTTGGTTTCCTCCGCGGCGGTGGAAACCGCATCAAATCCGACATAAGCAAAGAATATGGACGATGCCGCAGCCACTACCCCAGCTTCTCCTAATGGTAAGAAAGGCTGGAAATTTTCCAGATTGGCAACCGGCAGTGTTAAAGCAATGAAAAGCGTTAATGCGGCAATCTTGATAGCGACCAATGTGGCGTTAAATGTGGCGCTTTCGCGTGTGCCAATAACCAGGAGTGCGATTACCAGTATGCAGATGAAAACCGCCGGTAAGTTAATAACTCCGCCAGCAAAAGGTCCATTCGCCAGTGCGAAGGGTATCTCTATCCCGAGCGAGTTTTGCATAAGACCGACGAAATAGCCTGACCAGCCGACAGCAACCGCGCTGGCGGCGACGGAATATTCCAGCATGAGCGCCCACCCGACCAGCCACGCGACCAATTCGCCCAGCACTGCATATGAATAAGTATAGGCGGATCCGGAGACCGGAACCATGGAAGACAGCTCGGAATAGCACAGCGCGGCGACGGTGCACACGAAACTGGCAATGACAAAGGAAAGCATCATGCCCGGCCCGGCTTTCTGTGCAGCCTCAGCCGTTAAAACGAAAATGCCGGTACCGATAATCGCGCCTATACCCAATAGCGTTAACTGCCATGCGCCCAAGGTGCGGTGGAGACTTTTCTTTTCTGCAGTTGCCAGGATGGCATCAAGTGATTTTACGCGCCAGAAAATCATACATGCTACCTTTAATTTAAACAATTAGTTACGATTCAATGGGATTAACCCTCAATCGGGCTCGAATAATATCATAAAATCTTTTCAATCCGATTGCCAACACTGGAAGCTGTCCCGGCTTAATGTGTAAAGGAGTTTTGCTGAGTGCTGATTTATCCGGTTGCGATCGTTTGCTCATCGTTAGGGCAAGCTGAAATTGACAGTAAAATTGCCGGAAACCAGATGCGCGATGTTGCTACTGCACACAGCAAGTTAATCTGCATCGCCGGTAAGAATGAAACTATGTGAATCCACAGAATGATGGCAGTTGTTTGGTTTTGAAAATGTTGCCGCTGGAAGGAGTCTGAGCGACTGGGTTCGATGGCACACCAAGGCTATTCTTCTTTCCTTGGCTCTGCCAGAGATGATTCCTTAATTCGACATTTTTGATTTCTGCTGACTTTTTAAATAAAAAAGGTCAATGTCTAAAAAACATTGACCTTATAGGCAGGCAGGTAAAGAGCTTACAGTTTAGGCATATATTTTCTTCATTGGAAGGCGAGTTTTGCTTTTCGATACACTTCCAATTAAAAGATAGCTTACAAAGAATACTGCCCCCAACATGAGATCAATCTCTAACCAGCTTATTTCAGATTGCGTGAGTGAGAATGAACGCAAATCGCCAAATGCAGCAAGCCCAACTAATGGTAAAACACCAAATAAAACGAAAGTAACTTTTACAGCTGTACTAAAAAGGCTTTGACTTGTTTTCATCTTTATCTCCTAAATGAAAGTTTTTTGAAGTTATCACAAGTTTACGAACAGTAAGACTCGATAATTCACAAAAAGTTCACAGAATATTGATGAAAAATTCACATATTACGGTTTTTGTTTATAAAATAAAGCATTATTAGAATAATGTTGTCTCATTCGATATTTTTATTCCTAGATGATCAATCATCGCTGGAGACTTTCAGGTCTATCAAAGTACTTGAATATAATGTTTCAGAAGAGTTGGTAACTGGCGCATTATTTTTGAACGGTATGATGTCGTTAGAATTATTACGATTGAGAAAATCAAACCGCGTAGAGATGCTGACAAATGACACTGCAAAAAATCAAATCCATCCAAGGCAAAGATGAATATGTCCTGTTACCAATTGCGGTTTATCGCGTTCTGAAAGATTAGATCGAAAAAGAATTGGTGGCTTTCGAAGCAAATCAGAATGACGAACAAACCTATGAACCGTTCGTGCTTGAGGATTACGTCGATAATCCCGTCGCCTTAGCACGTACCAAGGCAGGCATTACACAGGAGCAGTTGGCCCAGCGTCTTGGCGTCAGTCAAGCCTATGTCAGCCAAATTGAGCGCCGCAACAATATAACCAGCAAAATGCTTGTGCGAGTGCACGCAGCCATCTCTGAGACTGCATAAAATTTACAGACATAATCGATTGTAAAGGCAATACATGGCATTAAGGAAGCAACCGCTAACCGATAAGGAATTGGAAGCCTGGGAAAGTAGCCGGTTAAGTGTTGAATTGCCGGAATTTGTCCGATATCGGCACGAAAAAATCAGAGCTTTCCGAAGTAGAATTTGCCAGATTGTTTGGCGTGTCAGTTCACACCTTGCGCGATTGGGAGCAACGCCGCCGTAATCCCAACGGTGCAGCAAGAACATTGATTGCTGTTCTTGAACGCCACCTCGATGTACTGAAGGAAATCATAATTATAAATAAGATCTCAGATTCGCACTGTTCGTCTTAATATACTCAAGAAGTTCGTAATTCCTCCCGAATCACTTGCTTTGCTGAAAGCATACGGGCCAATCACCAGAAACAGCATATTGCTCAATGCCAATGATGGCGACCTGAAAGACTTGGCAAAAATATCGTCAAGGAAATACAGCAAATCAGCCGCATTTACCGGAATATGGAATTCGCTGCCTCAAGAATGCTTCATCGGACGCAGAAGTATGAGGTCGATCTATCACTTTTTGAAGACCTAAGCATTACAACCACCGGCATTTATGCCTGCCTGACCGATGAAATATGGTGGTTGCAACGCTTGCCGCAATATTCATTGTGGGGGATTTGACTTTGACGAATTGCAGCGCATATTCATTGGTCAATACTCGATCTGCAACAATACCGACTTTGAAGTAAAAATTGCGAAACTGAGATTTCACAACAGTATGATATAGATCGATAACATCAGGGAAAACAAATCACCGGGTACGCAATACTAATCAAATATACACTTTGGGATGGCTAATTATTTTATGTGCGCTATTTGTCTAGCGCATCGCTACAAATATCCATGATGATATTTTTGAGACGGGCCGCACCGCAGAAAGTGCCGCCGGAAAAATCAGCGAAGAAAACGAAGGTGTTGGCGACAGTGGTGGCAGAATCGGTAGAGTCAGACTTTCCGAGCAGGTTGAGCAGCATCTTTGGCAACTTGGCGCAGACGCGCAACGAGTAGTTATTCAATACAACATTTGCCAGAAGACATTAATTCCGCAGGTTGAAGTAATCCCGGATGGTATAGTTGACTAAAAAGCCAGTCGAATCATGTATAGATCGATACTGACTCACAGAGCTGCGCTACGATATCGCTACGGTATATAATTTTTTAGATTCTAAGAGTGTCTTAACGCTATGTTTTTATTGGTGCTGTTGAGAGGAGTCGAACCTCCGACCTACTGATTACGAA
>MSXT01000037.1 GCA_002083595.1 Proteobacteria bacterium ST_bin16 | reverse complement strand
CTCTGATAGTCTAGAGCCTTATTTTTTATCGTTTTATTTTTCCTAATTTTTATTTATGTCTTTTTATAGCCAATTTCCGCAAAAAAGAATGCGACGCATGCGTCGTGACGAATTTTCCCGGCGTCTCATGCAAGAAACTCATCTTCACGCTGATGATTTGATTTATCCAGTGTTTGTTTTGGATGGAAAGAATCGCAGCGAAAATGTGAAATCAATGCCTGGGATTGTCAGGCAAAGTCTGGATCTGTTAATGGCACAAGCGGAAAACTGTTTACGGCTTGGCATTCCCGCACTGGCTATTTTTCCGGTGATTGACACTGAATTTAAGAATCTGACTGCGAGCGAAGCTTACAATCCCGATGGATTGGTGCCTAGGGTAGTGCGGCAACTGAAGCAGAATTTTCCCGAGCTGGGTATCATTACGGATATTGCGCTTGACCCGTATACCAGTCATGGTCAAGACGGTCTTATTGATCAGCACGGTTACGTCATGAACGATGAAACCGTGGATGTTCTGCGCCAGCAAGCGCTGGTGCATGCACAAGCAGGTGCTGATGTTGTCGCGCCTTCCGACATGATGGATGGGCGCATCGCAGCGATCCGTAATAGTTTGGATAGTCAGCAGTTTATTCATACCCGCATATTGGCGTATTCCGCGAAGTATGCATCGAGTTTTTATGGACCATTTCGCGACGCGGTTGGGTCAGCAGCGAATCTCGGCGCGGGGAATAAATACACCTATCAGATGGATCCGGCAAACTCGGATGAAGCTTTATGGGAAGTTGGGTTGGATTTGAACGAGGGGGCGGATATGGTGATGATTAAACCCGGTATGCCTTATCTGGATATCGTGCGTCGTGTGAAGGATCAATTCGGTGCGCCCACTTTTGTATACCAGGTGAGCGGTGAGTATGCCATGTTGAAAGCTGCCGCGATTAACGGATGGTTAGATGAAGAGGCCTGTGTGCTGGAATCGCTGCTTTCATTCAAACGTGCCGGTGCGGACGGAATATTAACGTATTACGCGATAGAAGCCGCAAGTTGGCTCAAGAAGAGACAATAAGCCATAAATAATGGAGTATAAAGTTAGAACAGCTGATCTTGTAAATCCCGGGTAACTTTTGGCGTATATTCAACCGGATTTTCATTCAGCGGCGGGAGCTGTTCACTAAGGAAATACTCAGTCATGTCTCCGCCGGATTCCCTGAATCCGGTGGCTGAATTAATTCTCGCGGCAACGACGCCATTGGGTGGTTTGTATTCTGCCATAGCGACGCCTTTCAACACAGGCCCCATGTAATCCATCCAAATCGGTAACGCGACGCGCCCGCCGGTTTCATTGTTTCCCATCGATTTAGGCTCGTCATATCCAGTCCAGGCAATGGTTACCAGGTCTTTTTGGAAACCGCAAAACCAAGCATCGATAAAATTACTGGTCGTACCGGTTTTTCCTGCGAGATCGGTGCGCCCCAGTTGTCTTGCCTTGACTGCCGTACCCTGACTCACAACATCTTGCATCATGCTGGTCATGAGAAAGGCATTGCGCGGATCGATTACACGTTTTGCGCCATTGGTGACGGAGACAGGTTGGAATCGTTCGATGATGTTGCCTTTCTCATCTTCGATTTTCTTGATGAAATAAGGTGCAATGCGAAAACCGCCATTGGCAAAAACTGCATATCCGGCGGCCATTTGCATCGGTGTGACGGAACCCGAACCGAGTGCCATCGGTAAATAGGGTGGATGACGGCTGGCATCGAAACCGAATCGCGTAATGTAATCTTGTGCATACTGTATGCCGATCGCCTGCAAGATCCGGATCGACACAAGATTCTTTGATTTGGTTAACGCCGTGCGCATGCGCATCGGCCCTTCAAATTTTCCATCGAAATTTTTCGGTTCCCATAACTGACTGCCGGTCTGGGCTGCGCTGAACGAGAGCGGGGCATCGTTGATGATGGTGGCTGGAGTGAAACCTTTCTCCAATGCGGCCGAATAAATAAAAGGTTTGAAACTGGAACCCGGCTGCCGCCATGCCTGTGTGACATGATTGAATTGATTTTTATAGAAATCAAATCCGCCGATCAATGCACGGATAGCGCCATCATTGGGGTCGATAGAAACAAGCGCTGCTTCTACTTCCGGTAATTGAACGATATGCCAGACATTCTTCTGATTTTTTTGCACACGGATTAATGCACCGGGGGTAATGTATTTTTTACCGGGATCTTTTTTCTCAGCCAAAAATTTCTGTGCGAATTTTAGTCCATCGCCTGTGATTTCAATGACTTCTCCACCTTTCTTGTAAGCCTGAACAGAATTGGGTTTAGCCGCTATTACAACGGCTGCATAAATATCATCGCTCTCGTTGATTTCGTCCAGCGCATCGTCCAGTGTTTTTTCTTGATTGCCACCATATTTCATCAGATCGATATAAGCTTCTGGGCCACGATAACCGCGGCGTCTGTCGTACTCGATCACATTTTTACGGAGCGCCTGATAAGCGGCTTCCTGATCCAGCTGCCGCAGAGTGGTATAAACCTTGATCCCTTTATCGTAGGTTTCTTCCTGATATCGATCATAGATGACCTGGCGAACCATTTCTGCCACATACTCGGCACGCATGCCAAAGGCAGTCGATTGCTTCTTGATGGGAACAGGCTGCTTTTCCAATTCACTCAATTCGTTACTGGAAATGTAATTGAGTTTATGGAGCCGGCCCAATACGTACAATTGCCGGCTTTTAGCCCGCTTAGGATTACTGATCGGGTTATAACTGGAAGGCGCTTTGGGCAATCCGGCCAGCATGGCGGCTTCTACGATATTGATCTCTTGTAATGACTTACCGAAGTAGGTATGTGCCGCCGCTGCAAAACCATAACTACGGTGCCCGAGGTAAATTTGATTCACATACAATTCTAGGATTTTGTCTTTGCTGAGGCTGTGTTCAATCTTAAATGCCAGTAGCGCTTCGCTGAGTTTCCGGGTTAGTGTCTTTTCCCTGGTCAGAAAAAAATTCCGGGCAACTTGCATGGTGATCGTACTGGCGCCTTGGCGGACACTGCCTGCGGAGAAATTGGAGTAAGCCGCACGCAATACACCCAAATAATCGACGCCACCATGTTCATAAAAGCGATCATCTTCCGCCGCAAGAATGGCTTGTTTCAAATGCTCCGGCACTTCAGAGATACTGACGACGTTTCTCCGTTCCGCGCCAAACTCACCGATCATCTGACCTTCTTCACTGTATATGCGTAAAGGTATTTTCGGGCGATAGTCCGTCAGTGTATCCAGTGATGGCAGATTGGAGTAAATGACCAGTCCGGCAAAACCTGCCAGTAGCACGCCGATCAAACCTAATGCGGATAATGTGACAAAAAGATAGTACAACCAGCGAGCAAACATGAATAATTAAATGATGAAACGGTTAAAATACAAAATTATAGGGGGTATATCTACTGTTTTTCTTTGAATTGGATTTTTCGAATTCTGTCAGAATCAACATCAGCTTTTTAATTTGCTGAATAAACCTAGATTTATCTTGATAATGGGTAGTAGTTTACCTATATTCGGCTTTAACAGGGTAATTTATAATGCGCGAGTATCGCTTCTAACAGGCCAATGTTCAAGGGAAATTTTGCTATCAATTTAGACTTCTTAAAGCTGAAGTCGCCGCCATTGATCGGAGTGGACATCAGTTCCTCATCCGTGAAGATGGTTGAGTTATCGATGATTGGCAAAGACAATCAAGCTTACCGCATCGAACGCTATGTCATAGAATCCCTGCCGGCTGACGCCATGCAGGACGGCGGAATTGCCAATATGGAAGCAGTGACCGAAAGCCTGCGGCGCGGCTGGAAGCGGATGGGAACGCGGCAAAAGAATGTGGCACTCGCACTGCCGGCAACGGATGTAATTACCAAGAAAATTGTAGTGCCAGCCGGGCAACGCGAGGAAGACCTGGTTTTTCAAGTAGAAAATGAAGCCAGTCAATACATTCCCTTTCCGCTGGATGAAGTGGATTTGGATTTTCAAGTAACCCGATCCGTTCCGGATAACCCGGAAGAAGTCGAAGTGCTGATTGCGGCTTCGCGCAAGGAAAAAGTAGAAGACCGTGTGGCTGCCGCGCTTGCAGCCGGTATGAAGACAGTGATCGTGGATGTCGAACCTTATGCGGCACAGGCAGCATTTGAATTAACGTTGTGTCAATTACCGGGCGGCGGAAAAGATCAAGTGATTGCGCTGGTTGACATTGGCGCGACTGTCATGAAGGTCAATGTGCTATTGAATGATGAATCACTCTATACGCGCGACCAGCACTTCGGCGGCGATCAACTGACACAGGAAATTCACAATCAGTTTAATCTGTCACTGGAGGAATCGGAGGCTGCCAAGCGTGGCGGGAGTTTGCCGGGAAATTACCAAGCAGAAGTCTTGCAACCGTTTTGCGAGACTCTGGCGATTGAAGTGATGCGCGCCATTCAGTTCTTTTACACTTCAACGCAATATACTGAAGTGAATTATATTTTTATAGCGGGAGGATGCGCTGTCATACCCGGATTGGATGCCATCATTGCTGCACGGACTCAGGTCAGCACGATTGTTGTGAATCCGTTTGCAAATATGGAACTATCAAGCCGAATCATTTCGCGGCAACTAAACCAAGATGCACCTTCTCTTTTGATCGCCTGCGGTCTGGCTTTGCGGAGCTTTGATCCATCATGATCCGCATCAATCTGCTGCCTCACCGTGAACTGAAACGTAAAGCACAGCAGCAACAGATCGCGATCCTGGCCGGTGTGGCTGGTTTTCTGGGGATTGCGGCTGTATGGAGTGTTTATGCGATGATCGACGGCGAAATAGAAAATCAAAATGCCCGAAATCAATTTTTGCAGAGCCGGATCGCTGTACTGGATACAGAAATTGCTGAAATCAGAAATATCAAAACGCAAACTCAGGAGCTGCTGTCGCGCAAACTGGTGGTGGAAACTCTGCAGAACAGCCGCTCTGAAGTCGTGCACTTGCTGGATCAACTGGTAAGACTGCTTCCCGATGGCGTGTATCTGCAAAGTGTGAAGCAGAACGATCAAATTATTACGCTTATCGGATATGCGCAATCCAATGCCTGGGTATCCATGCTGATGCGCAATCTCGAATCATCGCCCTGGCTGGAATCCCCACTACTGGTAGAAATTAAGGCGATAACGGTTAATAACATCCGTCAGAACGAATTCAATATGAGAATCAAGCTCAGAAGGACATCGATTGACGATGTGCAGAATTCACCAGCCAATCCCGCTGGAAAATCGTAAGGCTAAGGTATGAATGATTTACTCATTGAATTGCGTCAGCTTGATATCAATCAAGCAGGGAGCTGGCCGGTAGCATTTAAAATAGCTGCTCTGGTCATTTTATTCGTTGTCATCGTGATAGCCGGTCATTTCCTGGTGTGGCAAGACCAGACCGAAACGTTGGAGAAAATCCAAGCTGAGGAAGAAACATTAAAAAATACTTATCTCCTTAAAAAAAGAAGTGCTGTTAATTTACCGGCATTACGCGCGCAGCTGGAAGAAATAGAGCAGTCGCTGAGCGCCATGTTGAAACAACTGCCGGATAAATCCGAAATGGAAGCATTACTGGTCGATATCAATCAGGCAGGCTTGGGCCGCGGATTGCAATTTGAACTATTTAAACCGGCCGAGAAGGAAACGATCAACGCATTTTATGCCGAACTGCCGGTTTCGATCCGGGTTACGGGCGGTTATCATGATATTGGCGCTTTTGCTAGCGATATCGCGCGATTGCCGCGAATTGTCACGCTCAATGACATTACGATTGCTCCAGGTACCGATGGAAAATTGGTATTGGATGCGATTGCAAAGACCTACCGTTATTTGGATGAAGATGAAATAGCAAAGCAAGCTAAGGGTAAATGAATGATGATAAGAAACCTATGCCTGTTAGTATTACTTGCAATAGCTTTGGTGACGATGACTGCTTGCAGTCAAAATGACTATAGCGATCTGGAAGCCTTTATTCAAAGCTCTGGCGAGGGCTTGAAAGGTCAGGTCGATCCGCTTCCCGAGATTAAACCGCATCAATATTTCACGTATCAGGCTTTCGACATTCCCAGCCCCTTCGTGCCCCGTAAAAATGGTCAAGTGCAGGCAGTTGCCAGTGGAATTCAGCCTGATTTAACCAGGCGCAAGGAGGTTTTGGAATCCTATCCGCTGGAAAATTTATTGATGGTTGGAACATTGCAACAACATGATATGATTTTCGCCCTGATTAAATCCCCGGATGGCACACTGTACCGCGTGAGAGCCGGTAATTATTTAGGACAAAATTTCGGAAAAATTAACCATATTTCGGAATCAGAAGTTAAACTATTGGAGATAGTGCAGGATGGAGCGAATGAATGGACTGAGAAAACGAGTACACTCATGCTGAAAAATTAGAAATAAAACAACCCTAAAGCTACCAATAATGATGAAAAGATATGGTCTCAACATCGTATTAGCAGCACTGTTGATTTGTTTTGCGACGGCAATTTTTGCGCAACAAACGATAACTGCGGAAACACCGCCCAATAGTATCCGTTCCATCGATATTTCCACTTTTCTAAATGGCGAAGTCATCGTCAAACTTGCCTTAGATCAACCGCTTTCCGTTCTACCGGCGGGGGTTGCATTAGATAACCCGCATCGCATTTATTTCGATTTTCATCAGGTCGCCAATGGTTTGGGCAGAAATGTGCAAGAAGCTGCCGAGGGTGACTTACGCAGCGTCAATATTGTGCAAGTTGGGGACCGCACCCGGCTGGTGATGAATTTGGCAAGACTTATGCGGCACGACATCCGCGCACAAGAAAACATTCTTTTTGTCCGGCTCGTGAGCGTGCCAGAAAACCCCGCAACCGCTACCGTCATCCGGTTTGCGGAAGAAATGCCCAATCAGCATATGAACAGTTTGCAGGATATCGATTTCCGCCGTGGCACAAAGGGGGAAGGCCGGATTGAAGTGGATATGACAAAGCCGGGTGCGAGTGTTGATGTGCAAACCCAAGGCGATGATGTATTCGTCGAGTTTGTCGATACATTGCTGCCCGGTAGCTTGAAAAAACGCTACGACGTGGTCGATTTTGCCACTCCCGTGCAAACCATCGAAGCATCGAAGAAAGGTAATAACGTCCGGATGCACGTGAAATCCGGCGGGCGCTGGGAACATTCGGCGCGGCAAACCGGTACCCGGTTTGTTCTGGAAATCCGCGCATTGAGCGAAGATGAAGAAGAAATTGCAAAGAAGCAGCGGGCCAACGGCGGATATACCGGGGAAAGATTATCGCTTAATTTCCAGGATGTGGAAGTGCGTGCGGTTTTGCAAGTCATCGCTGATTTTACCAATCTGAATATCATTGCCAGCGATTCTGTTGCGGGTAATCTCACGCTGCGCTTGAAGGATGTTCCGTGGGATCATGCGCTCGACATCGTGTTGCAGGCGCAAGGTTTGGATAAACGTAAGACCGGCAACGTCATTTTTGTCGCGCCGCGCAAGGAAATGGCGGACAGGGAATTGCTCGATGTAGAAGCGAAGATGCAAATCGCCGATATGGAACCGCTGCGTTCGGAAATTTTCCGCCTGAATCACCGCAGGGTCAATTCCATGTCGTTTGAAAGCATGCTCAGCAAACGCGGCACGATTAATGTGGATGAAATCAGTAATACGATTACCGTTACCGATATTCCAGCCCGATTGGATGAAGTCAGAAAACGTATTCAGAAATTGGATATTTTTGAAAGGCAAGTCATGATCGAGGCGCGCATAGTAGAAGCGACCGATCTATTTAGCCGTAATCTGGGAGCTCGTTTCGGCATTCAGAATTCAACCAATCTGGGCAGTCAGGGACTTGGGATTTCCGGCAACTTGGCCGATTCGAGCGCTTTAGCTGGTGGCAGTTCAGCGGGAGGAGGCAGTAATCTGAACGTCAATTTGCCCGCAGCAGCAGCGACGGGATTGCTGGGCGGACCGGCTGCATTGGGATTGAGTTTGTTAAAGATCAACAATAACCGGCTCATTAACTTGGAACTATCCGCGCTGGAAACCGATCAGAAAGGGCGGATTATCGCGAGTCCGCGTGTGGTCACCGCGCATGGCGTGGAAGCGATTATCGAACAAGGCGACCGGGTGCCCTATCAACAAGCGACCAGCAGCGGCGCTACCAGTATCCGTTTTATGGATGCTACGCTGCGATTGAAAGTGAAGCCGTTGATTACTTACAATGGCCAGATCGACATGGAGCTCAATGTCAATCAGGACAAGATCGGCACTGCGATCAACCAGTTTCTACCGCCGCCGATCAATACCAAGCAGGTCACGACCAAGGTTCTGGTAGAAAACGGTGGAACAGTGGTGATTGGCGGTATTTTTGATCGCACCGAAAACGAAGTAGTTAACAAAGTGCCGATGTTGGGTGATATCCCGGTACTGGGTTATGTTTTCCGCAATACCACTAAAGTCGATAACAAACGTGAATTGCTTATTTTTGTGACACCGCGCATCTTGAGCGAAAATCTCAATCTTCAGTAATTACCGGTTATTGTCCCGACGGAAATCCAATTTGCCGCCAGGCTTCATAAACCACAATGGCGACAGCATTGGATAGATTCAAACTGCGGCTGGTGGCCACCATCGGCACCCGGATGCGTTGTTGCTCCGGAAAAGTTTCCATGATGTGAGCCGGCAAGCCGCAGCTTTCCGAACCAAACAGAAAAACATCCCCGGCGGTATACGCTATTGTGTCGTGTCGCTGTTTTCCCTTCGTAGTGATCGCAAACAGGCGTTTTCCTTGCAAATGCTGATTGCACTCCGTCCAGTCTTCATGGACTTTAATCGAAGCAAATTCATGGTAATCCAGACCGGCACGAATCAATTGCTTATCCTGCAGCGGGAAACCGAGCGGCTTGACCAAATGCAGTTGTGTGCCGGTATTGGCGCACAGGCGGATGATATTACCCGTATTGGGTGGAATTTCAGGTTGATGCAAAACGATATGAAACATACGGCTATCAAAGTGTGTTGATTAGAATGAAGTAAAAGGACCGGTTTGCTTTACTTCCGGCACGGCTCTGGCAATCACCCAATTACTGATTTCAGCCGCGCCTTGCCGTTGCAATACTTTGGCCAGTTCGTTGAGTGTCGCGCCGGTGGTCATGACATCATCGACCACCGCAACATGCTTGCCCGATAAATCCATTGTACAGCGAAAAGCCTTACGGATATTTTTCTGCCGTTCCTTCCACGGCAATCCGGCTTGCGGCAGCGTGTGTTTGATGCGGCTGCAACCATCCGGTATCAGGGCAACATCCGTTTGCTTGGCAATGTAGCGGCTGATTTCCATCGCTTGGTTAAAACCGCGCTCGCGTAACCGGATCGGGTGCAGCGGCATCGGCATGATGATATCAGGCAGCGTTTCTATCGTTCCTAGCCGGGTAATGAACAGATGGGCAAGAACCGGTGCGATGGCCAGATTGGTTTGATATTTTAACGCATGGATCAACGCATCGGCAGGAAAGGTATAACGCAGTGCGGCAATCGTGCGCGTGAATGCGGGCGGCTTTTTCAAGCAAGCGCCGCAGATTTCCGCTGTCGGCACCGGCCATAGGCAAACGGGGCAATGATGCCCGGGCAGCTGCGGTAAATCACGGTAGCACGGCGCGCAAAAATCATGATCAGAGGTAATGCCGCACAGTAGGCAATTTTTTTGAATCCGGATGTGCATCGTATTTAATCGGTTGTTTAAAAATCGGCGGTGGTAAAATAGAAACACTGACATAATTCTTGATTCATCGAAGGCTATCGGCAATGGGCGCGATCGCTGCAGCATTTAAACAGCACAATAGGTAAATTGATATGAACTTGGATTCACTGACAAGCAACGAAACACAAAACGATCTGGGCGGGATGACCGGAAAATCGCAAGACTCGGCGCATTGGAGCGTGGCGGATATTGAATCATTGCTGAATGCGCCGTTTAACGATCTGATCTATCGTGCGCAAAGCGTGCACCGGCAATATCACGACGCCAACGGCGTGCAATTATCGACACTGATTTCCGTAAAAACCGGCGGCTGCCCGGAAGATTGTGGCTACTGTCCGCAAGCGGCGCGTTATCACACCGGCGTTGAGAATCAGGACCTGCTGTCGCTGGACGAAGTGGTCTCTGCCGCGTCTGCGGCAAAAGCCAAAGGCGCGTCGCGCTTCTGTATGGGCGCTGCCTGGCGCGGCCCGAAACAGCGCGATATCGAGAAAATGACCGAAATGGTACGTGCGGTCAAATCACTGGGTATGGAAACCTGTGCCACGCTGGGTTTATTGAAACCCGGCCAGGCGCAGCAACTCGGTGAAGCCGGGCTGGATTATTACAACCACAACCTCGATACCGCGCCGGAATTTTATGAAGAAATTATCACCACGCGGCAGTATGAGGATCGTTTGAATACCTTGCAGGAAGTGCGTCAAGCGGGCATTAATGTGTGTTGCGGCGGCATTGTCGGCATGGGTGAAACGCGCCGCTCGCGCGCCGGATTGATCGCGCAATTGGCCAATCTGAATCCGTATCCGGAATCGGTGCCGATCAATCATCTGGTGCAGGTCAAGGGTACGCCTTTATACGGTACGGAAGCGCTCGATCCGCTTGAATTCGTGCGCACCATCGCCGCGGCACGGATCACCATGCCGAAAGCCATGGTGCGGTTGTCCGCGGGGCGTCAGGAAATGTCCGATGCAATTCAAGCGCTGTGCTTCCTGGCCGGTGCCAATTCCATTTTCTACGGCGACAAATTGTTGACGACCGGCAATCCGGAAACCGATCGCGACCGCATGTTATTGGATAAGCTGGGGCTGCACGCGCTGTCGTAGATGTTTGCGGATCTGGCTGAGCAACTGCGCATACGCGAGCAAAAAGGTCTGCGGCGCACCCGGCAAATCGTCGATTCCCCGCAAGCAAACCATATCACGATGGATGGGCGGGATTATCTGGCATTCAGCAGCAACGATTACCTGGGACTTGCCAATCACCCGGAATTGATTGCATCGGCATGTGACGGCGCCCGGCGCTACGGTGTTGGTGCGGGTGCCTCACATTTGGTCAACGGTCATAGCGTCGCGCATCATGATCTCGAAACAGCGCTGGCGGCATTTACCGGATTCCCGCAAGCGTTGTTGTTTTCCACCGGCTATATGGCCAATATCGGCATGGTCACGGCGTTAGCCGGGCGCGAAGATGCAGTTTTCGCCGATAAATTGAACCATGCTTCGCTGAACGACGCGGCTTTACTGTCGCGCGCGCAATTCATCCGCTATCCGCATTGTGATCTGGCAGCGTTGGAACAACGCCTGGCCACAGTCCAAGCGCGGCGCAAGCTGGTGATCAGCGATGCGGTATTCAGCATGGAAGGGGATATTGCACCCATCCGGCGATTGATCGCATTGTGCGAACGCTACCATGCATGGCTGTTATTGGACGATGCGCATGGTTTTGGCGTACTGGGCGAGCAGGGGCGCGGCAGCTTATTTTTACCGGGAAGTGCGCACCCCCATTCGCCGAATCTCATCTACATGGCGACACTCGGTAAAGCGGCCGGTGTATTTGGCGCATTCGTCGCGGCGCAGCCGGAAGTGATCGAAACCCTGGCTCAGTCGGCGCGCAGCTATATCTATACCACCGCCACACCGCCATTGCTGGCGCACGCATTGTTGACCAGTGTGCGTTTGATCGAACTGGATGAATGGCGGCGCGAGGCGTTGCGGCGTAACATTGCGCAATTGAAACAGGGCTTGCAGCCGTTACCTTGGAAACTGTTGCCTTCCGTGACACCGATTCAACCCTTGTTGATCGGCGACAGCGTTGAAGCCGTGCGCATCAGTCAAGGATTGCGCGAACAAGGCATACTGGTTCCGGCCATTCGCCCGCCGACAGTGCCGCAAGGCACGGCGCGCCTGCGTATTTCCTTATCAGCCACACACCAGCCGGACGATATTCAACGCCTTGTCCGGGCTTTGCACGATTTGGCGCCGTCATGACGCCATTGCATATCGAAATCGTGGGGCAAGGCCCTGATCTTGTGCTGCTGCACGGCTGGGCGATGCACAGCGGCATTTGGGGCAGCGTTCGCGATGAACTGGCGCAACGGTTCCGCGTGCATCTGGTCGATTTGCCCGGGCATGGTTTGAGTCCCGCGAGCGAGCCCGGAACGTTGGATCACCTGGTTGAGATGGTTGCGGGAATGTTACCGGAGCGCTGCATGCTCGGTGGCTGGTCGCTCGGCGGGCAAGTAGCGATGGAATTGGCGGTGCGCGAGCCGCAGCGGGTCGAGAAGCTGGCGCTGATTGCCACCACACCGTGTTTTGCCAAATGCGACGACTGGGAATGGGGCATGGAGCGCAAATTGCTGCAATTGTTTCTGGAAAACTTGAAACTCAATTACACCACCACGATCAATCGCTTTCTGACATTGCAAATGAGCGGCGACCGCGATGCCAGCAAGATTCTGTCGCAATTGCGCAAAAACTTTTTTCTGCGTGGCGAGCCCGATCCCGATGCATTGGAAAAAGGCTTGCGGATTTTGCAGCACAGCGATTTACGCGAACGCATCGTAACCATCAAACAACCAGTTTTAATCGTGCATGGCGAAAATGACGTGATTACCCACCCGGCAGCGGCCGATTGGATGCAGCGGCATTTGCCGCAATCGCAGCAGGTGATGTTTGCGCACTGCGGCCACGCGCCGTTTTTATCTTACCCCGAACAATTTGTGGCTCATCTCAATGCATTCTGGACAAATTCTTGATAAGAAACAACTGCGTGCCGCGTTTGAACGCGCCTCGGTCAGTTACGACCAAGCGGCGGTGCTGCAACGCGAAATCAGCAACCGCATGCTGGCGCGCTTGGAATACATCAAATATAAGCCCGATGTGATTCTCGACGCGGGTAGTGGCACCGGCTACGGCAGCCAGCAACTGGTCAAACGCTATCCGAGCAGCCAATTGATCGCGGTCGATATTGCCTGGGCGATGCTCACGCATGCGCGCCCCAACACCGCCTGGTGGCAACGTTTGCTGCCGTTGCAGCAGCGCAGCGATTACGTGTGCGGCGATATCGAGCAACTGCCGTTCAAGAACGAAAGCGTCGGATTGATCTGGTCGAACCTTGCGCTGCAATGGTGCAACGACCTGGATCGCACTTTTGCCGAAATGCACCGCATTCTGCGCGCCGATGGATTGCTGATGTTCAGCACCTTCGGTCCAGATACCTTGAAAGAACTGCGCCAAGCGTTTGCGAAAATCGATGGCTACCAGCACGTCAACCGCTTTGCCGACATGCACGACATTGGCGATCTGCTGGTCAACAATCGCTTTTCCACCCCGGTGATGGACATGGAATACATCACCTTGACGTACGACGACGTGATCAGCGTGATGCGCGACCTCAAAGCCATCGGTGCGCACAACGTGCTGCAGGGCAGGCAGCAGGGATTGATGGGAAAAAATAAGTGGCAACGAGTCATCGGCGAATACGAAACGCTGCGCCGCAACGGTAAGCTGCCCGCCACATTTGAAGTGGTGTACGGGCATGCCTGGAAACCGTTCGATCCGCGTTCGATCCTGACACCGGAAACGCGCCGGCAATTGGGTTTGCCGCCTTAATATGGGGCAAGGTTACTTTGTCACCGGCACCGACACCGGCATCGGCAAAACCACTGTCAGTTGCGCATTGCTGCATGCGTTCGCGGCGCAAGGTCATAAAGTTATTGGCATGAAACCAATTGCCGCAGGCATCGAAAATGGAAAATGGCTGGATGTCGAGCAACTGCTCGCTGCCAGCAACGTGAATGTAATGCGTCAGCAAATCAACCCGTATGCATTCGACTCGCCCATTTCGCCGCACCTTGCTGCGCAACTAGCGGGCAGGGAAATCGACCTGACGGTCATTCAACAGGCTTACCGGCAACTCAGTACCCAAGCGGATAGGATTATTGTCGAAGGCGCTGGCGGTTTTCTGGTGCCGGTTAATCAGCATCAGACTGGCGCAAATTTAGCGCAAGTACTAAATCTTCCTGTGATCTTAGTGGTTGGTATGCGTCTGGGTTGCTTGAATCACGCTTTGCTGACGGCGCAAGCAATCAAGACAGCCGGTTTGACTTTGGCAGGGTGGGTGGCCAACTGCATTGATCCGCAGATGCTGGCTGTAGCGGAAAATATCGCCACGTTGGAACAACGGTTGGATTGCCCATTGTTGGGGGTAGTACCGTTCACCAAAGAAACGGCTACTCAGCAAAAATTCAGTTTGTTGAATGTTTTAAAGCTCTAAGAAATACTGAATAGTAATCTGCGTAAGTGATCTGCATCATGTAGCGCTGAAAGATTCGCCTAGCACAATGATAGATCTGATTTGTCTTTGCTCCATTCGTTTTGCGTCTCATCTTGTTTGCCAAACTATTCACGGATTCTTTAAGCCAGTGATTGTTTGAAAGATAATTTTTTTGACCGGTACTTGATTCAGCCGGAAAAACGGAGAATACTTAATAGCTGCTCGCGGCTGGTTCAATAAATTTTAACCGGCTCGCTGCAGTAAGAGTATCAGATGCCCTTACTTTTGAATCAGTAGTGCATTTGGAACAAAATACAGAGAGCGATTCATTTTTCCCGGTGTTTTATACTCAAATTCTAGTGCCAATGCTGTGGCCATGGGCTTCTGATTGGTTCGATCAATAATAAAAAAGGAATAATTCTATGTTACACACACTTACTCATTCAGTGATGCGGCTAGCTGCTGCTCTGATTATTAGCGGGGGGGTCAGCTTATCTGCTTACGCTTTTCCAATTGCCGCACCTGGCTCCGAGGGTCTTAAAGTAATTGCGACGGGTGGAGAAATTATCGCAACTTACGAAGGAAATTCTGCTTCATTCAGCAATGATCTTTACTTGGGTTCCACTTTTATTTTTAATAACCACGCTACACCGGTTGGTACCTCGGTAAGCTTGGGAACTTTCGCTGCCGGAACCGAACTTATGTTCCGCATGCACGTCAACAATACCGGTCATGATTTTTTTACTGGCGAAGCAAGCCGCAATCCGGACAGTCACGAGCACGCACGCGTTCAATCCGATTGGCTTCCGAACACCACGCTAGTCAGTTTTGAGGATTTGTACAACGGACCATTTGACTACAACGATTTAAGTTTCTCATTCTCCAACACAATAGCAGCTGTGCCTGAACCGGAAACTTACGCAATGTTTCTGGCTGGGTTAGGACTGGTTGGTTTCTTTGTGCGCCGTAGAAAACAAAATATCTAGATAATTATTTTTAGCCGAAATAACCCCGTTCCGAGTAACGGGGTTATTTTTTTAACTAGCTGTCGTTCAATCTGTTCTCGTGTATATTTGCCTGGAACCAGTCATCTTAGCAAGCTTAATCATTGCAATTTTGATGCGGCGTGCGACAAGTACCGCTGATTATGAATGCGTGTTTGCTTGTGTTTCCTGATTTTTATCTAACGCCGGGTGACGTTTATGCCGCGAAATACCCCGCATCATTGGTCGCAGCAAGTCGCCGAAACCAGCAACGCCTTGGATCTTGAGTACGGTGTTTTTTCGTGGAATGATCCGCGCAAAATCGCGTTGTCGCTGAAACAGTCGGCCGAAAATAGCCAGCGGCGCAAGGCGGAGCCGTTTGCGTCGGCGATGTCGATGTTGAATTTTTACATCAACCGGGCGGGGAAGCATTTGTCCGTGCAGCAACGCGGGGTGCTGGAAAAAGCCAAGAATGAGCTGCGGGAATTGTATGGAAAACCGCGCATCCAACCATAATCTGTTTTTTAGCTTTCCAATCAGGAATAATTTTATTTTATTTAACCTCATGAGTTACTTAGATTTAACCAACAATCAATTCAATCCCACAGGTTTCTGGGACCGCCCGCTGGAAAGTTTGAATGCACCGGCAACCCATGAGCTGGCCCTGTTCGATCAAAACGGGTACGACTTGACCGGTCTGGAACAACGCTATGCCGAGGCTAACCTGACATCTGCCCATGCGCACCGGGAACATCGGCACGCAATCAAGACGCCTTGGTTCACACAGCCGGAACGGGTGGAAGGCGCAGTGTTGAACCACAGTTTGTTATTCGAGCGCAAAGGGTATCGCGGCGCAGCATTGCAGCAACTCGAACACTGGGCGCAAACCAATCCGCTGATTTATAAGATTATCCGCATGCGTCCCAAGTGGGGGCTGGATTTCAGCATGGATTATGCCGACCGTGCGGGTAATGTGTTTGAAGTGTTGCATTGGGAATACGATGGTTTTGATTACGCGGAAGTGGCCGAACGGAAACAGCAGCTGGAAGTTAAATTGGCCGCCACGGACTGGGATGATGCCGCTGCCAGTATCCTGAAACAGAAAGACCAATGGCATCATCTGGATTTTTTTGCGCAGAGCGATTGGAAGTGCAATTACTTCGGTATCGTCAAGGAACGCTTCAAGATGGTGATTTGGGAGTAGAAACTCATCGAGTCAGCGAGAAAGGCTATTGTTCCATAGTGCAATTTTGTTAACCAATTCAGTGTCACGCTAAGGAGAAAGCATGTCTGACCTCAAGGATCCCCGGGTGCTCTTCGCAGCGGAGCGCACGTTGCTGGCCTGGAACCGCACCAGTCTTGCCCTGATCGCTTTCGGTTTTTTGGTCGAGCGTACTGGCCTGCTATTGAGCGCCTTGGCGCAGGATCATGTGCATGCTTCCGGTATGACGCTGACATTCTGGCTGGGATTTGCTTTCGTCCTCCTCGGCGCGGTATCCGCCATTTATTCATCCCGTCAGTATGCGGTATTCCTGAGAACTCTGAATCCGGCGGAATTCCCCGAGGGATACGGAACCCGCTGGGGCATGCTGGTGAATGTCGCCGTGGCTATCTTGGCGTTGGGACTTATTGTCGTGCTTTACATCGGGCGTATTTGATGTGATCACTGGGAGCAAGAATGTTGTGCCGTATCTGGCGATTCCAAGTGCTCCATTCTCAAAGAAATCATGCAATTTTCTGTTGTTACACACAGAAACGAAGGGGGTACCCGTACCCGTTGCTCAGCTGAAACCGGCCAGTGTTTGCACCCATTTCTAAGGAGATTCTCAGCGGATATGGATCGATTGAATACCCCATAAATGGTACAACTCGACTATAAAAAAAGTAGTGTTGCCCTATGGTTTTAATATTTACAGCAAACTACTATCCCTATGCGAAATAGGTTAAAAATAATTTTAGTCTTGAAAGGAAAGAAAATGATCAAAAATAATAAATTAGTTAGCACAGTGGCATGCATTCTAGGATTGGCGGTACTGCCATCAGTTGCATCGGCCGGTTTAAGTGACCACACTTTTGCTTGGACTCACAACGTTGGCAGCGCGCAACTGGTGCTGAACGGCAGCACAACGTATACGGCGACCAATCGCGGCTGGGTTGACGAATTTGGTACCAACAATTTTGGTGGCGCGACAGGAAACTATATTGCGGGTACCTGCGGTTCATCCGACTCGTGCACTGGAAGCGATATATTTGCGAATAACTACTTCGCATTCGACGTGCATCGCGCTATTGGAACCACCAGTGCTGTGTTGAAATTGTATCAACCGGCCGTTGGAGAGAACGGTGGCGCGGATGGCGGCTTCTTGAGCCAATCGGCTGCATTGTTGTACACCCTGTTCGATGTTTCCGGTAATCCAGTAACCGATACCGGTCTTGGAATTTTCAATGATCTGGCCTCCGGTAATTCTTACGGTTCGATTTCAGTGGATTCATCGAGTAACGGCAGCATCGTATCCATCACGCTGAATGCGGCAGCCGTGGCTGCAATCGATGCAGCTTACAATAGTACGGGCACTTTCTTTATTGGCGGTACCGTGAGTCCGGTACCGGAACCAGAAACCTATGGCATGTTATTAGCAGGCTTGGGCGTCCTGGGATTTATGGTTCGCCGTAGAAATCAGGTAGCTTAATTTGCAATCGGATGCCGCCAGACATATCCGGTGGCATCCATCAAGGTTCACCCATCTCATCGGATGCGTTTAAAGCCAGCAAATCCGGAACCATCCCAACAGCAACACCAGCGTTGTAACCGTGAAAACACCCTGATCGGGTAACCCAAAATGGCTGGTTTTCTTTTTGCCTGATGTATCAGGTGCATCAAGAATATTTTTTTCCAGACTGAACCAATCCAGTGCAATGCGCTCTTACACGATTCTGTTTTTTACAGCGCACCGCAAAAGAAAATGTTCTACAAAGAAACTCTCAGTTTGATTGCTATTGCAGTCACTTTGGCCGCGTTCATTCCATACATCCGGGAAATTTTCCGGGGCTCAATCAAACCGCATATTTTTTCCTGGGTGATCTGGGGTGCGACGACGCTGCTGATTTTTGTGGCGCAATTGCAGGATAAAGGCGGCGCGGGTACTTGGCCGATCGGTGTTTCAGCTGGAATTACCATCGGCATTGCTTATCTGGCTTACCTGAAGCGTGCCGATGTGACGGTCACTCGAGCCGATTGGGTATTTTTTATCGCGGCATTGTCTTCATTGCCGCTGTGGTTTTGGACATCCGATCCGGTGTGGGCGGTGGTGTTGCTGACGGCAATCGATGTGATCGGATTTGGGCCCACGGTCAGAAAAGCCTATCAATTCCCCTATTCGGAATCACTGCAATTTTTTGCATTGTTCACGTTGCGTAATGTACTGGTGATGCTGGCGCTGGAGAATTTTTCCGTGACCACACTGTTGTTTCCGGCTGTCATGCTGGTGATCTGTGTTTTTATGGTTACGCTGATCGCGTACCGCAGGCGAGTCGTGGTGGCGTAATGCGTTTCTGATTTTATTGCGTCACAACACCGGATTTCCCGGTTGCAGTAAACTAGGCCGCTGATTTAAAAAATCCCCCCATTCCGGTGAAATCAATAGGGACTTAACCATATGTCTTACAAAGAATACAAAGTGTTATACGTGACGGAAGGCGGACTGGGAACGATTTTCCTGGGCGCGTCGGGTATTCCGATCAAGCGGCTGGAAATGACACTCAACAAGGAAGCCGCGGATGGCTGGACGCTGGTGTTCCAGTTCGTCGAACAGAAGCGGTTTTTATTGTTCTGGAAACGCGAGGCGGTGATCATCACGCTGGCGCGTTGAACGTTGCCACGCACATGAAAAGCCAGGAAGCCATCCGGGAAGACGAAGAGCGCATCAGGCAACTTGTGCGTGCATTGCCGGATGACAAACGGCTGCAATTTTTCAAACAAACCGAACAAGAACTGAAAGATCCGGATACTTACGCGGTGCTGAATTATCTTTTTGTTGCCGGTCTGCATCATTTCTATCTGGGTAAACCGCTGCGCGGCACGATCAATCTGTGCCTATTCATGACCGGAGCAATCATGCTCTTCACCGGGCTTGCCGGTACCGGATTGCTGCTGATTATTGCGATCACGGTGGTTGAACTGAGGGATTTGTTTAATTCGCAAAGCGTGGTTCAGGACTACAATAATGAAGTCATGGAAAAAATCTATCGCGCGGTGAGTCAGGATGAGTAGATTAACGAATCAGATTCTATCCGGCGCTGTTGTCGCGCTATTACTGGTATGCGCGCACAATGCCAGCGCCGAGAAAATATGGAATTGGCGTTACACAAGCGGCAGCGTTGTCGCCAGAGGGACACTTACGACCGCCGAAACCGCCGATGCGCAAGGCTTTTATCCAATTCTTAGTATTGCCGGACACCGCAATGGTGAACGTATTACCGGTTTGCATCCCACCGGGAAATCGATTCCAGGAAACGAACCGTTTACGCTGGATAATCTGATCCGTATCGATGCGAAGGGACAGATCACGCCGCATGGATTCGGTTTTGCCACGGCATCCGGCGGCTATGCCAATACTTTTTATGCCGAATTTCTCGCCACCCCGGTGTATATGGAAGTGTTCGTTACACCGGCGAACTATAGCGAGCTGCCAATCCAGTTCTCAGCCACGCCCGTGACCGAACCGGAAATCCAATTGGATGCGCCGGCCGGCGGATCCGGAAAAATGGATGATTAGGGCATTCCGCGCTACATGAAAAAAACGCTTCTGCTCCTATCAATTTTGTTGCTGATGGCCTGCGTGTCGCCCATGCGCAGCGATTTCGAACGTCACCAGAAGAAATGGCAAGAAGCGAATATCACGCACTACCGTTTCGAGCTGAATATGGTGTGTTTTTGTACCTTCAGAAACCGCATGCCGTTGCAGATCGAAGTGTTGAACGGCCAAATTGCCGCGATGACGGATAACACCGGCAAGACGATTACGGCGGCAGATGCCCAATATGATTTTTTTGCCCGTTACGCAACCATCGACCGGCTGTTCTCGGAACTGCAAGCGAGCTTGAACGGCAAGGCGGATCAAATCGCGGCGGCTTATCATCCCAGCTATGGCTTTCCAACCCGGATCAACATCGACCGCATCAAAAGAGCCGCGGATGACGAGCTCGGGTTAGCGGTATCGGCGTTTGAGCGGCTGCATTAGCCGCAATCCTATCTTTTTCTAATTGGCGATGTCGCCGGTTTGATTGGTCCAGCCGGTTGCTTGTATTTTAATAACGGTGAATTCATCCCAGCTCAGAAAACCGAGACCGGCCAAGACGGATTGAATCGTGGCATGATCGTCCTGCTCATCGGCTTCCAGCAATTTGAGCGCCTGCCCCAAGCGTCCTTCCCGTTTCATCAAGGCCTGGCACATATCGTCGGAAATACCGAGTTTGTTGACAATCTGCTGCATGTCGATACCGAGTAATTCATCCAGTAGCGACAGAATGCCGACGATAAAGGCGCGTTCATGGTGATTTTTATCGTGCGGGCGTTCGGCGGTGGCGATCAATTCCATCAGCTTGCCGCGTTCCACCGCGATTTGCATGCGTGTATCCGGCGTACCGTCTTCCGGCTGGCTGGAGGTGTAGAGCAGCAGTTGTATCCATTTCAGCAATTGCTCGCGCCCCATCAACGTGATGGCGTGCTTGATCGAGTTGATTTTGCGTGGCAAATCGCCTGCAACGGAATTGACCATGCGCATCAGGTTATAACTCAAGCCCGGCTGGCGTTTGAATTCCCGCTCGATTTCGTCGTGATCGTGATTATCCGTCACCAAAGTCAACAGCCTGAGCAGCGATAATTTGCCCGGATCGGTGCGTTTCACCGACATCACCTCGGGTTTGGCGAAGTAGTAACCCTGAAACATCTGGAATCCCAGTTGTTTACAGCGTATTTCCTGTTCCCGGCTTTCCACTTTCAGCGCCAGCAGCAAAACCGGCCAGCGTTTCAATGCAGTGACCAGTTTCTCCAGTTCGTCCGTTTGCAGTGCCAGCACGTCGACTTTCACGACGCTGACGATCGGTAGCAGTTGCTCGATTTTGCTGTCGATGGCGACGATATTATCCAACGCGAATTGATAGCCTTTTTGTTTCAATTCATTGCATTGCTGCAAGAATTCCGCCGTGATCTGTTCCGGCACCCTGACTTCCAACACCACATGTTTGCTCGGCAGCAAGCTGATGATGTCGCTCATGATCAGATCGAGATCCGCATTGATAAAACCGCGCTGTTGCCCGAGCACGTTCTGAATGCCGAAACGGCCATAAGCGTTTGCGATTACATTGGCCGATGCGGATAAGTCATCGGTGACTTTGGTCGCTTCTTGGGTTTCTTCCTGACGAAATAGTAATTCGTACGCGACTAAATTCTGATTACGATCCAGAATGGGTTGCCGGCCAAGAAAATAACTTTCCATTGATTCCTCCGCGATGATCGATGAATGCAACTGCTTGTTCGGGTAAATGAAGCTGGAATATACGGTAGGGCGGCGGCAGCCTAAAGCGGGAACAAACGGGGTTTTCCGTTCAGCGAGAGATTTGCTGTAACATACTTTGGAGATTTCTCTCGTCCGTTGGGCATTCGGTAGACTTTGCCGCCGGTTTTACTTATGCTTGCCGCTCATCGAACCCGCGATACCCGCTATTCATGAATCCAACTGCCCGCGTTTTTATCAGTTACAGCCACGACTCGGATACGCACCGCGCATTCGTGCGCAACCTGGCCAACGATTTGCGCCGGGATGGCTTGGATTGCCAGATCGACCAATACGTCAATGGGTTTCCACCGGAAGGCTGGCAGCGCTGGATGGAAACACAAATTGAACGCGCGGATTTTGTCTTGATCGTCTGCACACCGCTGTACTTGCAGCGCTATCGCGGAAATGATCCGGATGGCGGGCGTGGTGTGAATTTCGAAGGTGTGGTGATTTCGCAAATGTTGTACGACCACTACTATCGCAACACTAAATTCATCCCGGCCATTCCCGAGCACGGCAGCTTGGAAGATGTGCCGTTGCCGTTGAAAGGCTTTACCACTTACCAACTGCCGCGGGATTACACCACGCTGTACCGGTTGCTGACGGATCAGCATGCGACACCGGCGCCGGAAATCGGCAAGACAGTGACATTAGGTGAGTCCCCGTTGCCCCGGTTCACTCCTTCCAAAGAAGAAAAGCGCAATCTCAGCGATACGATGAAAGCGGCGCATATCGGTGCAATTGCCGCCGTGGCCGCCGCCATCGTTGCAGGCTTGTTTGCGCTGTTTTCTTCCACGCCATCCATCAGCACGCAAGGGGATTGCAGCAACGTCGTTACCGGCGATATCAATAGCAATTTAACGTTGAATTGTTCAAAAAAGGACTGAGATGCGCAACATACTGTGGGGATTGATTTTCGCGTTGCTGCTGTTTCCCGGTGCATCGTTCGGGTTTGCCAATAAAACGACCAGCGGCGATTGCAGTCCGGTGATCACGGGCGACATTAAAGCACAGGTCACCATCGAATGCGGCAATGATTCGGGAATTCCACCCGGTGCGCTGGCGAAGCTGGAAGCCTATTTGCAGGAATCGCATCGCAGCCAGAAGAATCTGAACGATTTCATCGATAAATTAAGGAACGAAGTAGCCGATTGGGAACAAAAATATAAAAGCGCGCTCGCGCAAAATGCCGCTGACCGCGAGAAGCATCCGGATAATCCGTTGCTGGCGGCAGAACAGCAAGCCTTGCAGGCAGGTGAACTGGAACAGGCGGCACAGCTCCGTGAGCGTTATTACCAAAACCTGAAACGGGAAAAAACGTCGGAGCTGGCGCAGGAAGCTTATACAGCCGCGGAGCGCTGGCAAAACGCCTTCAATATGCCCAAGGCGTTAGCGCTGTATCAAGAGGCCGTCGTATTCCGACACGATTACCGCGCAGCCTGGCGCAATATCGGCAGCATCGCCGGAAAACTGGGTAACAGTACGCTGGCACTGGAAGCCGTGCAAAATCTGCAGAAACAACTCGATCCAAAAAAAGATCTCTGGTGGTTTGCCGCCGCCTTAAGCGATGAAGCGAATATTTTGCTTGTGTTGGGCGATAACCGGAAAGCATCTGAGAAATACCGGCAAGGCCATTTATTGCTGGAGCAACTTGTGAAAGCGGAACCGGATAATCTCAATTTGCAGCGCGACCTGTCGGTGAGTTATGGGAATGTCGGCGACATGCATGTGAACAGTGGCGACAACGCGGCGGCACTGAAGGCGTATCAGGAATCGCTAGCGATTCGCAAGAGACTGGCGGAACTCGACCCGAAGCACACGGATTGGCAGCACAACCTGTCGGTGAGTCATGTCACAGTCGGGGACATGCATGTGAAA
>MSXT01000003.1 GCA_002083595.1 Proteobacteria bacterium ST_bin16 | reverse complement strand
GCGCACCCATCAGATCGGTGCCGTTATCAGTCAGTGCAAAACCGTTGCGCTCACGCAAATGCCCAAGCTGGTGCATCGTATAACCGGCAGAATCATCCGTTTGCAGCGAGAGCAGATGCTGAAAATCGAGCTTTGCAGGGGATTTGAACAAAATACCCTGATGCGTATGCTGCTGGCCTGCCGGTGTGCGTAACGCCCAAGCTGCATATTGCAGTGCTTTGTTCAAACGGGCTTCATTTTCCGCTTCCGCGTCCATCCACTGCGTGACTTTGGTCGCGAAAATCAGTTCTGAGAAAGCCTCGCCGAATTCAGCTGCCAGTTCTTTTTCCAGCGCCAAGCCATCAATGCCTGCCAGCTCTTCATCGCTCACTTTACTTTTGGCGCGACGCTGAACAAATTGCCGCTTACAAAAATACAGCGGCGCCAATTCGTGATGCCGCGCCGCCAATTGCTGCACTTCGGTCTCAATGTTGAACAACCGGGCAATGAAATCTTCTAACCAAGGCGCAATCTCGATCAATAAAGCGGATTCATCTTTAGGCAGTAAATCATCCGGATGCGCGCGCGCAATCTCTAATTTTTTATACAGCGCTTCATCGCCGGTGCGAAGAAAATCCAGAAATACTTGATCCAGCCTGACCAAGCCGCTTCGCCGGTAGAAATCGGCTATGGTAAAGCCAAAGCTAAAATTAGACGTATCAGCGATTGTTCCCGTTTGAGTGTGCAACGTTGCATCCATTTTTGTCATATTTTTAATCAATTAGTCACTTGTTACTTAATTTTATACGAATGTACTTACAGCCGGTGTTTGGTTATTGTCCAAAACCCCGATCGTTTAGAATCGCTCATCCCGTGTTTTTTCATGTTTCGATAACCATTCGGTAAACTCACCGCTGGGCATCGGTTTCGCAATAAAAAATCCTTGAATTTCATCACATCCGAGTTCTACCGCCAGCTGGTAATCTGCTCGGGTCTCAATGCCTTCCACCACGACATTCAAGCCAAGCGCCTTACCTAATTTTATACTCGACTCCAGAATGGCACGAGTTGCCGGATCTTTTGCCGCGCCATGCGCGAAAATACGATCGACTTTGAGCTCGGTAAAGGGCATATGTTTGAGCGTTTCCATCGATGAGTAGCCTATGCCGAAATCGTCGATAGCCAATCCAAACCCCTTCAGCCTAAGCCGCGTCAGAATGTCCAAGGATTGCGCGAAATCCTTTCCCAGCTTGCCCTCGGTAATTTCCAGCGTTATCCGGTCAATCGGCACATAACAATCGCGCACGGCCATTGCATAAATTTCCGGCAAATTAAACCGGTCCAGATTTTCCATGGAAACATTGACTGAAATCTTTAAATCAAACCCTTGTTGCAGCCACAAATCCAATTGCAGAGCGGATTTTCTCAATACATCACGAGTAAAGTCATTGATCAATCCACTTTGCTCAATCACCGGTATGAAGTTATCCGGAGAAACATATCCGTATTGCGCATGGCACCACCGTGCCAAGCACTCGACACTGGTAACACGGCGGCTGGAGACGTCGATTTTGGGTTGATAAAATAAATCAATCTGATCCGCCGCCAAGGCCTGCTGAATCTCTTCCATCGTGAAAATCTGCCGTATCCGGGCCGGATTAGCACGTCTCGGGACAGGTATCGATAGCTGATCCAAAATGGCTGCCAGCGAACCGACCGTCACCGGTTTTGCCAATGTGCCAATGACATTCAACCCGCGTACAGAAGCCAAGCGTTCTGTTGCTTTAAGCAAATCGGGATTAACACCGGAAAATAACACGATCTTACCGTTGTAATATTGATCCGCAATATTGCGCAGAAACTCAATACCATCCATACCCGGCATTTCAATATCACAAATCAGCAAGTCAATCGCAGAGACTTGCGCGGACATAACAAACAAGCCAGCCTTGCCATCCTCAGCAACCAGCACTTCGCTGACGCCCAGATCCCTGAGCAAATGACTGACAAATTCAAGCATAAATCTGTCATCATCGAGCACCAGCACACGTATCGGCTTTTCGTTATTCATCCAGAAATGTAATTAATACGCAATCAGAAGCAGCCGATTTAGCAAGAAAAAACCATTCATTTTTATCTTTTAGCGCTCATGAGATCTGTGCATCGGGTTTTGGCATCAGCCACTTCAACAGCGTATTGACCAACCGTTCTGGATCAATTGGTTTTGTCAAAAAATCATTCATACCCGCGCTTTGGCATAAATCTTTGTGATGCTGGTCTGCATTGGCTGTTACTGCAATGATCAAAGTATCCGGGCACTGCGGGTTGGCACGGATTAATTGCGTGGCTTCCAAGCCATCCATCACGGGCATTTGAATATCCATCAATACGCAGTCGAAGGGAGATTTACTCAACATCTCCAATGCTTCTTTTCCATGATTGGCTATCGCTACAGTCGCACCGTTATATTCCAGCAAGCCTTTAGCAACTTGCTGGTTCAATTCGTTATCTTCCACCACCAGGATAGTAAATCCCTTCAGTTTTTTATTCTGTTCTTTTATCAAATTCATACTGTTAGCTTGATTTAATATTTTCCTTACACTGCCAGCCCGATGAATTCCAGCCGATATTCTACCCGTATCTGCGAATTTATCGCATACTTGATTTGATATCACTCAGAAATACACACTACGGCCGCAATGAATTTCCCCCTAATTCACAAGGGAAAGGCACGGCAATATTAAACACAAGTTCAGTTCAGTTTTATTTTTGTTCAGATCACACCATAGCCATCAAGCAATCATTCCAACAGTTAAGCAGATTCCAACCCAACTCAAATGATTTACAACAATGACGTACAAACAAATCGCAGGTGTTATTTTATGGGTACAACCTTGCTGCTGTGCAATCCACACTCTTTATTCTCCGGTGCTTCCCACCACCAGCGCCCGGAGCGGATATCCTCTCCCGGTGTAATGGCACGAGTGCAAGGCGCGCAGCCGATGCTGGGATAAAACTTATCGTGCAGCTTGTTATAAGGCACTTCATAGTGCTTGAGATATTCCCAGACTTCCGCATTGGACCAATCCTGTAATGGATTGACTTTCTGCATGCGGTTGTCCATGTCGTAAGCCGATACTTTCAAATTCGACCGGGTCGATGCTTGTTCGCTTCGCATTCCGGTGATCCAGGCGCGCTTACCCTGCAAGGCGCGGCGCAGTGGTTCGACTTTACGGATATGGCAGCATGCCTTGCGCAACTCGATACTGTCATAAAACCCATTGACGCCATGCTCGGCGACATAGGCCTCAACCTGTTTTACATTGGGAAAATAGATACGCAACGGTGTTTTGTACCGCTCCCGCACGACTTGCATCAAATCATAGGTCTCTTGCGGCAAACGGCCGGTATCCAGACTGAACATATCGATATCGAGCTGATAGCGGTCAATGATATCGGTCAAAACCATATCTTCCGCGCCCAGACTGTTGGCAAAGGTAACTGGCGCAAAGTCACAGGTTGTTTCGGTCAGAACCGCAACAACCTGCTCGATTTTTTGTTGCAAATCACTCATTGACCGGATGCCGCTTCGTTTGCTTTGCGCTGTACGCGCCGGAACAACGGCAGTTTTTGATCAAACGAAGTTTGATACACTTCAGAAAAATCGCCCAAACCTTTTATCACATCTTCAATTTTCCGGTCCGGGCGCGGCGCAAACGCGTCAAAACCCACGCGCTGTAAATAAAACAACTGATCGCGCAATACATCGCCAATCGCACGCAACTCTCCGCTATACCCTAAGCGCGCGCGCAGATTAAAGGCGATCGAGTAACCACGGCCATCCGAGAATTTCGGAAAATCAACCGCAATTACGGAAAATTTTTCTATATCGCCTTTCAATTCTTCAGGCCGCTCATCGCTGGCCAGCCATACGCCGATTTCCTTGCGTTGTTGCAATGTTTCACGTTGCGCTTGCCATACTTTCAGCGGCACAATGACTTTACCGGGTGCAACACTAACGTTTTCAGGAGTTTCTTGTTCCTGCAACCGCAACACCATCCAATCATCCGCGACAATAGCTTTATTTTTGATAATCATGTCCATTAAAACCTGGGGGAATAATAAGGCACCTCGTAGTGCGCGGGCAGCACGACGTGTTTGCTGGCAGTTTCATCTTCCTGTGCGACGAAATCGGTCGCATACACATGCTCTTTGAAAGGCGCATGGCCGATGCGGCGTACCGTGCCGATAAAACTTTCGTCTTCGAAGCGTTCACGCAAATAGACATGAATCAACCGCTCAATGACTTCCGGCACTTGATGGAAGGTAAAGGAAGGACCGATAATTTTGCTGATCGAGCTGTCGTTACCTTCCGCGCCACCGATTGATACTTGATACCACTCATCGTGATCTTTCTTCTCCACACCGGTGATACCGATATTGCCGATGTGGTGCTGTCCGCAGGCATTGACACAACCTGAAATATTCAGCGTAATTTCACCGATATCGTACAAATAATCCAGATTCTCAAAACGCTCGGCAATCAATTTCGCCAGCGGAATCGAGCGTGCGTTGGCCAGCGTGCAGAATTCCGCGCCCGGGCAACTGATAATATCCGTCAGCATACCGATATTAGGCGTCGTCAACTCCTGAGCGGAAGCCTCTTGCCACAGACTGATCAAATCCTTTTGCCGGACATCCGCCAATACCAGATTTTGTTTATGCGTGATGCGCAATTCACCGAAACTGTAGCGATCCGCCAGATCCGCAACAAAATCCATTTGCTCAGCGGTGGCATCGCCGGGTGCATTGCCCGGTTTTTTCAATGACAATACCACAATCGCATAACCGGGAACCCGGTGCGGCTTGACGTTGCGCGATAGCCAATTCGAGAACGAGCGGCTGTCCGCTTTGAATTCATTCAGCTTCGAATCATGATCGGGTAATGTTTCATACGCCGGATCGGTAAAGAATGATGCGACCCGGTCGACTTCCTCGCCGGTTAACGTGCCGGGACCGTCTTTCAGATCCGCCCAGTCTGCTTCAACCTGACGTTTGAATTCATCGATCCCCAGCGCCTTGACCAGAATCTTGATACGCGCTTTATACTTATTGTCGCGGCGGCCATACTGGTTATATATCCGCAGAATGGATTCGACATACGTCAAAATATGCTGCCGTGGCACAAATTCACAGATTTCACTGCCAATAATCGGTGTACGTCCCAATCCGCCACCCACCACAACCCGGAAGCCAACTTCACCTTGCGCATTTTTGATAGCCGCCAATCCGATATCGTGCGCATAAATGGCTGCACGGTCTTCTTTACCACCGCTGATGGCGATCTTGAATTTGCGCGGCAAATAGGCAAATTCCGGATGAAACGTGCTCCATTGGCGCAAAATCTCGGCATACGGACGGGGATCCACCACTTCGTCCTGTGCAACACCGGCAAATTCATCCGAGGTAATGTTGCGAACACAATTGCCAGAGGTTTGAATGCCGTGCATTTGCACCGACGCCAAATCGGCGAGGATATCGGGTGTATCCTGCAATTTGAGCCAATTGAACTGAATGTTCTGACGTGTGGTGAAATGACCATAACCACGGTCATACTTACGCGCAATATGCGCAAACATACGCATCTGCTGCGAAGAAATCAGGCCGTAGGGCACTGCAATTCGTAACATGTACCCATGTATTTGCATATACAACCCGTTTTGCAGCCGCAACGGCAAAAACTCTTGTTCGGTCAATTCACCGGAAAGACGGCGGCGCACCTGATCGCGGTACTGCCTGACACGTTCATCCACTATTTGCTGATCATATTCATCATAGCGATACATCGTTAATTTCCCCGCCTGTTCATTCAAAGATAACCAATGGATTATGCCTTTAGGATTCTTGCGTATACCGTTTCGACACCGGCAGCAATAGAGCCGCATCCAATGGAAATTTGGCGCCATACTTCATGATATGGTCCACATCATCGTCTTCATCATGCCGCAATGCCATACCGATATAAGCATGCTCACCGCTTTCACCCACCACGATACCGATCCGTCCGCCACACCCATTAAACCATGTTACTTGTTTCGGTTTATTCTCAATATTTGTACTCATTAATCAATCCTAGTTTCATTAATGGGAAATTGCCGAGACCTGCCAATAATCAGCAATCCGCCACCCAGCCGCTCACCTTATCATCCTGATGCACGGCATCAGCTTTTTCACTTTTATTAAAATTCAACACACTGCAATCGTATTGACCAACCGTTACCGCTGCTTAGCTGTCTTTGTTCACATTTTTTTACGGAGCCTAGCGTAATTTGTTATTTTATCAAAAAACCAAGCGCAATCGCCTGTAACTTGTCACGGCAATCAATTCTAGTGTGTATGATGAAACTAATCAGAGAACCTGACAGAATGAATCTTGCAACCGCATTTTTCCACTTTTAGCCGCATGGCATGATACCAATACCTATTTACAAATCAAAATAATATTATATTAGATACATATCACCATTTTTTATTAGCAGGTGTAACCTATGAAACTTCAGCAACTGCGCTATTTATGCGAAACCGCCAATCAGGATATGAATTTATCTAGGGCGGCAAAAAATCTGCACACCTCTCAACCGGCTATCAGCAAGCAAATCCAATTGCTCGAAGAAGAACTCGGCGTCGATATTTTTCTGCGCAATGGCAAACGCATTGTAAAAATAACACCACCAGGACAATTGATCATAAAAACAGCCGCCAAGATGCTGCGTGATGCTGACAACTTGAAGAAAATAGCGCAGGAATTTACCAACGAAGCCGGCGGCACGTTAACCATCGCGACCACTCACACCCAGGCGCGCTATTCATTGCCACCCGTGATCCAGCGTTTTACCGCGCGCTACCCTAAGGTCAAACTCATTTTGCGGCAAGGCAGCCCGGTACAGATTGCCGCTTTGGTCACTTCGGGTGAAGCGGACATTGGAATCGCCACCGAAGCGCTTGAACAATATCAAGAACTTATCATGCTGCCCTGCTATCAGTGGAACCGCTGCATCATCGTGCCGCCCAAACATCCGTTGCTAAAATTAAAAAAGCTCACGCTGGAAGCAATCAATCGGTATCCCATCATTACTTATGATTCCGCTTTTACCGGCCGTTCAAAAATCAACCAGGCATTCGCAAGCTGCGGATTGGAGCCCAATGTGGTACTCACCGCCATTGACTCTGACGTGATTAAAACCTATGTGGAACTGGGATTGGGTGTTGGCATTCTTGCCAACATGGCTTTTGATGCCAAGCGCGATAAAACCCTCAGATCCATCGATGCCAGTCATCTATTTGAACCCAGCACCACACGCATCGGTATCAGCCGCAATAGCTATATGCGTGGTTATATTCTTGATTTCATCGAAATGTTTGCGCCTCATCTTGATCACGCCAGTATTCAAAGCAAGCTGGAAAGCGGCAAATCCGCCGATCCCGAGAATGCAAGTTGATTCTCACCGGAATTGAAAGTACGATGATCGCAAAGCTATCCGGCCAAGCAACCGGTGCTCAATCATCTGATGAGGTGAAACATGAAAAAGATTCTGAGTTTGTTTTTGGCACTACTCATTCTGATCATAACCGCTCTTGGTTCCGGTGCTTACAATATGGCAGCCACCGAGAAACATTGGACCATCACTGAAAAAATCATCGAATGGGTGCGTGAAAGCTCCATTGAAGCACGCGCCAAGAATCTGGAAGTACCGCCTTTGGATGATGAGAAGCTGCTGCTGACCGGCGCGGTTCACTACGATGCCATGTGCCCGGTCTGCCATCTTGCCCCCGGCTTGAAGCCAACCGAACTTTCTATCGGTTTGTACCCCCAGCCGCCGGTATTTCATCAACGCGAACCAGTCACCGATCAAGCTGAAAAACAGGATCGTGCCAAGGAATACTTCTGGGTAATCAAAAACGGTTTAAAAATGACCGCCATGCCGGCTTGGGGACTCAGTCACGATGACAACTCGATCTGGGCAATGGCCGCCTTTATCCTCAAAATGAGCCATATGACACCCGAGCAATACGATGAGCTCGTCCATTCGGCTAAGGATCACACGCATGACCATAGCCATGCGCATGAACATTAACTGGGAAAACCCGATTTCCTCAACGATCTCCGATCAACTGATCGTAAACTATACCCAAACGGATTACCGGATCGGCACCGCGGCTGAATGCATTACGCTAAGAATCGATCAATACTCCGAACCGCTCGCGCAATTCCTGGTGACGTTAAATCAATCGTGCGCGGCGATCATCAGCGCCTATAACCCGTGCAGCCAATTAGTCAGCGATGAGAAAAACGTAGCGGCGCATGAATCGCTGAGACATTTTCTGATCTGTCACGCCTATCAAAGCATTGAAAGTGTGCACACGGATCCGGCTGGCGTATGGCCGGCAGAAAAAAGTTTTTTTATCCCCGGGATCGATATACACAGCGCAAAATCATTGGGGCAGCAATTTAACCAAAATGCGATTGTGTGGATTGATCGTGACGCAATTCCCCGTCTGCACTTGCTGCGTTAGTCGCGTAAGACACTTCATCCATTTCCTGCAGTAACAAAATAACTTGAAATTTTTCAGGATATCCAAGGTCGAAAAATTCTGTATAGCTGGCAATACAAGCACGATGCTATACTCAATCTTTTAATAACAGTTTGGGAGACAAAACGATGAAGCAGACACTCACCTTTCTGACTTTGGCTTTTCTTAGTTTTGGATTACTCGCTTTCGATGCGGAAGCAAAACGTATGGGCGGCGGTAAAAACATAGGTACGCAACGCCAATCGGTCAATCCGGCACCCAATACGCAAAAAGCAGCGCCTGCCACAACACCAGCCGCGGCTCCTTCCGCTGGCAGCAAATGGGGCGGCGCATTAGCGGGTCTGGCAGCGGGCGGCTTATTGGCTGCGCTCTTCATGGGCGGTGCGTTTGAAAATATCAACATGATGGATTTTGTGATTATGGCGTTACTGATTGGCGTGGTTTTCTTCGTCATCCGTATGCTGCGAAAACCCAGAGCGGAGCAAGCCGCTTCGATGCAATATTCCGGCATGGGTGCTGCTGCGGGCACGCAAGACCGCTTCAATGCGCCACCTTTCACTGCTCCGTCAGAAACTACATCCGGTGAAAACAGCGGAAGCGCATATCAGCAGCCGAATATTCCTGCGGACTTCAAAGTAGAACCATTTATCCGCAACGCCAAAGCTTCGTTTATCCGCTTACAGGCCGCGCATGATCGTGGCGATATCAATGAAATCCGTGATTTCACAACGCCGGAAATGCTGGCGGAAATAAGCGCACAAATGAAAGAGCAGGGCGATACGCAACAAAAATCGGAAGTCATGTTTATCGATGCCAACTTGCTGGAAGTGGAAACTACCGAGGACTTGGCGATTGCCAGCGTGCGCTTCACCGGCCAGCTGCGCGAACTTCCAAATGGCGAACCGGAAGCATTTGATGAAATCTGGCACGTGCAAAAAGATCTGAAAGATCCTAATGCGACTTGGTTATTGTCAGGAATTCAACAAGTTTCGTAATTCTTTAGCAAAGTAACACTGTAAATCCCCCCCCGGCCAGACATGCCTCTGACACTATAATCTGGCCGGATTTCAACAAAAGCAGAATCTCTTTTCTAATTCCTCATCAATTCTCAGCATTCCCGCTTGAGTCATAGCCATGTATACGAGATTATCAAAACTTCTCATGGTGTTGGCTTTCGCACTATATGCTTCGCTGGTGGCGTTCAATAACCTCACCGATTACCACTCGAATTTCACACTGGTGGCGCACGTGCTGATGATGGACACCACCTTTCCCGGCAATCAAGGATTATGGCGCGCCATTCATTCTCCAGCCATTCATCACACCGTTTACGGCCTCATCATAAGCACCGAAATCGTTATTGCCGCGCTGTGCTGGCTGGGCAGTTGGCGTTTATACCGGAGCATCCAAAACCCCGTCGCTTTCAATCAAGCAAAAGGTTTGGCAATTCTCGGGCTGACACTGGGCTTGTTACTGTGGTTTACCGGATTCATGGCGGTTGGCGGCGAATGGTTTCTGATGTGGCAATCGGAAACAGCCAATGGGCAGCAGGCTGCATTCCGTTTAGTGATGATTATTGCCGTCATCCTCATTTACCTAACCCAATCGGATGATGAACAGCAGATTTGAATGACTACCGGTTTTTCCGGGTGATATAAAAAACAACCCGTGGATACTGCGGCTTACTTATCCGATAACAAAGCATCAATCCCGGCCTGGGCAATCTGCGCATCCTGATGCGACCGCACACCACTGACACCGACTGCACCGGTAAATTGATTGTCGACCGTAACCGGCAAGCCGCCTTCGATCGGTAATGTTCCAGGCAAATTCAAATAGCGCAAATGCCCCGCGGCAATATTTTCTTCCCATATTTTAGTCGGACGGCGGAATGCGATCGCCGCACGCGCTTTTTCAATCGCGACTTGGATACTACCGTACTGCGCTCCATCAAGACGTTGCAGATGCAATAAATGCCCGCCATCGTCGACAATAGCGATGACAACCGGCCAGCCGTTCCGTTTGGCTTCCGCCTCCGCTCCGGCGGCTATTTTCTTCGCGTCATCCAACGTCAGTATGAGTTTATGAGCCGTCATCATTTCCCTTGTTTAAAATAAATCGCACCAATCAAATTCCAGCGCCATTTTCATACACTTCCTGCCGCATCTGCGCTTGGGAAATATTGCTGCCCGGCGGCACGCTGCGCGTCAACCAGACGTTGCCGCCGATGGTCGATCCGCGCCCGATGGTAATGCGCCCCAATATCGTAGCGCCGGCATAAATCACCACATCGTCCTCGACAATCGGATGGCGCAAATTCCCTTTCACCAAGGCGCCGTTCTCGTCTACCGGGAAACGTTTGGCGCCCAGTGTCACCGCCTGATACAGCCGGACATTCTGGCCGATGATGGCAGTCTCGCCAATCACTACACCGGTGCCGTGATCGATAAAGAAACTGCCGCCGATCTGCGCTCCTGGATGGATTTCGATACCGGTTACCGAATGCGCGATTTCCGAAATCATACGCGCGATCAACGGCACACCCAAGCCATGCAGAACATGCGCCAGCCGGTAGTGCATGATCGCCATAATGCCGGGATAACAAACCAGCACTTCATCGAGATTGCGTGCCGCCGGATCGCCCTCATAAGCCGCCTTGATATCGCTCTCCAGCAGCATGCGGATTTGCGGTAAACGTTTAGCAAAGGATTGCGTTATGGCAATCGATTGCGCGCGATCTTCATCGCTGAGCATTTCCAATCCCGAGTTATAGTGCAATTCATTTTGAATCTGCACCATCAGCTCGCGCAACGTCATATTCAAGGTATGTCCGACATAATGATCGATACCTTCATCCGCCAGCTCCGATGAACCCAGCCGGTTCGGAAACATAGCCGCGCTCAAGCCTTCCGCAACACTGGCCAGAATCCTGCGTGACGGCAGCCGGGGCGGCCGGTCATGCCGGTTGCGGCTTTCCAATGACGCCAGCCGCAGTGTGCGCAGCTCCGCTACGATACTATCCACATCCAGCTGCGTGCTGCGCAGCAAAAGATCCCGTGTCTGCTTGCTATTGTTCACTCTGTTGTCAAGCCTTGCGCATCAAACATACCTTCAAAAAGAATACTGCTCAGATAACGTTCGGCAGAATCCGGCAATATCACCACGATGGTTTTTCCTGCATTCTCAGGGCGCTTGGCGTGGCGCACCGCAGCCGCGACCGCAGCACCGCAGGAAATGCCTGCCAAAATACCCTCTTCGCGCGCCAGACGCCGCGCATACAGTATGGCCTCTTCGTTACTGACTTGTTCAATTTCGTCCACCAGCGAAAGATCGAGATTATCCGGTACAAAACCGGCGCCGATCCCTTGAATTTTATGCGGCCCGGGTGCCAGCGACACGCCTGCACGCTTTTGCGACAGCACCGGACTCGCGGTAGGCTCTACCGCCACCGCGGTAATGGCTTTGCCTTTGGTTTGCTTGAGATAACGCGAAACACCGGTAATCGTGCCGCCCGTTCCCACGCCTGCGACAAAAATATCGACAGCGCCGTCGGTATCGTCCCAGATTTCCGGACCAGTGGTTTTCTCGTGGATGGCCGGATTGGCGGGATTCTTGAACTGCTGCAACAACACATAACGCCCGGGATTAGAAGCGACGATTTCTTCCGCCTTGGCCAAAGCGCCGTTCATGCCACGTACGCCTTCGGTCAATTCCAGTTTAGCGCCCAGCGCAACCAGTAATTTGCGCCGCTCCACGCTCATCGTTTCCGGCATCGTCAAGGTCAGCGGAATTCCCCGTGCCGCAGCGACAAACGCCAATGCAATCCCGGTATTGCCGCTGGTCGGTTCGACAATCTCCTTGCCCGGGCCCAGCAAACCTCTGCGTTCAGCGTCGTCGATCATCGCCGCGCCAATGCGGCATTTCACCGAGTATGCCGGATTGCGCCCTTCGATTTTCCCCAGCACCAATGCTGCCGCGCCATCAGTCACCCGATTGAGACGCACCAGCGGGGTACGCCCAATCGATAATGAATTATTTTCAAACCAATTTGCCATGAGTTTTCCTTTTTGTATGTGATGCAATTGCCCGCGCATCATAACGAAATTGCGATACTGGAACATAACCGTTTCACTATAGCGCATTCATTCCGAAGCTGAAAGTGAAAACCGGTTGATTTGAACCTGTGAGAAACGACTCAAAACGCAATTTGCATGCGCGAGAACAACACCTTCTCTTCCGCCCGGTTCGCTCCACCACCGGCACCGCCCGTGAAATGGGTCTGATTGTAATCCAATTGGAATTTAATATTGCGATTGAGATACCAATTAATACCGATACCGAAATCCTGCGCTTTTCTAACCGCATGATCCGCATCAAACAAGCCATGCGCAAACGCTTTGTCATCGAGGCTTAATACCGCATATCGCCCGACCAGTTGCACCGCGCCCAACGAACTGATGTTTTCCAGTGTAAGCGGATTGTGCGGCCGGATCCGGCGGAAGGAAGCATCGCCGTTAAACAGCACCCAGGACAATTGCGCTTGAAAAGCATCATGGGTGACTTTATCGGTCACTGCGCCGAGCTTCACATTCTGTTGAGAGATAACATACTCGCCAAGCACACCCAATGGACCGTAGGAATAATAGAGCTGCGGACCAATCCGTTCCCGGCTGCCATCGGCAAAAGCGCCCCGCACATAAGAAGCGATCGATTGCTGGCCGGGAGAAATAAACACCGGCAAGTGAGACTCGCCACGCTGCGCATTGCCCTGCTGCGTGCCATAACCGTACGCAATTCCGAGCCCTAGACCTTTTACAAGCTCAACATCACTATGCTTGAGCGGATGGGAAAACAGCCGCGCTACGAAATCTACCCCACTGTGGTTTGAATAAATCACGCTATCGCGCAACCCGGTGCTATTGTCGACCATTCCGCTGAAAAGTCCGACTTGATATTCCGTGGTACCCCACAAAATATCGCCGAAAATTTGCCCGCCAATCTCGCGATTGGGTGACAAATTGGTGGGAAAAGCACGCTCATTGAAAGCCAGTGCAGTAGCTGACTGCAAGCGCTCTAAGCCAAATGGGGCTTTGAATTTACCGGCGCGGATGTTGAATGGCTTAGAAAAATTACCTTCCCAGTACATATCCAGAATTCCCAACACCGATGAAAAGCTCGGCATGATAAAAACGCTATGCGTTTTATTAAATTTAACCTCGAGTGAAGGTTGAATACGCCGCAAGAAAAAATTGTCTTTGCCAGAATCCGCCGCATCGTCAAAATAAGTACGGGTATCCGCCTGCATAAACCCAGCCAGCCGTACTTCACTTTTGCCTTTATTCCATCGGAATCCGGTTCCCGCATTGCCATAAAAAAAACCCGGTTTTCTTTTTTTCTTTTTCTTATCCGGGGAGGATTTTTTGCTGATGGCTCGCTGTGATCGATCGGAAGTATCTTCCTGCGCAAAAGTGGCGGTGCTGGCCAGAAAACCGCATAGCACCACACTCAGTATTAGCCATAGCCAGGTAACTTTCATTGGAATGAGTGATGGGACAAGTTCTGACACCCATTCAATGCATTTGCTTTGCCGGATGGAAGTAACTGCACATGCTCAGCTTTCTGGAAATAAAAAATCAAACGTTTTTTCTCCCATGCCGCCACGTTCCATACTGATCGCAAACGAATGCGGCGAATCCGGCAACAAATGAAAAGCATAAGTAGTCGGCAAGCCTTGCCGCCGGGCTTGATAGCTCATTTCTTCCACCCAGTGCCAACCGCGCTCAATACGGGTTTTACCCTGTAGTCTGTCAATTATTGTTGACTTGTTCAGTTCCGCATCACGCCGGTTATCTTTTTCTCCCACCAGCACGCACACCGGGATGCTCAGAAATCGGGCGGAATCAAATTTTATTTGCGGCATGCTCAGAATTGGCTGTATCCCGATCGGAAATTCAAGCGTGGAATCCGGCAGCGTATACCAGCCCGGCGCCCCCAAAACGATTCTTGCAACACGTTCCGGATAGGCAAACATGTAACGGTGCACAAACTGTGCTCCACCTGAATAACCAAACAGATAAAGCTTGTTTGAGCTGGCGCCCGTCAGCCGCGCAACTTCGGCCACAATTGCATTGAGCACGATATCCGCGCGGTTGCCTTTACGCCCCAACCGCTGATAATCGGGAAAACGATCTGCGGGAAAATAGGGCGCGATCATTACAACGCCGTATCTCTCAGCATAAGCCGCAAATTCTTTAGCATGCTGGCGCACATTGCGCGAAATGCCATGTACCGTAATAAAAATTTTTGCAGTATTTCCACCTTGCCGTGGCACATACAAAAAGTACTTCTGGTGTGAATCCGTTTGCAGAGTACGTTGCAACACCACGCCACGCTCTATCGGTTTTGAACGCGGCACGATGCTCGTAGCCATAGTGCAAGATAGCGGTAATAGCATCAATATCGCTCCCCAAACAATCTGTTTCAAATCGCAACCGGCTTGCTAATACCGAAAAACCGCGCAACCGGTCCATCGCCGGATAACAACACTGCGGGCGGACCCGCTTCCAGCAAGCGGCCCGCTTCGAGATACCAGATTTCATCAGCCGCCATGATATGGTCTACATGATGCGTCACCATGAGAACAGTCCCTTGATAGCTAGCCAGTATGCGGTCGATGACTTTACTGGCTTGACTATCGAGATTGGCATCCGCTTCATCCAGCAGCAGCAGCGGAGGATTTCCCAGTAAAGCACGGGCCAGTGCAATACGCTGACGCTGGCCTACCGATAAATTCAATCCGCCTTCCGCAACCCGGGTTTTGTCTCCTTCCGGAAACGGCATCAGCATTTCATCAATCCCGCACAGTGCGCGGACTCTGGCCACTTCCTTATCCGGCGCATTGCGCCAGCGATAACGTAAATTTCTTTCGATTGTGCCGCGTAACAAAGGTAGATCGGGTCCGGCCATACCAACCGCTTGGCGAACTGAATTCAAGCTATGTTCCGCCAGGTTTTGCCCATCGAGAAACACCTTGCCTTCATGCGGATCGATCAGCCGCGCAGCCAATAACAACAACGTCGATTTACCCGCGCCATTGGGTCCTACCACTGCAACCACTTTACCCGGCGCTATGGTACCGCTCAGCTTATTCAATCCACCCGCCACGCTGACTGAATCAAACTTCAAACCGCCTGATCGTACGGTCAAATCGGGCGCATTGGTTGTTTGCGCCACCAGGGATGGACTATCCAAAAATTCCTTAATTCTTTCCCGTGCAATACCGGCGCCATGCCAATATTCCTGAATACGCCCCAAGTCACGCAATGGCGGCAGAAGGATACCAACGATGGTAATAGCCGCGATAACCGCACCAACACTGGCAGCACCGGTTGTTACCGCAAAAATACCGGCGAGCAATGTGGTTGCAGATGTCATGGCGGCGGAAAATTCAGTAACGCCTAGAATCTGACCCGCTATGCGCGCCCGGGCAACCATGGAGTCCTGCAAATATTTCCCTTGACGGATAATGTGCTCACGCTCGCGGTCAACCTGGCCGAACACTTGCACAACCGCGATGCTGGTCACTTTTTCATTCACATTGGCTGCCAAATTGGATAAGCGGCGCCGCGATTCTTTTGCCGCAACGCGCATGCGCTTGCCAAAAAGATAAGTCAGCCATGCGCCCATGGCGAGTGATACGGTTACCGTTACGGTGAGCTGCCAATTGATCATTCCCAGCAACAGCAACGCGGATACGGTTGAGACACCCGCTACGGTGACACGCGCCAATCCCATGCTGATCCAGCGCCGCAACGATGTCATGTCGCCGACAAAGCGAAGCGATACACCGCCCCGGCTACGCTTTTGTAATGTCCGGGGAGTCAAAAAACTCAAGCAGTCGTACAACAAGATCCGCACTTCGGCAGCATAGTGCTGCCCCATTTTTTCAGCATCAATGCGTTCCGCCATGCGCAGCCAGCCAATACACGCTGCTGCCATAATCAATCCTGCGACCAGCCATACCGCACGCGTGTCCAACACCGGCTGTTGCACGGTCAGAAAGCCGTCGAATATTTCCTTCACCAGCCACGCCGTGCCAATCGCCAATGCCGCTTGCAATAACCCATTGGAAACAAGGCGGATGAACAGAATACGGCGGTAGCCGTGAAGTATCGGAGGAATTTTCATTGTGCGGACTTAATAATGTTGAGAGTAATGTGCGCTTCGCACGCTGGCTAGCCTGCCAATATTTTCCGCAGTGATGAACCTTGCAGCGGAATATGCAGCGCACTGGCGATCGTTGGAGAACTGAGCGCGGACTTATCAAACACAGGTAATCCGGTGGCATATTCTGTTTCAATGATCGCCAGAGGAGAAGCTGTCAACCGGCCGCTGACCGCGCTTACCGGCAGCTTCTTACGCTTTAAGTTCTCAACACCCGCTACTGCACCCATGGCATCGCCAGCGGCGAAAATCATACTATCCACGGCTCGCGCAAAGACCTTGGAGTCCAGCAAAGCGGCTGTCTCGCGCTGCAACAAACCATCGGCCACTTCCAGCACAATCGCATCCACTTTGGCCGCGCTTAGATGCATAACCAGCGTTTCCACGATATGATCAACCTGTTCCGGCGTAAGCATATAAGTTGAGGGAAAACCGGCGTGCGTGAAATCCAGCGTTAATTTGGATCCCGCATCGGTCATGAGCCAAGTATCCCTGCCGGAGCCGGTGCCGGTCACTTTTGCTGCGCCGACGGTATAGCCTGCATTGACCAGACCACGAATCAAAGTGGCCGCAGTCGTTGTTTTGCCGGCGTTCATCGCAGTTCCGGTTACCGCTATTGTGTAGGGGCGTGGAAACAAACTGACCAGTTTAGGCAGCGCGGTATCCCTCAAATTAATGCGCTGATTATGGCTATCTAGCAGTAAACCGATGGGTTCGATGCTGGTGGGCGCTTTGACGCTGGTGTGACGGTAGTTAACACGCGCTGCAATGCCGCCGGATGCCACCAGATCGCATGCCTGCAAATCATCCGGCACATGCGCTTCAAACTGATCGGGCGCATAACGATCGCCATAGCAGACAATGATTTCGTCACCTGCAAACAGCGCGGAACGCCGTCCGTGTGCCAATTCCAGCCCGCTATGGTGACCAATCCTGGTAACCTTCGCCAGCACCATATCGCCGGCATCGGGAATTACTTCGTCCCCCTGCAACAATGCCGCTACTGTTTCCAATTTTAAGTTGCGCGGTGTATAAGCAATCTTTGCTTGCAGCAAACGCTCTTGGCTGATAAGTAAAGTGTTCATGGTAAATTCCTTTATCTATGAATTCCAAAAAATGCCGGGGTAGCCAATTTTTTAGAAAATAGCCCTCCTGCTTCCCAAAACGGCGCGATACGGCCTGTTTTGGGAAGTTCCACGAGAAGCTGAAATTGATAAACGGGGAGGGGTTAAGAACCCCTCGATGTGGGGATGCTAGCTCAGTACGCTGACATCATCCCAGCTGATGTGATCCGGTTGCACGCCGACTAGCGTGATTGATACATCGGAACCGAAGTTCACAATGAAATTGGTGCCTTCTTGATGAATACCGGTAACAAAGCTGGCCAAGTGTTCCCTTGACGATAAGCCAAGCCCGGTATCGAATACCAGCGTATCATGCTCCAGCGAACTGAAATCATCGATGCGCAAATGCGATGCATCGCGGATTACAAAATCATCGGAACCACGTCCGCCAGAGCAGTCTTCACCGGCGCGCACTGCAATCGCATCATCGCTATCGGTGGGTGAGAATCTCAGTATCCCGGAAAACTTTGGAACCGTGCCGTTGGCACTTGGTGAAACTGTCCATTGCTCCGAAACACGTAAGTAAGTGCCATCGCCATCGACGTCGGCATAGCGGGTTATTTCCGTGCCGAAAGCTTTGACCTCGGTACGAACGACCTCGGTTCCTTCCACTACGTAGGTTTCACTGCCGTCATCGTCGATCGATTTCGATTCCCACACGCCATCATCCAGCTCAAATGCAGCCGTTACCTTACTATCCACAATCGTGAACTTAAAAGCTTTGTGCTCGTGTCCCGATGAATCATCATCACGTCCGTCATGTCCTGAACTCATTTTTTTCTCCTCATTGATAAAAGTAACAAACACAGTACAACATTTAAATTAACAACATATTTCTGGAAATACCTTTCTATCCAACATTCCGTTACTTAATTGGATTTTGTTGTGCAGCAGTCAATTGATTGCGCCATGCTGCTGGCAAATTCTGAACCCAGCCGTTATAAACCAGCGGGATCGGCAGAATACCTTGTCCTCCCATGCCAGGATTAGCTGTAATCGTGTCATCCTTCACGGTAGAATTCGCGGCGAACAGTCCGACTTTACCTACTATCTTGGCATCGGATGGATCGCCATCGTTGTTGGGATCAGGATCAATAACGAGCATCCTGTTCGAGAATTTACTGGTGACATAGGCATAGTAGCCACCGCCTTTCTTGGCGCCATATTGCACACCATGACAGCCCGGATCGCACGGCAGCATGGCCACCACTTCATCGGTTGTCGCCAGATTGGGGCGTGTATCGACGATGGTGATCGTGCCGGTGAGCGTATTCGCCGTAACCATATTTTTCCCATCCGGCGATACCGGGGTTTGCACCGGCAACGCGCCGACAGGACCGGAAATAGCGCCGGATAGCGGATCGTAATGCTCTATCAGGTTAATGTGCTTGATCACGGTATGTAATTTCATATCAACCACCGTGATGGTGCTATCCAGCAAATTAGCGACGTAATACTTGCTGGCATCCGGCATCATGCCGGTGGCCAGCGGATGGCTGAAATGACCGCTCACGGGCAAAATGGCATCGATGGAATTTGTTTTGAAGTTGTATTGCGTGGTATCACCGCTCAGCACATTCGGCGTCACCATGGTTTTGCCGTCATGGCTCATCCAGTGCGCATGCGCATTGCCTCGTCCAATATCCACCCGGCGCAACACTTGAGTAGCCAGCGGACTCAATTCCATCACGGAATCCGTGCGGGTATCGCCATTGTTAGTAATATGCAGCCTATCCGTATCGGTCAGCGTCATCACATGCGCTGGCGCTTCACCAACGGATACGTTGCGGATCAGTGCGCCGGTCTTGCGGTCATAAACCGTCAGTTTTTTGTCAAACCATTGCGTTACATAGATCACGTTCTGATCCCTATCAGTCCACATATTGTGCGGATTGTTCATTTTGATCGAAGGCAGCGCCACCTTGCGTGTTACTTGCCAGTTAGTACCATCGATTGCGGACACGGTTCCCGGTTTGGATTTTCCCGCAGTCATTTCAAATTGCGTCGCCGCCCAGATTTCTCCAACCGCCGGAATCGCGGGATTTTGCAACGCGGATAGATTGATGTCATTGCCGTAGCGCGCATTCAATACGGCGGGCAAATTGACGACACCGATATCCACGCGCACATCCATGTTAGGGTAAGTGATATGCCACTTAGCATTACTGGCGTAGTTCTGCCAGTTAGCCGGATTGGTCGCAATGAAGAATGTCCGTAACAACCGCGTAGCGAGATCGCTGCTGCTTGGAACGGTAATACCGTTGATCAGGCTGAGTGAAGAACCCAGGTCCAGTCCGGTAGTTGCCGGATCGTCCACAATTACCGCACCGAACATGTACGGATGAATACTACAAGTAAATACATACAATCCCGGCGTCGTCAGTGTCAGACTGTCGCCACCTTTTTTGGGATCGGTATTAAATGGCATGCCTGCCGCGCCAGTTGGGTAAATCAAACTGGTTCTGGTATGCACGGTATTAGAGTTTCCCGAAAAATTGACTCTTGTGCCCGGCGAGGTGATGGCAATCGAGCGGCTCCCCGCGACTGACGATCCGGTATCAAACCAGTGGCCTGGGATATCGGTCAGGGCAAAATTGACTTGGTTATCAGCAGCAACACTATTTGCCGATAAAGCCAGGATCGCCGCACCGCAGGCAATAACCTTTTTACTCTTTCTTTTTATTGATACTTCAAACATAGTGAATATCTCATTCAACATTAACTAAAACGGCGGCTCTCGATTCATCATTGATGAAAGCTATTTACGTGTAACATTTTCCCGCACAAGAAACACTATACGTGGGAAAATTTTCCATGTCAACAATTTGTGTGATATTTTCCCACAACATGCTAAAATGTTTTGCAATCATTAGTTAATGGCGTTAATTTCCTCGCGGACAATTTGTTATGCATGGTGTTCATTCAACCAATTCAACCAACTCAAGCCTTTCACCGGCACTGATCACGGCAGTGCGCCGGGTATTACGGCCATTCATCAAACTGATGCTGGCCAAAGGAATCACCTATCCCTTTCTGACGGAAATGCTGAAAGATTTATATGTTGAAGTAGCCGCAAACGACTTCAAAATCGGTGATAAACCTTCGACGGATAGTCATCTCAGTTTGCTAACCGGTATTCACCGCAAAGATATCAAGCGATTGCGCCATGGCAGTTATGCCGACACCGAAACCACACCACAAGCGATTTCACTCGGCGCCCGGCTGGTCAGTCTCTGGAGCAGCGATCCCCGTTATCTGGACGAAAACAATCAACCCAAACGATTGCCAAGATTTGCCCGGGAAGGTGGCGATATTTCTTTTGAGGGATTGGTTGCCAGTGTGAGCTGCGATATCCGCTCACGGGTTGTGCTGGATGAGTGGCTAAGACTTGGCGTTGCTCACTTCGACGAAGAAAACCGGGTTTGTCTCAATACGACAGCGTTCATTCCCGCACATGGCTTTGATGAAAAAGTTTTTTATTTTGGCCATAACTTGCACGATCATGCGGCGGCCGCGACCAGCAACTTGCTCGGTCACAATCAGCCTTTCCTCGAGCGCAGTGTTTACTACGATGGATTAAGCGCCGATTCAGTCAAACTACTCGCCGAGAAATCCGCGCAACTGGGCATGGAATCCTTACTTGCGATCAACAAAACTGCCTTGGAACTGGAAAAAAGCGATGCGCAAAAATGCGAGCCGGATTACCGCATGACATTTGGCATTTATTATTACAGCGAACCGGTCGAACCGGAAAAAACCCCCGGGCACACAAGCGATTCGCATCCCTAGCACAAGAACTTGAATCTATCCGAATGAAAAAAATTTCATTAGCTGCGATATGCCAAGCCAGTCTGCATCGATTCGGTATCATCGCTTTGACATTCTTATGCGCTGTCAGCGCATTCGCAAAAAATAACTGCGATGACAACGCTTCTCTCATTAATCCCGTCATGCTTACCCACTCCGGAATTGGCGGTACCGGCGCGGCTCAATCCGGCGTCGGCGGGACTGGACTGCACGATGGCGGAATGGGCGGCACCGGCAACCCGCAAGGCGGAATCGGTGGAACCGGAAGCATCGCAAACGATGGCGGTATCGGCGGCACAGGAATTGTAGGTGTCATCACCGGCTTCGCCAGTATTTGTGTCAACGGCATTGAAATTCATTACAGCTCCGGCACAACCATCTCCATGGATGGCCAGCCAGCCAGCGCAGGCGAACTGGCCGTGGGCCAGGTCGTTGCCGCCCGGGCACTGGGCACAGGCGATAAACTCACAGCGCGCAACATTGCAGTGATCCATGCCGCGGTCGGGCCGGTCAGCCACTTCGATACCACGAAAGGAGAAATGCAAGTATTGGGTCAAACCGTTCGGATCGGACAAGGCGGAGAACACAGCAGCCTCTCCAATCTCAAAACCGGCGATTGGGTACAAGTCAGCGGTCACCGTCTTTCCAGCGGCGCCATTGCCGCTTCACGCGTCGAGACCATTACACCGCGTGCCGAGGCCAGATTAAACGGCCATATCACGCAAATCGACGAACAGGGCATTGAAGTCAATGGCACCCGCATCCATCACGATGCCAAATTAATGCCGCAAGGTCTCGCGAAAGGCATGGAAGTGTCGATCACCGGCCGTTGGGATGGCCTGCAAATGAAGGCGCATCAAGTTCAAGCAGAACCAACCCGGCAGAGTATCGGCAATGTCGACCATGTCGTGATCGAAGGTTATATCCATGCGCTGGAGGGCAAGGAATTAAACCTGAGTAACCGGATTGTCACATTGGATCCGGGCAGCCCAGTATCCGGCAACGTAAGGAGCGATCTCAGACTGGATCAACGCATTCAGATCAGCGGCCGGCCCGGCGCGGATCAGCGAATCAATCCTGAACGGATTGAACTCAAGCAAGAAGTGCCTGTGCAACTGCAAATTCTGGAAAGAATCGGCAACGATGGAATCGACACCAGCGATCACGGCAAAAAAAATAACTCCGGCACTGAGCCCGAAGCCAAATCGATTCACGGTGACAAGAGCGATCAGAACCAGGGCGGCGGGTCCGGCTCAGGTCATAAAGGGGAATTAAAAAAGGACACTGACAGTAATTCGGGCAAGGATCACACATCCGGGGGCGGCTCTCATGGCAAAGACACTACAATCGCATCCGACAGTGATCAGAAAATAGATCGTCCTAGCTCTTCCGGAAAGGGTCATGATGAAAAGCCGCAAGATAACCGCGAGCAAAATCTTTCCGGCCACGGCTCCTCGGAAAAACCCGAGAAGCCCACGGATGGATTGGATCGCCTGGAGAAATCAAGCGATCACAAAGACAATCTCCGCGACATCGATACCCCGGATAGAGATCATAACCGCGACAGGGATCATACTCTGGATAAAGATCATGCCCTTGATAGAAGTCATACCTTGGATAGAGATCATGCCTTGGATCGAGATCAAATTCGCGATCATAGCGATCATCGAGACAGGGACTTCAGTCATCGCGACCGGGATTTGGATCGCTGAGCAAGCACGCGAGATCAATGGTTTCTCAAATCTAAATCAGTAAAATACTTATTTACTTTTCAAATTGTTAGTTTTATCCTACGTAGGATAATTATACTCAACAATGTAGGAAATAAACCCATACATGTCGAGCACGAAACTAACCCCAACAATAGCAAGTCTCCATGCGCCGATTCATATCATCACCGCCGTTCCAGTTCATTCTGCTTTTATTCATTGCCTGTAATTCGCCCGCAGTATTTGCGAATGGATTCAGCTTCAGCACTGCAACCGATTTCACAACGGGCAAATACGGCGGACCATCCGCGACCGATATTTGGTATGTCCCTTTCACGGCGCGCTACGACAAGGGCCGGGCATCCTTCCGGATAACCCTTCCATACCTCAATATGACCGGACCGGGCAATGTGCTGGGTCCGGGGATCGGCGGTATCGATGGCCGAGGAACCATCATTAATGGAGGCGGTGTCAGTGGAGGCTCCAGTGGCGGCGGTATCGTTATTTGCGATGAACTAAACATCAATTGTCCGGTGATTATCTCCGAAAATGAAAACAACTCGGGCTCGGGTGGAAATTCCGGCTCCGGTGGTGGCGATGATAGCGGCAGTGGTGGCGGAGGCAGCGATGACGGTGGTGGCGACGACAGCGGCAGTGGTGGCGGGGGCAGCGATGACGGCGGTGACGACGACAGCGGCAGTGGTGGTGGAGGTAGTGATGACGACGGTGGCGACGACAGCGGCAGTGGTGGCGGGGGCAGCGATGACGGCGGTGGCGACGACAGCGGTGGCGGCGATAGCGGAGGTATTGACGACGGTGGCAGCGATGATGACTCAGAGGACGCCGTTGGCAAATTGAGACAGCGTAAAGTCGGCACACTCGGCCTGGCGGGCGGTATTCCTTTGGGCGGCTCTGCGCTCTCAAGCACAAGCCGCTCCGGGTTAGGCGATATGGTTACCGCCTTCAGCTACAACTTAATCGATCATGCGCCGACCGGTATCGCTTTTGATATCACCACCCGGTTAAAAATCCCCACGGCCAGCACCAGCCAGAATCTGGGTACCGGCCGGGTCGATTACGCAATTCAAGGAGATCTTTATAAAACCATCTCGAATTTCACACTCAGCGCCACATTTGGTTACCGGATACTCGGCAATCCGTCCCATGTAACGTTTCACAACGTATTTTATGGCGGGGCCGGAATCGGTTACCGGCTATCCGGAACCGTCACTGTGGGAACGAGTTACAACATGGGACAATCGCCCGTGCGGCTACAAGACAGCAGAGACCTCACGCTCTATCTTTCCCAAAGAGTCAGCAACAATATCAGACTCAATATTTATGGCTTGAAAGGTTTCTCGGAACGCAGTCCTGATTGGGGTGGCGGTATTAATTTACGCTATGTTTTTTAAGCCACCCGGTCAAATGTGCAGCAGCCCATCCGCTTTGCGCTTTGCCAGCAAGCAAATCAAATCGCAGGCGATATGCGCCGCAGCGAGCGCCGTGATCTGACTGTGGTCGTAGGGTGGCGACACTTCCACGATATCCATGCCGATCAGATTGATGCCGGTAAAACCGCGAATGATCGCCAATGCCTGCGCGGTAGTCAATCCGCCGCACACCGGCGTACCGGTGCCGGGCGCATACGCCGGATCGAGGCAGTCGATATCGAAGGTAAAATAAGCCGGGCGATCGCCGACGATACGTTCAACTTCGGCAATCACCGCATCGGTGCCATGCCGGTGCACCCAGGTGGCATCCAACACATGTATGCCCATGAAGTCGTCATTCCAGGTGCGGATACCGATTTGTACCGAGTGTTTGGGATCGATCAATCCGTCCTGTACGGCTTTATAAAACATCGAACCGTGATTCAGCGAACTCGGCGTATCGTCTGACCAGGTATCGCTATGCGCATCGAAATGAATCAGCGCGAGCGGCGCGCCAAACTTTTCCGCATGCGCTTTCAGCAGTGGATAACTGATATAGTGATCGCCGCCAAACGTCAGCATGCGCGCACCCGATGCCAGAATATGCCGGGCGTGAGCGGCAATCGTTTCATGGATCGTCATCGGATTATGCACATCGAGATAGCAATCGCCAAAATCGATCACGGCGAGATTCTCGAAGGGATCGAACCCCCACGGATAAGGTTTCATCGACGCCACTTCCGCCGACGCCAAACGAATACCCTGCGGCCCGAAGCGCGTACCGGAACGGTAAGTCACCGCCAGATCAAACGGAATACCGCTGATCACCAGATCGGCCCCGGTAATATCCTTGCTGTAATTGCGCCGCATAAAGGAAAGCACGCCCGAAAAAGTCGGTTCGCGCAGCATGCCGTAAGGACTCTCGCGTGCGATCACGCCATTGATTTTGATGTGGCTGTTATCCGTCATAGTTCAATCCTTCTTCCTTTGTCGTTGAATGCGCTGGCGCAATCTTGTCACTTCAGCACCAACTGGCGATGATAATATGATTGATCACTGCAAATTCAAGATTTTGTGATGCGAACAAAAGCTCATGCCATCGATCATAGCTAATGGCAGCGTGATAACGTTATAATCCAGCGCGTTTTGGAAACATTTCTGTATGAAAGACACGATGCAACAGTCAACCTATCGCAAGCATTTGAGCGTCATACTGCTGACCGCCGGTTTGATCAGCGGTTGCGCTTCGATGTTTTCCGGCACCTCGCAGCGTTCACCCGATGCGGGCAGTCAACGCTACCCCAATCTCACCGCACCGTACAACAAGCCTTACAAGATAAAGGGCGTCACCTACTACCCGATGCGCTCGGCCGCCGGTTACCGGGAAGTCGGCCATGCCTCCTGGTATGGTTCGGAATCGGGCAATCGCACCGCGATGGGAACACGCTTCGTCCCGCAAGGCTTGACCGCCGCGCATAAAACATTGCCGTTGCCGTCGCGCGTCCGGGTGACCAATTTGCAAAACGGCCGTCATGTCGACGTTCTGGTCAATGACCGCGGACCGTTCAAGAAAGGCAGAATCATCGATTTATCGCACGGTGCGGCCAAAAAGATCGGCTTGCACGGTGTGGCCAAAGTGAAGGTCGAGCATCTCGACGAAAAAATCAGCCAGAAATAGAGCGTTTAGCGCATTACCGCTACGCCGCGCAAATGCCATAGCGCGGCAACAGTTCATGAATCACATAGAAGCGGTGCACTTGCAATGCGTCGTGGAACAATTTCCAATGGCTGGTCAGAAAGTCGGGCTTGAATTCAAACTTCTCGCTTTTATCATCCGTCACCCTGATCGTGCCCAGCGCCTTGTGTTTCCATGAGCCGGGCCCTTTTGCGATATACGCGAGATTAACCGGCGGGAAATTGAAATAACCGGTTGCGATACGCTCCAGCCATGCTTGATGCCGGGCATTTTCCTCTTCGTGCTTGATATTACGGAACAACGCTTCGATTCTGGCTTTATCCGTAGCCTGCAACCCGGGAACATTGGCATTCGCATCGCCAAGGCGGAAACGCTGCATGGCGATAAACATTCTCTCCGCAGCTTGTAAAAAAATCGCCGCGTTATCTCTAACGACTTTGTTTTTATGGTGATCTTTGTAGCTCCACTTTAAGTAGGGGCGATCGGGATAAGAAAGCGCAGCACCGTGACCCAGCGGCAAGGTATCGCCCACCAGCTTACTGGCGACATCATCAAACGCATCGCCGAAGAAATCCTTCAGCCGGGCCGCCAGGTAATTGCCGGGATTGTCCTCATCGTTCAGCTTACTGATATCGTTGTTCTTGTGATTAACTCCGGCGAAACCCTGATGCGACCAGGTATCGGAATAAACATGCAAGGTGATACCGAGCCGCTGCAACGCGTGCGGACTGTTCTTGCTATGGATGCACGCGGCTACCATGTCCCTGGCAATGGGGCTATCCGGTTTGCAGACGATTCTGTCCATGAAGGTATCCTGCGGATTCTGTCCGGCATTCGCCTCATTATTACCCGGCAAAAAATGGAACGGCAGCCAAGCCTGGTGGTTGGCCAGCTCGTCAAAATTCTTGTAGTCTAGGGTCTTATGTGCCGAACTGATATGTTCATACATAGAACCATCGGTGAAGTGAATCACACCAGTATTAGTCGCATCATCGACATATTGCGAAGCATAGGCAATGATATCCGCTTCAGGGTGATCAAAACCGGCCAAGCGCGCCAGTACATAAGTTGTCGCATGGTGAAAGTCTTTTTGCATGATCGTCCTCTTACTCGGTTGAATTATTCTGCTTTCGTAAAGTAGCCGATGCAGGCTTTTTGCTCGGCGGGGGTCATAAAGCCTTTGTGCTCGTAACGAACCGGCAAGCCTAATTGCTTCAGCTTATCGCTCCACAACGGGTTGTAGGGCATCAATGCGCACGATTTAACGCCCTGCTGATCGAGAAATGCGGCGATGGCGCGGAGGTTGTCTTCGGTTGCGGTTATTCCCGGAATCAGCGGAATTCTGGGAATTACCGGGATATGCGCATCCTTGAGCAAGCGAGAAAAATTATCCAGCATGCGCTTGCTCGAGTGCCCGCAATATTCTTGGCTGGCCGCCTCGTCCATCAGCTTGATATCGTAATAGATCAAATCCAGCCACGGCAGCATTTCATCCTTGAAGCGTTGATAATCGAAAAACCCGCTGGTCTCTATCGCCGTGTGGATGCCTTCGCGCTTCAAGGCTTGCAGCAGTTTACTGGCGAACCCCATTTGCAACGTCGCTTCGCCACCCGACAGCGTGACACCGCCGCCGCTTGCAGTAAAAATTGGCTTGTCTTGCAACAAACGGTACATCAGCTCATCTACCGTGTACCACGTGCCAATGTGTGTGCCATGAATATCGGTTTCGGGCTTGACTGCTCTGCCTTCCGGGTTCTGGCACCAAACACAGGACAGCGGACAACCCTTCAGAAACACCGTCGTCCGTATGCCGGGGCCGTCTTCGCTGCAATCGCGTTTGATGTCGAAAACCAGCCCCTGTTCGCCGTTCATAAAAAATCCTTCATGGCCGCCTGCACGTTCATGCCAATCGCACCGAACTTGAACATATGCCCGAAATTGCCGGTAATTTGCACTAGATTTTCAATCAATAATTGCGCGACATCCACATTCGGGCGCTCAGCCAATCCCAGGATCGCCCGGGTATCCTTGAACCGGATCACCAGGTCGACCTCATTTGGATCGCGCTCAATCCGGTCCGCTTCCGTTTCGCTGAGCGCTTCGGTCGTCACGATTGCCGCCGGATTCAGTTGCCGACCAAGAAGTGTTTGAATATAGAGCGCCTCCGGATCGGGACAAAACTTGATCAGCACATTCATGTCATCTTGCGGTTTGCGCGTGCGGATCAGGATTTTTCCCTGATAGTAGCGGATGCCGCCCGCAACATTGGGATCTTTGATGACGAAATTGTTTTCAAAAAAATGCTGCGCTTTTTTCGCTTGGGATTCACTTAAACCCGGATTGATCAAGAAGCCAAAACCGAGTTTGATCATTACGGCCATGCCCGCAGCCAGCATCGTGCCTTCCATGCGGTTCAACAATCCGCTCAGCGCGCCGTCCGCTTCGCCTAGCTGGATGCCGGATTTCAGAATATAGTGAATACCGCCGGGTAACGCGGGGATAGTGGCATGCATCGTTATGCTCCTATGGTTTCATGCTGCTCAACACCGCTTTTCATATCGAAATTGGCGCGATCGATGATTTCCTGCCGCATCAACGGACTCAATGTCACATAGTAAGCGGAGTAACCGGCCACCCGGATCATCAGATCTTTATACGGCGCCAGCGCTTTTTGCTCAGCTTCTCCGGCACCGGCGCGGCTTGCCGCCGTTGCGGCGGCGTTGGCGGCGATGAAGTCTTCGATCGAGGTTACGCACAACTGCACCAGCACGCCGCTCTGATCCATGAACGTTTTCATATGCGTGGCAAAAAGCTCGGTATCCTCATTGAAATACGCTTTGCCGCGCGGCGTCAGACTAAGATTGTAGGTATAGCCGTTTTGTACCGTATTCGGATCGACACTGGCAACCGACAGCATATGATCCAGCAGCATGACCGCATCGCCATTGGCTTTGACGATACCGGGACACGGCGTGATGCCGCTGGCAAACGACGCGTTATTCATCCGGCCATTCGGCGTAGCCCGGCTCAGCATGCCAAACCCGGCATGGTTGGTCATGCTCCAGTAACCGGTCAGGTAACGTCCGCCACGGTGCGTGCGATACTTGAAAAAAACCTCCTGGATCATTTTAGTCAGCAGGCGCGTGTACTTGACCGCCATCGCGTTGTTGTAAATGCCGCCGGGGGTTTGATCGACGCCAGCGCCATATTTCGGCGCTAAGCGGATCAAGCGCATGCACTCTTGCAGCCGCTGCGGCGTCATCGCCGCCGGATGCGTGCCGGAACCGCCCGCCAATTGCCGGATACGATCCAGCCAGTTTTTGACAAAATTGTGCGCTTCCGCCGCATTACCGGCCGATGGACTGCGGCCAAAATTAGCATCCAAAACCGCGATCAGTTCCTGCGCGGACATTTTGCCGCCAAACACCAGCGCGTCGATAACACAGAACGAATCGATCACATCGGCCAATCCGATAATAGCCACCCCGGAAGAGTTATATTTAGCGCCGCCGGAGGACACATCGCGAAATTTGGCGCCGCTTTCTCCCGGTTTGTTTGTAGGTCCGTCGAATAATCCCGACAGCAGCGGTGAAGGCCGGACTTTTTCCAGCGTGCGCCCGAGATAATTGTTGAATTGCACGCAATGCCGCGCCATTTCGTCCAACTGAAAGCGGAAGCTGTCGATGAAATCCTGCATCGATGTCATTGCCGTCAACGGCGGAGAGGTATAGTCCGGTTTGCCGTAAAACAGATTGGGATCGTCTTTGCCGATGCCATCGCTGCGGTGCTTGCCGCCAAACATCGCCAGCTCCAGCACCGCGGGCAGCACCAGCAAGGTGGAGCCGGTATGGCCGTAGTGCTTATGGTCGGCATTCTGTTCGATGCAACCGATCGACGCGTAATCGTGCGCATCCGCCAGCGCTTCGTCCGCCGTGACATGATCATGCTTGGCATAATAATTCGCCATGCTGCGGATCACTGGCACATCGCCGTGCAGCGCGGGCGTCGCGCGGGTAACCAGATTCACCTGACAGATGCGTTTCAGATAAGGGGAAATCTCATGCGCCGCCAAAGGCGTGCCATCCGGCGCGCGATGATGCACATCGTTATGATAGCGGGCGTGCACGTTCGGATCGCGGATGGACAGCATTTCCGTCGCTTTCAGGATGATGTACGTCATGTCGTTGACCGCATCGACCGTCTGACCATTTTCCCAGCGCGTGCCGCCCACGGTCAGAGCTTGGTTCGAGCCGCTACCGGCAAACAGCACCTCCGCGCTTTCCGGCGATAGCGGCACATGATCGGAGCAGCGCAAAAAGAAGTGGCACATCAACTCGACCGCCCGCTTTGTATACGCCGTTTTCGCCGCTTCATCCGGCTGCGATTGCCAATCGCGCAAGTAAAATTCGTTCAGCGTCTGATCCAATCGTCCCAGCGAGAGGCCGAAATTGGTATTTTCCTGCAACAGCAAATGGTAGCAAATCCAGACGACGGTCATCGCTTCCGCCAAGGTACTGGCAGGCTGCGCCGGAACCTTGCGGCAAATAGCAGCAAGCTCGTTATTTCCGGCTTTCTCGGCGGCATCGGCCAAATGGCCGGCATAGATCTTGGCACCCTCGTACACTGCGATAACGCTACGCGCAAACTCGATTTTTTCCGGCGTATCCGCAACACCGCTCGCGATATCCTGCTGCAACTGCGCAATCAAACCATCAAAACCGAACTTGAGCACCCGGCTGAAATCCGGTGTGGTATGGGAAACGGCCGTAGCTTTATCGGATAAGTAAAAAGCCACCCGTTCAAACAGTTCCTGGCATTTGGGCGTTTCACCGGCGCTTTTTTTCAGTGGCGGGTCGATGGACGGTTTGCCTTCGCACATTCCACCGTCGACCTCATCGCGCTGATCGTTGGCATAATCGGCCGTATCGTAGCTGCTGTAGCGTGCTGCTTCTTGCACCGTGCGCCGTTCCAGCCAGAAAGGGAAAATTTCCTCGTTCAGCCGTTTCGCCACTTCCGGTTTGATCTTGAACGGATTTTGCGGCCGTTTCGCCAGCGTTTCCAGCTCGGGCCAAATGCAATAGCCGCTCATATCCATATACACAACCGGCCCGACAAAACTGGTGGTGGTTTGCCCCGACAGCAGATCGGTGCTTCGCACCAACGGCGTTTTGTGGCTGAACACATGCTTCAACGCCTGCGCGCGGCGCGTCACCGGCGTCAGCGCCGCATGATCGGGCTGGCGCAGAAATTCAGTCAGTAAACGCGGCAATTCATCGCACACTTCCGGGATCCATTCCGGATCGAACAACTGATTGCGCCACGCCTGCACCACCGGGAAGTCGCTGAGCTGGATATCGCTCAATGCAAGATCGGGCAATGTCTTGATCTTATCGGGCGTGGTATTGGGAATAGGAAAAATAGCGATATTGCCAAGCGCGGACGTATCGGCCATTCCATGTTCCAGATCGATCCGGATACCGCCTCGATTGTGTTTGTCATTACTCATGATCATCCTCCGCGCTGATTAACTCAATGTATCCAACCCTATCGCCAGCCGGTGATACTGCCATGCGTCATCAAGCAGCAAAAAATAGCCGAACAACTGGTAGCGATATTCCGCGGGATCAACCGATGAATGGAACAGTCTATCCAACGCGGTGGAATAAATCAGTTGCCCCAGATAAAGGCCATCGGCGATCTCAACGATTTCATCGAGACAAAAACCGATCGGAACCGGCCCGCCGATCATGGGAAAGCGATAGTGAAACTGAAACACTTTTTTCTTTTTTCCGTCGCCATTATTCATGGGTAAAATCGACTCCCGGTCGTCCACACCGAGAAAAATGTAGCCCTGCCGCGCAAATGGCGACGGCCCCGCCGCCGATGCGGCTTGCAGTACTGCATCCGGAATCCGGTAATTCATATCGATAATCCGCATCAACGGATCCGCCGCAATGACGCGCTTGTCCTGAATATTGTGGCCATCCACCCAATGCGCAGCCGCCTCATTTTCCCAGAATGCCTTGTCTTCACCGGACATACCGCGATCCCAAGCGCCGCTTTTCAAATGCTGAGCGTACACACCTTCGGCATGCCAATAATGCGCTTTGTTTTTTTCCACCAGCATGTAATGCGGGGCGCTGGCCAGATGTGTTTTCAACGCATGCACACGCTCGGGATAGCGCTCGGCCAGATCATCGCTTTCGTCGAGCAACATGCTTAGTTTCCGCCCGGATATTTTTTCGTAGGACTTTCCCGCCCACGGAAAAATATACTTGCCGATACTGTGCCAAATCAGGTTGAGCACGTTGGGTGTACTGTGTCCCAGCGTCAGATCGCTTGCAAGCCTGCCGGGGAAAAGATATTCATCGTCCGGTTTGGCATTGGGATCGGGACAGAAGGTTTCAGCAAAACCGCAGTGCAGATTGAGCGTGGCGCCGTGGTAATAATCGAAACCGGCCGTGCGTGTTGTTTCACCGTACCAATCCGACGTTTCATCGCTGTCGATACGGATGTTAAAACCACGCGCGCCGTGCCCCTGAAATAAGCCATTTTCCACCGTTGGGGCAACGCCCCGGCGGAACAGGCGATTGAGTTTCTCGAAATGTTTCAGATTGTCTTGCGGATTGCTCTGCGCGGAAATTTCAGCGCTGACGCGTTGCAGCATTTGCAAAATCGACTCACCTTCGCGCAGCAATTGGGTCGCTTCGCCATCTTCCGCTCCCTTGGGCGATTCTTCCAGAATGAAAGTAGTGAATTTATGCTTTAGCGCTTCATTCTGTTTCCAACCATCAACCCAATCGGTGATTTCCGGCCAGTGCTGTACTCCCGCCGCGGCGGCTTTCTCACCCTCAGACACACACGCAATGGATGCCGTCTGCGCATATCCCAGCTCGTTAAAGCCGATTTCGCCTGAGCGCGGGCGCAATTGCGGAAATGCATCGTCCGCATAAAATGCCTTGGCATAGGCTGGATCGACCATCAGAAAAAACCCGTTATTCTGATAACCGTACGGATCCTTTTCATCCATCCAGCCCATGGGAAAAATTCGTTTGATATTGTCGATCATCGAACAGTACGGGTAGTTATCACCAATCGATACGACGTGGCCATTTGGCAAAACCAAGGCTCCCAAGCTGTAATGCTGCGTGGCGAACACCAATTGACCTAAATAAATACCATCGTCGATGCGAACGATTTCATCGATCAAGCGCGTCATGGGATACACTGGACCGAGGTCAGGCCAGCGGTAATTGAGCTGATACACAGCTTTACCATTCATTTCCGGAACCACGGAAGTGCCCATGTTGCAAAGAAAATAACCGCCGGTTTTACTATAGGGAATGGCTTTCTCCTTAGCCAGATTTTCCGTCAGCAGCTGGCAGTCAAATCCACGCACATCGGGACGCATCGGCCGGTCTTTCAACTTCCATAACTGGGTCAGCGCAGGCAATCCGATCGCTTGCAGCGCATTGGGATCGGGCGGTTCACGGAAAAAATTGCGTCCGATACGCACAGTGGCCGGATCATAACCGCTCATTGTTTTCGCATCATTACGGGTTTTTATCGCCACCGTTTCGCGCGATACCGGCTCAAAGGTTTTTCCCATCCACAAACCGGCATCGGCATACGTCGCATTCCAGGCGGTAGCCATCCATTCGATGGTGGCCATTATGGATCTTTCCTTGCCGATCAACTGAGCTGATTCCTTGAAATAATCGCTATCCCGTATGGAAACAGGGATGCCGATCATCGGCCCGCTAATGACTTCCGCACTGCCGCATTTAAATAAGGTATCAAGCTTTTTATGGATTTCCGGCCAGCGCCTGCGCTGATGGTTATCCGCCAGGATGCGCTGGTACTCAGCCAGCAGCACAAAGAAACTGCCGTGATACTCGTTCTTCAGAATATCGCTTAATGCCTGAGCCAGTGATTGCTGTTCATCACTGGAGCCCGTTGAGAAATTGCTACTGTTCAGAAAAGCTGTCATGGATCTTCCCCTTACTATTTCCTAGTTAAGTGAGACTGAACGGCATGCATCTGCATTGACAACAAACTCATCAAACTACAATTTCATCTTACCAATCTTTGCAAAAACTTTTGTAATTATGCAAAAGAACATTGATCATTATCAACAAATCCTAAGTGTTTTATCGGTAGCGATGATCTTTTTCATTGCTTTCCAAGGCTTTTCTGTTTTTCCAGTCAAATAATAAGTCTTTTTACCTTATTCCATTTTGATATATCATTACCCCTATCAGGGAATAGAAGAGTTGTTTAAAATCTGAAAATGGACAAAGACTTTTTAGAAAACCGGGAAAAAATGAGCATGCGGAATATACCGGTCGACCGCGCTACGGCCATGTTGTCAGTCATTAAAGAGTTTCAACATCTGCCGCCCAAGGACATTGAAATGGTCGCAGCCGCTTGCCAATGGCACCGCTATGACGAAGGAAATGAAATCGTGCGCTATCACGATCACACCAATAGCGCATTTTTCATTGTTCAGGGTGAAATCCGTGTGATGTATCACAGCCTGTCCGGGCAGGAAGTGATCTTGTGCGATTTGCCCACCGGTGAAATGTTTGGCGAGCTGACGGCCATCGATGGCCACCCCCGCTCCGCCACCGCCATCGCCAGAACCAGCACATTGCTGGCATCGATGCCGGCGCTGGATTTCAAAGATCTGGTGTATTCCAACCGGCTGATCGCAGAAACCATATTGAAACGTTTGACCGGACAAGTCCGCCGCCTGACCGAGCGTGTGTACGATTACAGCACATTGGCGGTACGTAACCGCATTCAATCGGAATTGCTGCGCCTGGCAAGAAATCACATGACTTCAACGAATGTTGCAGTCATCTCACCGTCGCCGACACAAACCGAAATCGCCAATTTGGTCAGCACCCACCGTGAAGCGGTCTCGCGTGAACTGAACAATCTCGTCAGAAGCAACCTCATCCTGCGCCAAGGACATGATTTACATGTGCTCGATATCGCCAAGCTGACTCAAATGGTCAATGAAGCTCGCGGCAGTTTCTAACTGCCTGCACTGTTGTAACATTCCCGGCGTACGATGCCCGATTATTTGTTAAGTTTTGCTTAAATGTGGCAAACTTCGCAGTTGAACTTATTACGGGTAATTTAATTCGTGTCTCCCTACGAGCTTTTCATTGGATTGCGCTATACGCGCGCAAAAAAACGCAACCACTTCATCTCGTTTATTTCACTGATTTCCCTGATGGGCATTACATTGGGAATGACGGCGCTGATCACCGTCATGTCGGTCATGAACGGCTTTCAGAAAGAAGTGCGTACCCGCATTCTGGGTGTCGCGTCGCATGTGCAGATCGGCAGTCCGTATGGCAATTTGAGCCACTGGCAGCAAATCGCGCAAGAAGCAGCAAAACATCCTGCCGTCGAAGCCGCCGCGCCGTATGTCAGCGCACAGGGCATGCTGTCGCATAACCAAGTGGTACAAGGCGTGATCGTGCGCGGCATTTTGCCTTCGATGGAAGATAAGGTGGCCGATTTCTCCGATTCGATGATCAGCGGCGCGCTGGACAATCTGGCACCGGGAGAATTCGGCATCGTCATCGGCATGGAACTGGCGCGCCTGATGGGCACTTTCGTCGGCGACAAAATTGTTTTGATTTCTCCGCAAGGCCAAGTCACACCCGCAGGCATTTTACCCAGGCTGAAACAATTCACCGTCGTCGGTATCTTTGATGTGGGGCATTTTGAATACGACTCCGGTCTGGTCTTGATTCATATGTTCGATGCGCAAAAGCTGTATCGTATGGAAAACGACGATGTTTCCGGCGTGCGTTTAAAACTGACCGACCTATTTCTAGCGCCCAAAGTCGTGCAAGAACTGCCCGCGCTGCTGAGTGTCGACAGTCATATCAGCGACTGGACCAAACAACACGCCAATTACTTCCGTGCCATCCAGATCGAAAAACGCATGCTGTCGTTGATTCTGGCGTTAATCATCGCGGTTGCGGCGTTCAACATCGTCTCGACCTTGGTGATGGCCGTGACCGATAAAGAATCCGATATCGCGATTCTGCGCACGCTCGGCGCCAGCCCGCGCAGCATCATGAAAATTTTCATCGTGCAGGGAACGTTCATCGGCGTTTTCGGCACGATACTCGGCGTGACCGGCGGCATGCTGCTGGCCTACAACGTCGGCGAAGTGGTGTCATTCATTGAAAGCCTATTCAACGTGCAATTCCTGTCGCGCGAAATTTATTACATCAGCAAAATCCCAACCGATCCGCAAATGGCGGACATCACCACCGTTGCCACAACATCGTTTATCTTGAGTTTGCTGGCCACGATTTACCCCAGCTACCGCGCCTCCAAAGTAAACCCAGCGGAGGCATTACGCTATGAATGATGTGGTCATCTCCTGCCGCAATCTGGTTAAGCAGTTTTCGCAAGGCGATCTGGCGGTACCGGTACTGAAAGGTGTCAACCTGGATCTGCACAAGGGCGAGATGCTGGCCATCGTCGGCGCGTCCGGCTCGGGTAAAAGCACGCTGCTGCATGTCCTCGGTGGATTGGATGCGCCGAGTAGCGGCGATATCCGGATTCTCGGGCAAGACATCGCACACATTGGCGAAGAACAACGCTGCCGCCTGCGTAACGGTTCACTTGGTTTCATTTATCAGTTTCATCATTTGCTGCCGGAATTCAGCGCGCTGGAAAATGTCGCCATGCCGCTGCTGATCCGCCGCCTGCCGAACAAAGAAGCGTATGACCGCGCCGCCGATATGCTGAAACTGGTCGGCTTGAGCCATCGTCTGACACACACTCCCGGTGAGTTGTCCGGCGGTGAGCGCCAGCGCGCCGCAGTAGCACGCGCGTTGGTGACGCAACCCGCTTGTATTCTGGCGGATGAACCGACCGGCAATTTGGACCGGCAGACGGCTGAACACGTATTTGATCTGATGCTGGAGCTGAATCATAAAATCAACGCCAGTCTGGTCATCGTCACGCACGACACGCGCTTGGCCAATCGCGCTCAGCGCATCCAGCAATTGATCGACGGCGTTTTATGCGACCTGCCCGATGCATCATAATCACGTAAAAAAACCCATGATTTTCGATTTATTTTTATAACCGGCTTATGCGTACATTATTTACGTACATTATGGTTTTCCCCCAGCGTAGCGCCTTTGTGCTCGTTGCGCTGTTGATCGCCGGTATTGCCGAAGGACTGAGCCTGACCGCATTATTGCCTTTAATATCGATCGCCGTCGGCGACAGTGGATCGAACGATTCCGGCATCGGTAAGTTCATGGAAAAAGCGCTACAAGATATCGGCATCAATCCGACGCTGGATACCATTTTGATCATCATCGTCGGTGGCATGTTTTTCAAGGGATTCGTGCTGCTGCTGGCCAACCGCCAGGTGGGTTATACCGTTGCGCATGTCGCCACTGCATTGCGTCTGGATCTGATCGAAGCCTTACTGGCCAGCCGCTGGCAATATTATCTGCGTCAGCCGGTCGGATCGCTCGCCAATTCCATCGCTTCGGAAGCTTACCGCGCCGCGAACGGTTTCGAACACAGCGTCAATGTGTTGTCACTCATGGTGCAGGTGCTGGTGTACGCCGTCGTCGCACTGTTCATCTCATGGGAAGCCACGCTCGCTTCGCTGATTATCGGTTCCTTCCTGTTGTTTGTGCTCAACAGTTTAGTCAGCGCCACGCGCCGTGCCGGTACGAAGCAGACTCATTTGTTGCGCGATTTGCTCGCCTACCTGTCGGATGTGCTGAGTTCGGTAAAATCACTCAAAGCGATGGCGCGCGATAACGTAGCCGACGCCATCTTGCGCGAACAAACGCAGCAACTGGAAAAAGCCACCCGCCGCGAGGTAATGAACCGGGAAGCGTTGAACGCGCTGCAAGAGCCTATTCTGGCCGCTTTGACTGCCAGTGGTTTGTATCTTGCCCTGGTGGTATGGGAGTTGTCGCTGCCGGAAGTCATGCTGATGGTATTTTTGCTGACGCGTATTCTGGGCTTGTTGAACAAAACACAGCGTCGGCACCAGCAACTGGCGGCGCAAGAAAGCGCCTACTGGGCGTTGCGTAAGGCCGCTGAAGGTGCGCGCGCAGCCGCCGAGAGAGCCACCGGAACACTGCAACCCACGCTGCAACAAGGTGTGACGCTGCACCATGTGCGCTTCAACTATGATCGCAAAGTGATATTCCGGGATCTGAACATCGAAATACCGGTCAATACGTTCACCGCCGTCATGGGTCCATCCGGCACCGGCAAAAGCACACTGTTGGATTTACTGTGCGGCTTGACCGAACCGCAATCCGGCGAAGTCCGCATCGACGGCGTCCCGCTGCATGACATCAACCTGCGCCAATGGCGTCACATGATCGGTTATGTCTCGCAAGACACCATTTTGCTGCACGACACCATCCTGAATAACATTCTGGTCGGCGAACCCACGCTCACCGCCGACGATGCCGAACGCGCGCTGCGCCAGGCAGGCGCCTGGGATTTTGTCAGCGTGCTGCCGGATGGCATGCTGACCATCGTGGGCGAACGCGGCGGATTGCTCTCCGGCGGTCAACGCCAACGAATTGCAATTGCCCGGGCGCTGGCGCATAGCCCATCGTTCCTGATTCTGGACGAACCCACCAGCGCGCTGGACCCGGAAAGCGAACGCACCATCTGCGAAACATTGCAAAATTTAGCCAAGGATTTAACGATCATCGCCGTCTCGCACCAACCGGCCGTCATCAACGCCGCCGACCGCGTGTTCATGCTCTCCAACGGTGAAGCGGAAGCGCTGTCACAGGAAGTGCAGGTGTAATAAGACTCCGCGCGGTCTTAACAAGAACGCTAGGGAAGCTCTGAAATGGTCGATAGCTTATGTTGCAACTCCTGTAGCTCTGGTGCAATGAAATCCCTTCCGGCTCTCCTTTTTCCAAGGGAATCGAGAAAAATTCTCTCGCTCCGCAATCAGCAACCGCGCCATTATCATGTCATGAAAACAAAAACAGCGAACGAAGCACGCGCTTCCTATTCGCCGTTCGCTGGAAGTAATATCCACTTCCAGTTCTTTCCAAAGCGCTAGGAACCAGACTCATTAAATCCACCATATGACGGGAGCGGCTAGGCAGATCGCAGAGAGGAAGTTTTTCACCTTTCTATCAAAGCGCGTTGCAATGCGCCTGAAGTCTTTTAGACTGCAGAACATGCGCTCTTTGATTGCGCTGTTTATAAACAGCTTATTATTGCATATGGGGATTTGCGGTTCGAGCAGGAAGGAATGACGGCTTTAGTGCCCCGATCTTCCAACCAGTCTCTGAAGTCTATACTGTCGTATCCTTTATCAACCAGCAGGTCGCCAGACGGCGGCATGGCATCGAGGCAGAGTTTTGCAACTTTACAATCGTGAACGTTGCCGGGTGTCAGTACAATGACGCAGAGTCACCCCAACCCATCAATCACGGCATGGATTTTGTGTTTGGCCCACCCTTGCTGCGACCAATAGCACTGGCCAAAGCTGCGAAAATGTCTCTTCCCAGATCCCGCGCTCGAACCAGCACACGAAACGATTATGCAGCGTTTTCTTCGGTCCATATTCCTTCGGCGCGCACTCCAACGCCCGTCGGATTTAAGAACGTGAACGATCCCGCTCAATACGCGCCTGTCGTCCACGCGTTTCATGCCGCGTGTATTCGCCGGCAAAAACGGCACTATTCATGACCATTGAGAATCCGTAAATCAGAATAAATCCGCCATGATATAATCTCCCGTCGAGATAATTGAATCATAGCAGACCGATAAAGGAAATCTGAAAATTATCGCCAGTTAATGGTTTCATACCCTAAAGAAGAAAGCAAGATAAGGAGTAATTGCTATGAATGTAACGGAAAAATTTTCAAAAGCGAAAGGCTTTGCGGCGAAGGCTGTGGCGCCCTTGCTGATGGCTGGGATGGTGAATACGGCGGAAGCTGCACCGACTTATACTTTTACTCTGGATGCAGCCGGTCCGGTGCAAAGTACTTTTGGTCTGGATGCCGGGCTTATCGGAACGTCGGCTTTTCTTGATGTCGCTGGCAATATAGAAGAGATGGATGTTAATCCTGCCCCATCTATTCTTCAGTCTGTGACATCCGGCATTAACGGCCATATTAATGTGGGCGGGGAAGAGCTGTCCGTGACCTCAATGACTATTGAAGTCTATGACAACGTCACGTTCGATGGCGCTCCCAGTAGCGAGGACATGCTTCGCGTGGTTCTGGGGATCGATTCAGCGGATACTCTCGGTGGAAAAGACGGGTGGAGCGCGGTTCTTATGCGTAAGGGCGGCGGCGATACGTTTGCTCTTGATGGAGACACTTCCGTTCATGAGCTTACCCAGATTGTGACCGGGGTTTATGGCACGGGCTCCAGTCTGGCTATGCGGTCTGGCAAGCCGGGGGATGTGGACTTTGGCTTCGTAAACGTGAGGCCGAATGAATTTGCCATGACGGCGGAAAGTGTGACTTCTCCCGTTCCCGAGCCGTCGCAGGCCGCTCTTTTTGGCGCGGGACTTGTTGCCTTGTGGGGCGCTAGCGCAGCAGGACGCCACCGGAAGGATGATGCCGTGGCAAAGGCTCCTGCGGTCAATCAGAGTCTTTCTCTCAGCCTGTAGTGAGCTGATTTTGGAATGTAAAAAGGCCGCTTTTTTGGAGCGGCCTTTTTCTTTAGGGGCAGAGGATCTATTGAGCTGTGCATCCAATCAGCAAGTTACACGCTAGGATCCGGATTCATTAGAGCCACCAAATGACGGTAGCCGCAAGAACGATAGCGGCCATAAAGTTTTTGACGTTGCGGTCGAGCCGCGTCGAGATTCGCCGCCAGTCTTTGAGGCGGCAAAACATTCGCTCGATGATATTACGCTGCCTGTAGATGGTTTTGTCGTGGCGGAATGATCGCCGTGGTTCCGCGCTTTTCCAGCCATTCCGGCAACCCCTTACTGTCATAGCCCTTGTCTGCAACGAGTTCCGCAACAGGTGGCATGGATTCGATGCACTTCCGAGCGGTCTTGCAGTCGTGAACATTCCCGGTGGGTCAGGAGCAGGACGAGTAGCTTGCCTTTCACATCACAGACAGCGTGGAGCTTGGTGTTTCGCTCCCCTTTGGGGCGGCCGATACCATGAGCCAAAGTCCTCCCCTTTTCCGCCGCCGGCACAGCGATGAACCTTAATGCAGGTGAAGTGGATGAACAACCGGTCGGGCGCATCCTCCGCGCTGAATGCTTCCCCGATGCCGCGCTCCGTCCACCCTACAAAGCGGTTGTAAAGCGTCTTCTTCGGGCCATAGACCTCCCCAGCGTCTACCGTTTCAGCGCGTGAACGATCCCGCTCAACACCCGCGGTCATCCTCACGCTCTTTGCCGCGGCTGTCCATTGGAAGCAAGGGCACAATCCGAGCCCATTGCGCATCTGAGAACCAAAAAAATCTCCCATTGTCATCACCTCCTCGCTGATGACAATCAATCACGAAAGACAAGTCTTGGAAATCTACTTAATGGGTCCGGATCCTAGAAACCATCCCCGCAGCCGGGTTTGAATTTCCAGCTGATGCTTATTTTGCTTTTTTCAGTTCATCGCATTTAGCGATAAAGGCTTCCCGTGCAGCTTCGTCGTTCTTGAATGCTGTCAGCGATGATTCCATTCCTCTTCCTGAACAATTTTCCGAACTTGCTTCGGGAACTCCGCCGCAACCGATCAGGGCGATACTCAGGCCAATAATACAAACGATGCTAAATTTAAAATTCATTTACAGTCTTCCTCTAAAAATCTAAAAATACACTATGGCTTGATGGTTATATCCGATTTCTCAATCGTTTGGCGTTGGCCCTGCCACACGAACCTAACAGTGCAATTCTACCTGAATTCTCATGGTCTTAGTATTTCTCCGTGGCCATTTCAGGCAAAACGGAACAAAAGAAGGTATTATTTTCATCCTCGCTAGGCCGTTTTTATACAGCCCGTCCGAAGACATAAACACAAGATCGAAGCAGTTTCCCGGAGATTATTCGCATGTCGTGGAGCTTAACGAATTGGCACCGTAACCGGATCCTTCAGCACGAGGGCATTGCCGATGCCGTCTGGCAAAAATTGATTCATCTGCGTTGCCTGAAAGGACTCAGTCTTGAAGAGCTCTTGCGTTTGCGCGAGTACGCCACGTTATTTCTGCACGACAAGAAATTTTACGGCGCGCATGAATTGGAAATCACCGACGAAATGCGTGCCACGATTGCGTTACAAGCGTGCATTCTGATTCTCAATCTTGACCTGGATTACTACCGCAGCTGGAGCCAAATTATTGTGTATCCCGGCGAATTCATGCTGGATTACGATTACGAGGATGAATTCGGCATCGTGCACCATGTGCAGCACGCGGCTTCGGGAGAAGCGTGGTCTGACGGACCAGTGATTCTTTCCTGGCAAGATGCAGCGGAACCGGCTTCGCACGTGGGGGAAAACGTGGTAATCCATGAATTTGCGCACAAGATCGACATGCTGTACGAAGGCCCCAACGGCTGCCCGGAATTGCACGCCAACATGAGCGCGTATACCTGGCATGAAGTATTCAGCAAAGCCTACAAGAAATTCTGCCGCCAAGTCGACCGGCAGCAGGAAACCGTCATCGATCCGTATGCGGCGGAGAGTCCGGCGGAGTTTTTCGCAGTGCTGAGCGAAGCTTTTTTTGAACTGCCGCTCGTGACGCAGGAACATTTTCCTTCCGTGTACGAGCAGCTCGCGCTGTTTTACCGCCAGGATCCGGCAAAGCGCTGGCGTTGATGCAGCGCGTTCATTTCATGGGTATCGATACGTATTGATCCACGGCGGCCAGGTCAATCTCCGTGTAGGTATGGACGACAACATCGGCTTTTCGCAATTTCTCCGGATCATAGGTGGTGGTGATTGCGATACACCGCATCCCGGCGCTTTTTGCCGCATCGATCCCATGCGGCGCATCTTCGATGACGACGCAATGTTCCGGCGCCGAGCCAAGCTGTTGCGCGGCGTACAGAAAAATATCCGGATTCGGCTTGGAGCGGTAGCCGACTTTGTCGAGCGTGTAGATTCTGTTTTCAAACAACGCCGAAAGGTTGAGGTGCCGATCGACGAGTTTCAGCAGATCTTGATCCATCGCCGTTGCGACGCAGGTTTTGTAGCGGCTGCGCACGGATTCGTAGAACGGCAGGAAACCTTCGATAAAAGCCGTTTCATGAATAAAAAGTTCACGCACGATATCCGCGCGCTCATGCGCTAAAGCTTCGGTATCACCCTCAAAATGATACGCTTGCTTCATGACTTCCACGCCTTCGGCCAGCGTGCGCCCGGTGAGCAACGGTTTGATCCGTTCCCGGTCATAGACAAAGCCTCGGCGTTGCAGAAAAATTGCCTGCCCTTTGTCCCAAATCGTTTCGGTATCGATGACAATGCCTTCCGCATCGAAAATGATGGTATCAATCATGGTACCGTTCTCACATTACAGCCGTTCATGCAGCGCAGCTCATCGTTTGTTTTCTATTTACCCTTTTTTAATAAACCGCCAACGCTGCCGAATAGTTCGCTAAAAGTCTTCTCACCGATGGCACCGTATGCCAGCAGCGCAGCCAGCATCATCACGACAAAGAAGCTGAATTCGAGCAAGCCGAATTTATCGTTGACCATCAGATAAAAACCCAATCCCGACAGCAAAGTCACGAAACCGATAATGACAGGTCCGGTTTTCCAGCCGCCGGACTCGGTACGAGATTCGGGCATCCGCGCGGGAAGATCGGGATACTCAGCACCGGCGTGCTTCTGCATCACCGCCAAAGCCGACAATGCTTTTGCCGTAGCCCAGGAAAATAGCCGCGGCCCGTAAAAAGCGCCGGTGCTTTCATCGATCTTGTCCTTGAGGCTATGCATGGCTTCATGCGCCAATGTGCTCTTTTTATCGTCGATGCTTTCCGATCCCAGCAATAGCTTCATCAATAAGGTATCGGCCATCACCATGAACCCATAACCGCCGGTTTGACCATCCGTAACCTGGTTTTGGTCAATCTCCACCCATTCTTCCCGCAACCGGATGGCTTTATCGGGATTGCGCAGCAGCCATTCGATCGCTTGTTTTTCCTGCTCCGGATACCGGCTCAAGTTATTGGCGCGGGCAATTTGCAATACCAGCGCGGCATGAATGGTATGAATGCCTTGCAACGGCCCCGGCGCGCCGAATGAGCCGCGCACTTCATCCCCGCCCTCATGGTAGTAAGCCTCCACCAGATGTTGCAGGCTCTCCTGAATCTGCGTCTGATAAGCACCAGGGTAAGCATCGCAGGCATCGAGCAAAGCGTTCAGCGCAAAACACGTGGGCATCAGCGCATCGGGTTTACCCCGGGCATAACTCCAACCCTTGGTGTTTTCATTTCTGCGGCCCAGCAGCCAAACCAATGCCATGCGTATCGGGTGCTCGTCGATTCCCTTACCCGCCTTGATCAGCGCTTGGATCGCATAGGCCGTGCGCACCAAATCCGGAATATCGATGGCTTTACCGTCATCCGTGGTTAATTCCCGTGGCCATGAACCGGCATCCGGGCCATCCAATGTCTGATGCTTCAGTAAAAAATCAACCGCGCCGCGGATCGAGCCGGTACCGGCATGGCAAACCCCGCTGTCGATCAGCGCGATCATTGCCTCGGCGGTATTCAGCACATTGACATGACCGCCGCGCCGCTCGCCCCACCCTCTGGATTCTTTATCCTGTTGCTGCTCCAGCCAGCGGCCCGCATGATTGATAATTTCAGTGATCCGAGTCATGGAATTCCCCTTTCAATTTCTTAACCCCCGGTATGTCCGGGCGCACGCATGAAGTTATTGCCGGAATGATGTGAACTCATCAATTTGCAGTATGGCAGGATGTGCGGATGCTGGGAAGTAGATCACGCGAGCGATAATTTTTACAGAAATTGCCATGAAATGACAAAATACCGGTTTGTGCAGGCTCACTGAATCTTCTGGACTAACGGCGGAATATGAAAAAAACCGGTTGGACACTCATCATCGCCATGCTGACGCTGGCTGCATACCTCAGCTTATGGCCAGTACCGGTAGAACCGGTGAGCTGGCAAGCGCCTACTGCGCCGGGTTATACCGGAGTACATGCGGTAAACAACAAGCTAGCCGGTATCCAATTAATCGATCTGGGCAATGAAACCGGGCCGGAACATGTCGCATTGCCGCGTGACGGCAAGCTGTATGCCGCGATGGCCAGCGGCAATATCGTACGCATAAATCCCGACGGCACGGCGCAAGAAGTATTCGTCAACACCGGCGGGCGCGTACTGGGTTTCGACTTCGATGTCGCCGGCAATCTGATCGCCGCCGATGCCATGAAAGGATTGCTGTCGATCGGGCCGGATCGCGCTGTTCGCGTTCTGATTAACACCGTGAACGGCGATCCGATCCGCTACGCCAATGCGGTCGTGGTCGCGGCCAACGGCAAGATCTACTTCACCGACGCCTCAACCCGCTTCGCACCGAAGGATTGGGGCGGCACTTTCACGGCCAGCATCCTCGACATCATGGAGCAATCGTCCACCGGGCGCGTTCTCGAGTACGATCCAGCACGCAAAACGGCACGCATCGTCGCCAAAGGGTTCAGCTTCGCTAACGGAATCGCGCTCTCGCAGGATGAACAAACGCTGTTCGTCAACGAAACGGGCCGGTATCGCGTGTGGAAAATTGCCGTAACCGCTAACGATCTCGATGTTGCGCAAGGTTCGCCGCAAGCTGCCGTGCTGCTCGACAATCTGCCCGGCTACCCGGACAACCTGATGCGCGGCCTTGACGGCAGGCTCTGGCTCGGCTTCGCCAAACCCCGCAATCCGGTCATCGACGCCATGAGCGATAAGCCATTGCTGCGCAAAATCACGCTGCGTTTGCCGCGTGCATTGTGGCCTGTGCCCAAAGCTTATGGCCACGTGATCGCATTTAACGAAGATGGCACCGTAACCGCCGACCTGCAAGATCCCGCAGGAACCTATCCGGAAACCACCGCCGTGACCGAAACGCCCGAGCGGCTGTACATCCAAAGCCTGCATGCAAAAGGGCTAGGCTGGCTGTCGCGCTGAACCGGTGAAAGCGGAATTAGCGGCACAAAACGTAACGCCGGTATTCGCAATTACCCACATGTATGTCCCGCAACTGCGCATCCGCAATGCCACCTTCAAAATAGGCGACAAATACCCGCAGCGTTTCTTCGTGCGCAACCACCAGCAATGTCTCATCCGGCTGCACTTTTAGCCAATCGATAAAGCGGAACACACGCTGCTTGTGATCCAGCAACGACTCGCCACCATTCACGCGCGCGCGCAGCGGATCGTGACTGATCGCGGCAAAATAATCCGGTACCGGTTGGCTCTCGAACCCCGAGCGGATATCCGCAAGATCCGCGTGCACCTCGATTGGCACGGCATGATGGCGATTGACGATTTCCGCCGTCTGACGCGTGCGCGGCAACGGTGAAACGAGGATGCGCTCAAACGCCGCATCGCGCAGCTCATGCGCTGCCGACTGCACTTGCGCGATACCGGTTTCCGTTAAATACACATTCCGGTTGGGATCATCGTTGCACAAGCCGAGGTCGTTGTAATTCGTGCGCCCGTGGCGCATGCAGTAAATGTTCATACACGGTCTACAAAAAATTTATATCATCAATGACACTTGCATAAAACATTTTATCTTCATCCTATTAGAGAGTAATATGAAACGTGCAGTCAAATGATTTTTCACAACAAAGGAGTAAGATGATGGGCTCAATCAATCAAGTTAAGCAATATTTCCATTCTTCTTTAGTTGCACTATCTCTCGGCGCTATCGCGCTGTCCCCAGTGTCAGCAGCGGCAGAAACTTTTGGTAGCACCACGGACACATTGCTTCGTGGTAGTGTCGGCGGCAGTTTTCCAGGGGAATTTTATGGCGGTTCTCTGTCAGGCGGCTTTCCAGTTGTCTTGACAGAAGCAGAAGCGCGCAGCTCGGTATTGGGAGCACCCGACGATCGATTTTTATCGCTGCCGGGCGAGCCTGGTGTTTCGGGTACAGCTTTCACCGGCGCTTATATTGAGGTAGGCTTCGGCGCTAATTTTAGCGCCAACAACATACTTAAAATCTGGGAAACTGGAGATAACGCCGAAAGCGCACAGCTATTTCTCTGGACTGACAATGGCGGCAATATACAACCGACTGTTACCACCAATGCATCCGGCGTAATCACGCTGGATCTATCCGGCTATGCAGGTATCCTAACCGGAATGGGGGCTACGGCATTTACCAAAGTAGGCATCGGCGGTCTTGATGTTTTGGGCGCCAGCCAAGGATTTGACTTGGATGCGGTATCCATTTCACCGGTACCGGAACCCTCGACATATGCACTCTTGCTGGCAGGTATTGCAGTCCTCGGCTGGAACGTCCGTCGTAATAAATTAAGCTAATTTGGCAATACCTCATATCCCGCAGCCAAGCTGCGGGATAGCGCCAAAGATTACACGCAGCTCCTGAATTCTCAGATCATCTTTCACAATATTTTTCCGATTTGCTTGAAACAAGCTACCCGCAACTCATTGTTATTAATATTATCAGCGGTCATCTGTATTTGAGCGGTGATGTAGAAATTGCCGGATGCGAATCAAAATATCCATGCATCCGACACCGCATATAACGCGATAGCTCGCTGCCATTTCTTGCGATTATCTTTTGTTGTAAATGGCTACCCCCACCCGGTCGATATGCGCGACCAGATCGGTGTTTTCCAGTTGGTAATACTGCGACAAATCGACGGTATACGGCAGCATCAAATCGTCGATCTGGTCTTCGATCTGCATGAACTCGGCGAACGGAATTTCATCGCCTTTGATGGTCAGGTCGATATCGGAACCGGCACGGAAATTTCCTTTGGCGCGCAAACCGTAGATCAGCACCGAATCGATGGCGCCGTGCTGCGCAAACACAGTGTTGAGTTTTTCCAATGTCGCAGGCGATAAGCCGAATGGCCATTCACCAGTCATGGCCGGTATTTTTCCATTTCCGTTTTCAGCGCAACGAACAGCGGATAGTAATCGCGGATGATGACTTGTACCAACTGTTCGGCGGTACGTTCATCGTAAGTATACGACGAGATATTGCGGCTCTGAATCATCGCCATCCACTGCTCGCCGTCACCGATCAGCTCAACCTTAAAGGCTTCCCGTGTGGCATCCTTTGAACCTTTGATGTTTTGATTGCCCTGATCCTGCAAGAAATCCTTCAACATATTCCAGGCTAATTCATGCGTGAACTCGAATGCCTGAATCACTCCCTGCTTTTCCAACGAAGTGAGTGCGCGCTGCGAACTGAGTTCTACCGCGCCTTGCAGTTGCAATAAGGCTTTCTGGTAACTGGCAAAACGTTGCTGCCAGCGAATGTCGGGGTTAGTCATTTGGGGTTTATTCGTGAATAAAGTTTAGGTCTCGTGAATTCAAGAGCTAGTCGTCGCTTCATAGCTTTGATCGACCAGTGATTGCATCGATATAAATTAAACCCTTCGTCTGTGCCGCTTTGATTTTTCGGTTCAGCATTTCTGTAAAGGTAAGATAACCCTCCAGAACCATAATGAGATCGCCACCATCGATAAACACTGTTTTAATAGCTTTTCCAGTAACTAAAGAGGCAACGACGTATTCGCTAAAACCGTGAATCGAAATGAAGAGTCCGCGACCATACATCTTTCCTTCGATTTTTCCGGCAAATTGATAAATAGCTTCATTTGCAGCGGCCTTGTCTTGCCATTTTGCTTCAATGATATAGTGCTCACCATCATACTTCACGGAACCATCGATTTGCTCACCATTCACGCGATATGATTCCGTCGTCTCCAAATCATGAAGTATCGACAGTTCTCGCAGGATTTCTTCAAGCGCATAACCCCGTTTCGCACCAACTATCTGATCTTGCAAAAGAGAAATGAATTTGTCTTTGAGGCTGGGAAGAGTGGTGCTGGGAGTCTTTGCTGCCGCCTCTTTTCGCTCGCGCTCCTTTCGTTGTTCTTGGATTTGATAGTCACGAATCTCTTGAAGCTGCCTCAAACGCGAAATCGCCTGCTCGGCCTCAGATTTGTTGAGCTTCCGAAGTTCGTCGAAATAATACGGGTCAAAGTGCTTCCAGATAATAAGTGATTGCAGCATAGATCGAAACTGACCAAGACCCGCATCTGGTTTTCTACTGAGATGATCAAACATCGCATTAACAATTGCATAACGATGCATCACTTTATAATCGCCGATGGACTTTATATCTGTTTTTGTACAACTGTTATTCTCGAAGAAGTCAATGATGTCGTCCTTTGGCCATAATAGTTTCAGAATGCAGTCACGCATCGCCAATTTAATATCACTCGGGAATGTCATAGACAGATCATAAGATGGCTAAATGAATTAGGTATTCGCAATTTTCTCAACATTCCTTATGAGTGATACTTATGTAAGTTTCATCCTATCAAACTTTATCAGTTCTGCAGAGTAGCGCCAGACATCCACTACCCCGCCTTCCCGTCCACCCTCGCACGCCAATAAATCGGCGCAAACTTAATCGCCCAAAGACCGAAGCACGTCAGCCAAACCAGTGCGGCCAGCACATAGAACATCGGTGCGATGGCCGGGATGAGGTCGGCCAGAATCCGGATCACGGCGGTTGCCTGGAAACCCAGAAACAGCAGCCAGGTGAAGCGGTCGAGTTCCAATGGCCGTCCGGAGTGGCCGAGGGTGACGCGCGAGGCCATCGCGAGGATCATGCCGGAGAAGAAGCCGATGCCGAGCGCGTGCAGCGGGGCGAGGCCCAAAATCAGATTGCCGGAGGCAAAATACACTAGGCTTTGCACAGCATAGAGCAGCATGGCGATGCCGAACCAGGCGAACGAGATGTGCAGCACCGCCAGCAGGCTGACTTTAAAGCTGCGTTGCAATCCCCAGCGGTACGACAAATACAGCGCGCACCCGGCCAACGGGAAGTCGGCGAGCCACAGATAAGCTGTTAACTCAAAGCATTGCAGCAAGCCGTGCGCGGCAATGCAGCCGAGCATCAGCCACAGCATCCAGAACGGCCGCACCATTTCGTAATTGTCGAGCACGCGGCTGGAGAAAAACGGGATCATACGATGTGAAACGGTCAGTACGATTGGCAGCAGAAAAAACCAGATTCCGGCAACGCGCGCGCAATCGAGCGCCAGCGCGGCGCCAGTGACCAGCCAGACCAAATACGCCGCCACGCCGAACCAGCCCATCAGCAGCGCAACGCTGGTGACCCGGGCATGGCGCTTGTCCTGCGCCGGGGTTGTGAGCAGGATGCGAAACAGCACGTAAACGGCGATGCTCCATCCAGCCAGCGTCAGTTCCACGCCGGTAATGCTGATGACTTTGTGCGTCAACAAGCCTGCATAAAACAGTACCACGCCCGCCGCCATCAAAGCACAGGTAGCAATATATTCTTGCGGTTTTACCTTTTCACCGTTCATCCAGTTGGGGTACGTGGTGAACAAGAAACCGAAAATAAAAAACGGGAAAAAACCATAGATCATCAGGAATGCGTGCGCCCAAGTCGGGGCGATGCTCCAAGCGGTCATCGATCCGGCGATGCCGTAACGTCCGGTCAGGTCGAATATCCACCAAAATACCGTCAGCACGCCTTGCAGCGCGCCCGCCAGAAAGAGGCTGCGATGCGGCGCAGCAGCAAGATGATCGCGAACAGTTTGTAGCATAGTCATTGGGAGTCCTTGCAAAATGGTTTCTCTATCATGGATCTAACTATCTCTTTCATTATCCAATACAATTATTTCTCTTCAATCGGGTTATTTGCTATCATGCGTGTCCCGCATTGCGCAACGAATTTACATGCTCAATATTGATTTGCATTGTCACTCCACCATTTCCGATGGTGTGTTATCACCCGCTCAACTGGTTGAGCGCGCCGCCTTGCGTGGCGTCGAAACACTGGCGTTGACCGATCACGACGATATCGCCGGACTCGCGGAAGCGCGTCAGACCGCCGAAACGAAAAGTATCACATTTATAAACGGCGTGGAAATATCCGTCAGCTGGCGCGGCCGCACATTGCATATCGTTGGATTGGACATTGATCCGGGTTACGCGCCACTGGTTGAAGGTTTGACCGCCGTTCGCGCCGGACGCACCCAACGCGCCGAAAATATTGCCGCAGAGCTGGCAAAAACCGGTATCCACGGCAGCCTGGAAGGCGCATATGCTTATGTCGGCGTGCGCCGTTTGATCGGACGCACGCACTTTGCGCGTTTTCTGGTTGAGCAAGGCTATGCCAAGGATGTTAAGTCGGTATTTAAAAAATATCTGGTCAAAGGCAAACCCGGGTATGCGCCGCATGAATGGGCCACGCTCAGCGATGCGGTCAGCTGGATCTGCGGCAGCGGCGGCCACGCCGTGATTGCGCATCCGGGCCGCTACGATCTGGGCAAAAATGTGCTCAGCGATTTGCTCGACGAATTTTGCGCACTCGGCGGATCAGGCCTCGAAGTCGTTACATCCAGCCACACCCTGGAGCAGGCACAGCGGTTTGCCCAGCATGCCAAAGACAGGAATCTGCTGGCATCGTGCGGTTCGGATTTTCACGGACCGAGGGAAAGTCATTTCGATCTCGGGCAGTTACCTGAATTCCCGGCCGGTTGCACTCCGGTCTGGCAGCATTGGAAAAATACGGTCGCAGCCGAGCTTGCGTATTGATGTTTTGATGTGAAATTCAAATAATCCCGATACCGTTTCACTGTGGCCCAATTTTTCTCCATTCACACCGATACCCCGCATTTGCGCTTGATCAAGCAAGCGGTTGCCATCGTGCGCAGCGGCGGAATCATCGTGTACCCGACCGATTCATGCTATGCCTTGGGCTGCCATCTCGGCGATAAAGACGCGATGACCCGCATCCGCACTATCCGGGAGGTGGATGAGCGGCATCATTTCACATTGGTATGCCGCAATCTGGCGGAAATCGCCACCTACGCCAAAGTCGACAACAGCCAATATCGCCTGCTCAAAGCCACGACACCCGGCAGCTACACCTTCATTTTGCAAGCAACCCGAGAAGTGCCGCGCCGCATGCAACACCCGAAACGCAACACCATCGGCCTGCGTATTCCCGATCATCCGGTGGTGCTGGCGCTGCTGGAAGAGCTCGGCGAGCCGTTGCTCAGCTCCACCTTGATATTGCCCGGAGACGAACTGCCGCTGAACGATGCGGAAGAAATCCGCGAACGTTTGGAGCATCAGGTTGAATTGGTGATGGATGCCGGTTCCTGCGGCATCGACATGACCACCGTGATCGATCTGACGACTGCCGTGCCGGAATTGATCCGGCCTGGTAAAGGCAGCCTCGAACCGTTTGGAATTGAGCATGAATGAGATTATTCAAGGCATTGCCATTTATGCCTTGCCGGTTATTCTGGCTATCACCATGCATGAAGCGGCACACGGCTATATCGCCAAAAAATTCGGCGATCTCACAGCTTTTAACGCTGGCCGCATCAGTCTTAACCCGGCGCGGCACATCGATCCTGTCGGCACGATTTTGGTACCGTTATCGCTGTTTGTTCTCAGCAAACTGACCATCGGTGCGGGATTCTTGTTCGGCTGGGCCAAACCGGTGCCGGTTAATTTCGCCAACTTGCGCCACCCGAAACACGACATGCTGTGGGTCGCCGCTGCCGGACCCGGCGCCAATCTGCTAATGGCGGTTTTTTGGGCATTGATGATTAAGCTGGCTATGGCCATGCCGGAGAGCAGCTTCGCCACGCCGTTGGCGCTGATGGGGATCGCGGGAATTAAAATCAATGTGATTTTGATGGTGCTCAATCTGCTGCCACTGCCGCCGCTGGACGGCGGCCGCATGACTATGAGTTTGCTGCCGCATCGTTGGGCGTACCAATTTTCACAGATTGAGCCTTACGGCTTTATGATATTACTGGTATTGTTACTCAGCGGCCTGCTGAATACCGTGATCGGACCGGTGATTCTGTGGGTTAATACTATCATTGCGTCGATTTTCGGGTTATACATCTAACAACTTCTTTCTTACATTTGGAACATCAACATGTTTGCTGATCGCGTTTTATCAGGTATGCGCCCCACCGGCAGCCTGCATTTAGGACATTATCACGGCGTATTAAAAAATTGGGTGAAGTTGCAGCAGCAATACGAATGTCTGTTTTTTGTCGCCGATTGGCATGCCTTGACAACGCATTACGATACGCCGGAAATTATCGAACAGAATGTCTGGGACATGGTCATCGACTGGCTGGCTGCGGGTGTTGATCCGTCGCAGGCGATTTTATTCATTCAATCCAAAGTCCCTGCACATGCCGAGCTGTATTTATTGCTGTCGATGATGACGCCGCTCGGCTGGCTGGAACGCGTGCCGACGTATAAAGACCAGCAGGAAAAATTGTCCGAGAAAGATCTCAGTACCTACGGTTTCCTTGGCTATCCGCTGTTGCAAAGCGCCGATATTCTTATTTACCGCGCCAACCGGGTTCCGGTCGGTGAAGATCAAGCACCGCATCTTGAATTCACGCGTGAAATTGCACGCCGCTTCAACCACATCTATGGCAAGGAACCGGGGTTTGAAGAAAAAGCCGAAGCGGCGATCAAAAAACTGGGATCGAAGAAATCCAAACTGTACACCGAGTTGCGCACGCTATATCAGGAACAGGGCGATGAAAATGCATTGGAAGAAGCGCGTTCGTTGCTGAACGAACAACAGAATTTGAGCCTGGGTGACCGCGAACGCTTATTCGGCTACCTGGAAGGCGGCGGCAAAATGATTCTGGCCGAGCCGGAAACATTGCTGACCGAAGCTTCCAGAATGCCGGGACTGGATGGGCAAAAAATGTCCAAGTCGTATAACAACACCATCAGTCTGCGCGAAGACCCGGAAAGCATCCGCAAAAAAGTCCGCACCATGCCGACCGATCCGGCACGCGTGCGGCGCAGCGACCCGGGCGATCCCGCCAAGTGCCCGGTATGGCAATTCCACTTGGTTTATTCCGATGACAAAACCCGCGAATGGGTGCAACGAGGATGCAAGAACGCTGAAATCGGCTGCCTGGATTGTAAAACCCCGGTGATTGACAAAATTCTCGCGGAACAAGCCCCGATGTACGAGCGCATCAAAAAATACGAAGAAGATCCGACACTGGTGCGTAACATCATCGCGGACGGCTGCGAAAAAGCCAACAAGCTGGCGGAAGAAACCATGCGCGACATCCGCGAAGCGATGGGGCTCAGTTATTCCTGATATGTTTTCCACTGATTGAAACGGTGAATCTGGTTATTGATGTTGCAGAACCCCAGCCGGTCGCCAAAATCTGTGGCGAGCCGTTGCTGGAGATCCCACAGGATTTGTATATTCCGCCGGATGCGCTGGAAGTTTTTCTGGATACCTTCCAAGGCCCGCTGGACTTACTGCTGTATCTGATCCGCAAACACAATCTGAATATTCTCGATATTCCGATGGCCGAACTCACGCAGCAATATATGACTTATGTCGAAATGATGCGCGTTGATCAACTGGAATTGGCCGCCGAATATCTGCTGATGACCGCGCTGCTGATTGAAATAAAATCGCGCATGCTGCTGCCCAATCCCAAGACGGCTGTGGAAGAAGAACACGATCCCCGCGCCGAGCTGGTGCGACGTTTGCTGGAATACGAGCAAATGAAAACAGCCGCGCTGCGCTTGAATCAATTACCGCAAGCCGAGCGCGATTTCAGCATTATTCAAGTGTGGATAGAACAAAAACGGACCGAGCAATTACCCCATATCAATATGGACGATTTACGTAACGCCTGGGCAGCTATTCTGACGCGCGCCAAAGTCAACCGCCACCATCACATCAAACGCGAAACCCTATCCGTGCGTGCTTATATGAGCCAAGTGCTACGCGATCTGCGCGGGTTTGAGCAGGTTGAATTTTATGACTTATTCAGCCCCCTGGCCACCGTCGCTGAAGTCGTCGTCACTTTCCTGGCCATTCTGGAACTGGCCAAGGAGTTGCTACTGGAAATTTGTCAATCTCCCGATAGCGGAATGATTTATGTCCGTTCGATCAATGCCGCCTGAGTATAGTCAGCCTGAAGTACAGGATTCGCTCAGCCCTGCAAAAACCAGGCAAATTCTGGAGGCTGCTTTACTTACCACGCCAGAGCCTTTACCGGTCAGCGAATTACGGAAATTATTCAATAACGAGTTAAGTGCTACGGTCTTGGCGAATTTATTGGAGGAAGTTCGCGAGCAATGGCGCGATAGCGGCATAGAACTGGTCACTGTGGCCAGTGGCTGGCGCTTTCAGACCAAAGCGGAGATGCAACCGTATTTGGAACGCTTGACGCCACAAAAAGCGCCGCGTTATTCCCGTGCGATTCTGGAAACGCTCGCGATCATCGCTTACCGCCAGCCGGTTACGCGTGGCGATATCGAAGAAATACGCGGTGTCGGTGTTTCCAGCGCCATACTCAAAACACTCGTGGCACGCGGCTGGATTGAAGCGGTCGGACACCGCAATGTGCCGGGAAAACCGGAACTATTTGCCACTACAGCGCATTTTCTCGACGACTTGAATCTGCGCTCGATTGAAGAACTGCCACCGCTGGAAGAAATGAAATCCTTGCTTGAATCCGGCAGCGAAAATGAACATCTACCGTTGGAACAACCGGAAGCATCCGGTCATTGAGATTTTGCCGCGCGCTGCACTTCGATCAGCGCCGGCGTGAGATGCGGCGCGATCACTTGCAGCAAATGTCCAAATATCTTCGGATTTCCGGCAATTATCTGGCCACTTTCCAATTGTGTTTCATTGCCCTCGAGATCGCCGACCAGTCCGCCCGCTTCAGTAATCAACAAACATCCGGCCGCCATGTCCCACGGCGCCAAACCGATTTCCCAAAAACCATCGTAGCGACCGCACGCGACATACGCCAAATCCAATGCAGCAGAACCCGGACGGCGGATTCCTGCGATACGCGGCACGAGGTCTTTCAACATAGCAAAATACGCATCGATGTGCGTCAAATCACGAAACGGCAAGCCCGTGCCGATCAGGCAATCGTCCAGCTTGTTGCGTTTAGCGACGCGAATGCGACGATCATTCAGATAAGCGCCGACACCGCGGCTAGCGGTAAATAATTCATTATTCGTGGGATCGTAAACCACCGCATGACTCAATGCACCTTTATGCTTGAGCGCGATGGAAACCGAGTACTTTGGAAAACCGTGCAAGAAATTGGTCGTGCCATCCAGAGGATCGATAATCCACTGATATTCTGAACTTTTCTGATCGCCTCGGTGCCCGCTCTCTTCCGCCAGAATCGCATGATCGGGATAAGCGGTCTGCAACACCTTGATAATGGCTTCCTCAGCCGCGCCATCGACCTCGCTGACATAATCGCTGTGCGATTTTTTCGATACATTGAGTAAATCCAGATTTTGCGATGCCTGATTGATAATACTACCGGCACGGCGCGCGGCTTTCACCGCGATGGTCAGCATGGGATGCATAGTGTTGATTCAGCTTTTACAAAAAGCGCGATTTTATTATGAATCGAACTTACTTGCTTGATTTTATAGTGCTGCGGATTGCCTAATCAAATAGATTGAATTTATTTCGAATGACAAACCAGGATATAAAAAACCCGCACTTCAATGCGAAGTGCGGGCTTCTTGAGAACTAAAGCTTTATGCCTTAAGCACTGATACGGCGGCGTGCTGAGAAGCCAATCAAACCTAAACCAGCCAGCAACATTGCATAGGTTTCTGGTTCTGGAACAGCCATGATGTATTCATAACCGAAAGTAACAGTATTAGAGTGACCAAGTGCTAAATCAGACTTAGCATAGACGGTTCCCAGATTAAAACCCAAGTTGATTGAGCTATCCGAAAAACCTTGGCTACCAGCTTGTAAAGCAGAAAAAATGGTAACAGGACTAACCGGACTGCAGCAGCTAAACGGATCAACATACCCAGCAACATCAAATGCCCCTGCACTGGTGGTGTTAGCCAGAGTTAACGACCATCCATCCGCACTGGTCGCTTGTACAGCAGCAGCGCTGCCTGATCCCAGGATCACATTTGTTGTGCCAAATCCGACACCGCCTGGAACACCTTGGTCAGGATCAACACCAACGCTCCATTGCACATCGGTAGCATCAAAACCCGTGTTGTTGGTCAATTGAATTTGAACAGCTACGTGGCCGCTCGCTGGAATACTGACTGTTTCGAGCAAACTCCAGCCACTGCTACCAAGATTAGTAGTAACGGAAACGCTGCCGCCGCCTACGGAATAAGAAATCGTACTAAACGGATTGGTACCGGTCACCGAATCAGCAACGGCAACAGGCCCGCTACTGTCATAGAGCGACCAGTTAGATGCGAATGTGCCCAAATTAACAAATTCTCTGCCGTTGAAACTTAAGCCGAGTGCGCCAGAAGGTGAGAAATAACCTGCATCGTCAATCGTTGCGGAAGTAGTGCCGAAACCGCTAATCGCGGTTGGTGCAGCTTGAGCTGTGGTAACGAATGCACTGCACAAAGCCAGCGCTACAGCTTTTGTAATATGGTTTTTTAATTCAAATTTCATAATTATTACTCCTTATTTTAAATTCTAAGACCACTAAATTTAATTAATTTTTCATATATATATACATATATCCCCCTTTTTTAGGGGTATACATATTTTGTCGATAAAATGCCCATATTGCAATAAGGATTTTGCTTATATTTCAATTTTTTTTTATTACCCAATAATCCGACATCACGAATGATAAAAAAATCATTATTATTCATTAAATTATAAATAATTCAAAAAAGATATTGCGGACAAAAATATTTCAAAATATCTGACAAGAATTCTTATTGAAATTTTTTATTTTCACTGTTTTAACAGTCTCTTTTTTTAAATTCATCCAGCAATTTTTATAGGTCATAACAGCAAATAACGCACGCTATCCGCTTCTTTTTGCTGCTTGGCATGCTGCAATTCGTTCATAGAATAGCAATCATATATTCACGCCTTAATGGGCAACGGGTCCCAATCAGCTGCGGAATCTCTTCAATCTCACCGAATGCCTATCACAAAATATTATAAGAATCAGTATGACGGATAGATTACATAACAAAGTTCGTGTGCTTGTTGCTGAAAATTTTGATCTTATTCGCATTGGCCTACGCGCTTTATTCAAGGATCACGCTTCCGTGCATCTGGTCGCCGAAACCGGAGACATAGCAAATCTTTTTGCGCTGGTAGCTGAGCATCGCCCCGATGTGGCGCTCATTGATTGGCAGTTAAGTGAAAGTATCGATGCTGAGCACATTTGCAAATTAACGCGTTTGCACCCTCAAACCAAGGTGCTGGCATTTTCTGATTGCATCAGCGAACCGATCAATTTACTCGCA
>MSXT01000036.1 GCA_002083595.1 Proteobacteria bacterium ST_bin16 | reverse complement strand
TCTCTGCTAGTCTAGAGCCTAAATAAAATCATGCCCCTGTTAAGAAAGCTCCAAATTTATCTTCCAGTTATTAAAAAATTGCCAGCGCTTGGGTGTATGAATTTTGGTCCTATGTTGTTGCTAGCGCTGACATATGCCTTACTAGCTAAAATAATAATAGAAAATTTTGCTGCTTATGGAAATTTTTCTCCAATCTGGCCACCAAGTGGTTTGGCTTTGGCAGCTTTGCTCGTTGGTGGTCAGAGACTTTGGCCTGGCATTGCATTGGGGGTTTTTTTAGCTAATTACTTGGCAGGTAAATCTATAGAATCAAATTTAATTTTTGTTATTGGCAATACGCTCGAACCTCTGATAGCCATTCGGTTTCTTAAGCATAATTCTAATTATGAAAATATCATAAAACTTAAAAATTCTGGTGACTATTCATGGCTTGCCTTATCGGCCATCTTGTCGGTCTCGATTGGCACTATGCTATGTATCATAGGGCTATCATTAATCAACGAATTGAGCTCTCCAGTGCTAACTCCCAGCTTATTAGTCTGGTGGATAGCAAACTTGCTCGGGATAGCAATATTTACTCCCTTCTTTTTAATTTGGAAGAAACTTCCTAAAGGATGGTTTGAAGGTTATCGTGCGATTGAAGCTCTTGCTTTTATTGGCTTAACCATTTTGGCTGGACAAATAGTCTATCTCGAATTGTTTTATCATGAACTGGGTTTTATCGCTCGAGGTTACTGGATCATGGTTTGTGCAACATGGGGAGCTATCCGGTTTGGCCGTCACGGAATTACTTTGGTTCTTACTGTTACATTTGTGCAAGCTATGATTGGAGTCGCAAATGGGATTGGTCTCTTTGGTAGGGATTTGCAAGAATCCGGATTAATCAATATGCAACTCGCATATCTTGTTGTATCGGTACTTGGTCTAATGCTTACGCTTACAATTTATGAATTAAGAAAATCTCAGGACGAAATGAGATTGGCATTACTTGTTTATCATAAAAGCAGTGAAGCAATGATGGTTACTGATGCGAATAAATTCATTATCAGTGTTAACCCAGCTTTTACTGAGGTCACTGGTTATCAATCTGCGGAAGTCATTGGAAAAACCCCAAGGATTCTAAGTGCGGGTCTCCATAGTAAAGAATTTTATCAGACTATGTGGCAGTCGATCGGTGCGACTGGCAAGTGGCAAGGTGAGATTCAAAATCGCCGCAAGAATGGTGAGTTATTTACGGAAGTGTTGAGCATCAATACGCTATATAACCTAGATGGGACTATTCAGGGATGGGTCGGCTTATTTAGTGATATTTCAGAAAAGAAGAAAAAAGAAGAATTAATTTGGAGACAAGCTAACTATGATCAGCTGACTGGATTACCAAATCGGCGAATGATATATGAACGATTAAATGAGGAGTTGAAGAAATGCCAGTATGAGAATAAGCAACTTGCGTTGATTCTTATCAATATTGATCGCTTTCGAGAGATAAACGATACCCTTGGTCATCAGTATGGAGATTTGCTTCTTAAGGAAGTTTCTCAGAGGTTGGCTACGTTTTCACAAGGAAAAGGAATGCTTGGGCGGCTAGGTGGCGATGAATTTGCCTTCATGTTTAGTAATCTGAACGAAACTAGCCTTGTGGGCTATTACGTTAATTCCATTTTAGAGCAGTTGGCAATCCCTTATCATTTAGAGAATGAAATAACCTATCTTACAGCCAGTATAGGAATTGCACTTTCTCCAACGGATGCAACTGATATAGCTACCATGCTCAAGTGTGCTAATCATGCGATGCATACTGCTAAACGTGAAGGAAGAAATTGCTTTTATCACTTCACAAACAATATGCAAGAAACTGCCAATACACGAATGCGGCTCGCAAATGATTTGCGGCATGCCGTGAAAAATGGAGAATTACTAGTTCATTATCAACCAATCATAGATTTATCTACTGGCTACATTCAAAAAGCAGAAGCTCTTGTTCGCTGGCAACATCCCAGAAGCGGGATAATTAATCCAGACAAATTTATTCCAATTGCTGAGGAAACAGGTCTTATTGTAGAAATTGGCGATTGGATTTTTCACCAAGCGGCTACGCAGGTAAAACACTGCCGTGCAACTTACAATTCGAATTTTCAGATCAGCGTCAATAAATCCCCTTTTCAATTTAGAGTAGATTCTAGTAGATGCCACTCGTGGTTCGAGCACTTAAAAAAACTTGGCCTGCCAGGGGAAAGTATAGTAATTGAAATCACTGAGAGTTCTATGATGGAAGCAACGAATAACATATATGATTATTTATTGAAGCTTCGGGATAATGGTATGCAAGTTGCACTTGATGATTTTGGAACAGGGTACTCATCCCTAGCCTACCTCAAGAAATTTGATATTGATTACATCAAAATTGACAAGTCTTTTGTGCAAAACCTTAGTTCTGACTCGGATGACTTAACTTTATGCGAAGCAATGGTTGTGATGGCTCATAAACTTAATTTAAGAGTCATTGCAGAGGGTGTAGAGACATGGGATCAATTTGCGTTATTAAAGAGCATAGGGTGTGATTTTGGACAAGGCTATTTATTCTCAAAACCGATTCCTGCCAATGAACTTAATAAATTATTTGCTGAAAATACTGCTTTTATTCCACTCAAGAAATAGGCGGGTGAATAATTTTGTGTAAATAGTCATTTAGCAGGAAACTGCTGATATATTTGGAGAAAAAATGACCACTCCCCAAAGCCCTGTCGATCGACTTAATTGATAGGTTGCTGGCCACTTACAAAATGCCAGAAGATTTAATCGGTGAGCATGGTTTTACTCAAGTAACTGACAAAGCGCTGGTTGAGCGTGCCTTGCAAGCTGAAATGATCGAGCATTTTGGTCACGATAAGTACGAAACTGTGACGAATCCCACTGGCAATCCTAGAAATGGCAAAAGTCGTAAGATACTGAAGGTGAATTTGGTGAATTGCCCATCGAGATTCCCCGTGACCGTGAAAGCAATTTCGAGCCTCAAATTATTTCCAAGATGCACAGCGGCAATCTGTCATTCGTCTCCGAACAGGGCCGCCCTCATGATATCGCACCGGCTTACGATATGACCCCGATGACCTTTGCGCCCCGCAGCGGCGGCGGGCTGCAGAGCAACCTATCCGAGGCAAGTATTTGCGCTGGTGTGGCCAACGAAACCTGGCGATATGCTGAACAACTGGCTCGTGTGTTCCTTGCGCAAATGAAAGCGAGCACAGGATTCAGCCATCGGTTCGGAGCGTGTATCGCCGCGCTTGAGAACCACATCAAAACCGCCAGTGCTAAGATTGACCGGCTAGGATGAACTTTTAGAGACCTTTGCACGGCTACGATCCTAGAGTAATCACGCAATACCCCGATCCGCTCAACTGATCCGGCATGCCGGGCCGTACTGGCAGCCAAAAAGCAACGCATGGAAGCCGAGCCGGAAATGATATGCGCCATAGAGATCGCTTATTATCAACAAGCGAAGAATTCATCGTTGCCGGAAACCTTTATCGAAGACCTGAAAAATCCGGCGATAGAAAATGAACTACAGCGCCAAATTCAACAGGCAAGAAGCCTGGATGTTTATCCCTATCCGTCTTTGCGGCTGGCGCATAACCATACCGTGTTTCTGATTACGGTCGATTATTTGGATCATCGCACTATGCTGGACTAGATAAGAGCAATCGAATCTGTGGTGGCTCACACTTGATCATAATATTGATGGATTGAATTCTATCCATTGCGAGCATTTATTCGAGTCTAGAACGGCTCACCAAGTCTGATAAACTTGGTAACTGGATTATCGAGGTGTGCTATCAAATATGGATTCATATGGTTCAGCAGCCTATGTAAATATTTTATGAGACTTTGGGTTCCATGAAATTCAACACACCGTGCTCAGTTGACTTTCACTCTCGAAAACTTACAATTTCCATAAGCGCCATTTTCCGATGAGTTCAATACAACAAGGTTTACTCATCGCCACTAGGTAGTGGCGATTAAAAACTCGGAAAGGCAACGGATGAGCGTTATTCGTTAGGTATCAACCTCACCTTTCATCTACTCAAAGACATGTATACGGAGAATAAGACATGAATCAACCGAACACTTCGACTTCTAAAAAAATCACGACAAAAACATCATTTCTCTATTTTATTGGATTAATGTCCTTATGTTCGTACTCAAATGCAAGCACCCCTTCTACGAAGGATATTGAGAAGAATCTTTCTAATTTATTTATAGAGTGCAAATACGTTAAAGTTTCGAACGTAAAAAAATTAAATGGAATGCCATCAATCGATGGTACATATTTGATTAAGGCAACCTTCGATCTAAATATCAAACCAATAGGTGAAAACGCCAAATTGTGGAAAGAATATTCTGAGAATCTTACGAGATACAATTTACTTGAACAAAAATTTAAAAATGAATCAGAAAAATTAACTGAAGCGCGAACACTAATAAAGCTTGAGTTTGAAAATAAAATGAATGCATCAACGTCGGGAGAAGAAAGAGATTCAATAATCGAATGGCAAGATGCCGAGAGAGCACGTATTGATTCAGACTACCAAACACTAGTAACGCGACGTTCCGCCAGTTTGAAAGAAGCTGACCTTACTTCATTTGACTCATCAGGGAATTATACCTTTCGCAAGCAGGGACAGATCTTTGATCGTGAGTGCCCAATCAGAAATACTCTAGGGAAAACTTTAATGCACAAGGCAGTTCCATTGTTTGATAGTGCTAGTAAGAAAGTAGAAATTCTTGGAAATGGTGGTTTAACTTCGTTTTCGTACGATTTACGAATGATCAACACGGAAAATGGATGGCAATTGAACTTTTAATCTCTGTGGGTTAATCCCCCTTTCCCTTGTAACGCAAGTTGTTTGAAAATTAGAAAATTAATACCTTGCTTTTAGTTAGGGTAATTTATTTCATCCACGTAGTTAATCAGACTACATTACACTCACTGGAGTCCGTTTTTCTGGTTTCAGTCGGACTCCAAGCAGAGCTAGATCGATCAGCTAAATGTTAGGCATATGGATTTCTCGCTACAGATATAGAGATTGCATATGCGACCCCATATTGAGTTACCTCGTGCAGTGACACGAGGGGCTTACAAATACATTTATTCTTGAAAGATGTTGTCAAAAAATAATTCGGTTTTTCGTCTCGGGTCTAGCTGCCACAGTTGAGTGGCTGTTTTTGACTGGAGGCGGGTGTTTCAATCACGCCAATTTTTATCTCACCCAAAAGAAAAATACTTCTTCAATTTATCCCAAAAACCATCGGTATCCGAATTGGCTGTCACAGTTTTATCGATCAACAAATTCTCCATGATTAACTGGTAAATTCTCGATAATTTCTCGAGATCGTCCACCGCTACGTGTTCGTTCAGTTTGTGGATCGTCGCATTGCGCGGGCCGAATTCGATGACTTGCGCGCAGATATCGGCGATAAAGCGACCGTCCGAGGTACCGCCGGAGGTGGAGAGTTGGGGTTCGATGCCGGTGACTTCGACGATGGCGGCGTGCATGGCATCGGCCAGTTCCGCCTTCGGTGTGAGAAACGGTTTACCCGACAGCTCCCATTGCAAGTCATAGTCCAAACCATGTTTACCAAGAATTTCATACACGCGGTTTTGCAGCGATTCGACCGTGCTGGCGGTCGAGAAACGGAAGTTGAATAACAGGTTCAGTGTGCCGGGGATGACGTTGGTGGCGCCGGTGCCGCCGTGAATGTTGGAAATATGCCAGGTGGTCGGCGGGAAATACTCATTGCCTTGATCCCATTCGGTTTGCGCCAATTCCGCTATCGCAGGTGCGGCCAGGTGAATCGGGTTTTTCGCCAGATGCGGGTAGGCGATATGGCCTTGGATGCCCTTGATCGTCAGATTGCCGGATAGCGAACCACGGCGGCCGTTTTTGATGGTGTCGCCCAGTGTGTCGGTACAGGTCGGTTCGCCGACGATGCAGTAATCCAGTAGTTCGCCGCGCGCTTTGAGCGCTTCGACCACTTTGACCGTGCCGTCGACGGCAATGCCTTCCTCGTCGGAGGTGATCAGCAATGCGATGGAGCCTTGATGGTTGGCATGTTGTGCAACAAAGGCTTCAATGGCGGTGATAAACGCCGCGAGCGACGATTTCATATCGGCGGCGCCGCGGCCGTACAGTTTGCCGTCGCGGATCGTGGGTACAAACGGATCGCTGTCCCATTGTTCCAGCGGGCCGGTGGGCACGACATCGGTATGTCCGGCGAGACACAGCAGCGGTGCAGTAGTGCCACGGCGCGCCCAGAGGTTGTCGACCTCGCCGAAGCACATTCTTTCGATGTGAAAACCGAGTTTTTCCAGCCGTTCGATCAGGATTTCCTGGCAGCCATCATCGGCGGGGGTGAGTGAGCGGCGGGCGATCAGTGTTTGCGCAAGCGACAGTGTGTCATCGGACATGATTTTTTCCTGAATTTAACAAGTTAAAAATTGGCGGCGGCGCGGGTGTATGAAAACCACAACAAACGCGGCATAATACTTCAGCGTTACAGTAGGGATTCAAACGATTTTCATGTAAATTTGCGACTGTAGCGCTTTGAGAAGATTGCCGGATTCTACACGCCCGATTGAAGTCTTGTACAACACCGTGTCATCGTGCAGCAAAGTTGACCGGGTTTAACTCACTACGAGGAAGATTGCCATGTTCCTGTTTCTCTTCTATGTCATCCTGTTTGTTGTTGCCGTTGCCAGCCTGATTCTGGCGATTCCTTTCCTGCGCCGCCATCTGGTCAGCAACCCGATTCTGAAAATTTTCCGCAAAATGCTGCCGCCCATCTCGCAGACGGAGCAGGAAGCATTGGATGCCGGTACGGTTTGGTGGGAAGGTGAATTATTCAGCGGCAAACCGGATTGGAAAAAGCTGCTGGCTTATCCCAAACCGCAATTGAGCGCGGAAGAACAGGCGTTTCTCGATGGCCCTGCGGAGCAATTGTGCGCCATGCTCGACGAATGGAAGATCACGCATGAGCTGAAGGATCTGCCGCCGGAAGTGTGGCAGTTCATCAAGGACAAGGGTTTCTTCGGGCTGATCATTCCCAAGCAGTACGGCGGTTACGGTTTCTCGGCGCTGGCGCATTCCGAAGTGGTGATGAAGATCGGCTCGCGCAGTGGCACGGGCGCAGTCACAGTGATGGTGCCGAATTCCTTGGGACCAGCCGAGCTGCTGCTGCATTACGGTACCGAGAAACAAAAAGAATATTATTTGCCGCGCCTGGCTAAAGGCCAAGAGGTTCCTTGCTTTGCGCTGACGTCGCCGGAAGCGGGTTCGGATGCCGGTGCGATGCCGGATTTTGGTATCGTGTGCCGCGGTGAGTACGACGGTCAAAGCGATGTGCTGGGGATGAAAGTAACCTGGGAGAAACGCTATATCACGTTGGGGCCGGTGGCGACTATTCTCGGTCTGGCGTTCAAATTGTACGATCCGGACCGCTTACTGGGCAAAGACGAAGATCTCGGTATCACGCTGGCGCTGATTCCGACCAACACACCGGGTGTCAACATCGGGCGGCGGCATTATCCGCTCAATGGCGCATTCCAGAATGGCCCGAACTGGGGCAAGGAAGTGTTCATTCCGATGGATTGGATTATCGGCGGGCAGGAAGGCGTCGGGCAAGGCTGGCGCATGTTGATGAACTGTTTGTCGGTCGGCCGCGCCATTTCATTGCCAGCCACCAGCGTGGGCGCGGCAAAATTGGCGGCGCGCACTGCCGGTGCGTACGGCCGGGTGCGCATGCAATTCAAAACGCCGATCGGTTATTTTGAAGGCATCGAGGAAGCACTGGCGCGCATCGGCGGCAATACTTACATGATGGACGCCGCGCGTGTCATGACCGCGAGCGCGGTTGATCTGGGCGAGAAACCTTCCGTCGCGTCGGCCATCGTCAAATATCATCTGACCGAACGCGGACGCCAAGCGGTTAACGATGCGATGGATATTCACGGCGGCAAGGGCATTTGCATCGGGCCGAGAAACTATCTGGGACGTACTTATCAGCAAATTCCCGTCAGTATCACCGTGGAAGGCGCCAACATTCTGACGCGCAATATGATTATTTTCGGTCAGGGTGCGATCCGCTGTCATCCGTATTTGCTGAAAGAAGTTAACGCCACGCATGATAACAATCCGGACAGCGCATCGCTGGCGTTTGATGAAGCGTTGATCGGGCACGCCAAATTCACTCTGCGCAATACGGCAAACGCTGTGGTTTATGCGCTATTCGGCAGCTATATCAAAGACAACGCGCCGGAAAATTGCGCACCGGAAACGGCCGCGTATTACCGCCAGTTGGCGCGTTATTCCGCCAGTTTTGCGTGTATCGCCGATATCGGATTGATGAAGCTGGGTGGATCGCTCAAGCGTAGGGAACGTTTGTCGGCGCGGCTGGGCGATATTCTCAGCATGCTGTATCTGTGCTCAGCAACACTGAAGCGTTTTGAAGACGATGGCCGTCCGGCTGCGGACTTGCCGTTGCTGCATTGGTCCATGCAAGATGCTTTGTATCGCTTACAGCTGGCGTTCGATGAATTTCTGACCAACTTCCCGGGACATATTGCGTTGATCTGGGCGCTGAAAGCCTTGGTCTTCCCGCTCGGGAAACGCTGCAAACCGCCCACCGATGCATTGGCGCACGAAGTGGCCAGGCTGATGATGGAACCGGGTGCGGTGCGCGACCGTTTGACTTCTGGAATCTTTGTGCCTACCGCCGATGGTGAACCGATGGCGGATCTGGAGCACGCTTTGCAATGCGTCATTCAATGCAGCGCCATCGAAGCCAAGCTGCGTGAGGCGGTGAAGCAGCACAAAATCACCGATCATGGCGACGGGCAGATTGCTCAGGCGTTGCAACTGAACATTATTAGCGCGGAAGAAGCGGGTCTCCTGAATAAGTTGAAAGATTTGCGCGGCCGGGTGGTCAAAGTGGACGATTTTCCGCCGGATTTCGGTCGCGAAACAAGAGCAGACACGGGAATTGCCGGAACAATCGGTCATGTGGCAAGCGCCGCCGGTGCGGGTGCTGCTGGTTTTGTCGCGGCGGTGAGTGCTGCGGCCGCTGCGGCCGCTGCGGCTGCCGAAGTCATGGAAAGTATTTCTTCAGACGAGGGCGGTGACGAAGAGGAGCAAGACAAGGAATAACGTGCACTGAAAACATAACGGCACTGACAGAAATCCCGGCATAAAAAGGAGCGCTATGCAAATCGAGCAAGACGGAATGACAAGCATTATTCCGGTAGAAGAAGCAAAAACACTGGATGGTCTTTTCAGGGCACGTGTGCAACGTTCACCGCAAAAGGAGGCTTATCGTTATTTCAATCCGATCAGCGAGGAATGGGCGGGCTATACCTGGGAGCAGATGAATCAATGGGTGGCGCGCTGGCAAGCCGCGTTGATGAAAGAATCGCTTGTGGCGGGCGACCGGGTTGCGGTGATGATGAAAAATTGCCCGGAATGGGTGATGTTCGAGCAGGCGGCGCTCGGTCTCGGATTGGTGGTAATTCCCTTGTACACGGATGACCGGGTTGAAAATGCGGCTTACGTCATCAACGATGCCAATGTTAAATTATTGCTGCTGGATAACTCGCATCAATGGCAGCAATTTTTGACCATCCACAATGAAATCGAGGGATTGCAACGGGTGCTCATCCTCCGGCCCTTTGAGCCAGATAGCATCGATGCTTGCGACAATGTCCGTATCGTGGCTGCGATGGATTGGCTGTCGTCGGCTCATGCCGGTGAAGTGCGGCATATCCCCAGCGATCCGCATGCGCTGGCGACGATCATTTATACCTCCGGCACATCCGGCCGCCCCAAGGGTGTGATGCTCAGTCATCACAATATCTTGAGTAACGTGGCCAGCTGTTTGCAGGTGATTCCGGTGCAACCGGATGATTTGTTACTGTCGTTTTTACCGCTGTCGCATACTTTTGAACGGACATCGGGGTATTACGTGCCGATGATGGCGGGCGCGACGATTGCGTATGCACGTTCGATTCCGCAGTTGCAGGAAGATCTGCTGACCATCCGCCCGACGTTGTTGATTTCGGTGCCGCGCATCTACGAACGGGTTTATGCGGGCATAAAGGCAAAACTAGCCGAGGGTTCTGGTTTTGCGCGCTGGTTGTTCAATTTTGCGGTGGAAACTGGGTACAGCCAGTTTGAATGCCAGCAAAGAAGGGGGTACCGGCGCTTGTCGCATGTGCTGTGGCCGATACTCGAGCGGTTGGTGGCCAGCAAAGTGCTGGGCAAGCTGGGCGGACGGTTGCGCATGGTGATGAGCGGTGGCGCGGCCTTACCGGCTGAAGTTTCGCGCATCTTCATCGGTCTTGGATTGCCGGTGCTGCAAGGCTATGGCATGACGGAGAGCAGTCCGGTGGTGTGTGCCAACCGGGTTGAGGATAACGTACCCGCCAGTGTCGGTTTGCCGATTCCCGGCGTGGAAGTCAAGCTGGGCGAGAACAATGCCCTGCTGGTTCGTGGGCCGAATGTAATGCTGGGATACTGGAATAATCCGGAAGCGACGAAAGCGGTGATTTCGCCGGATGGCTGGTTGAATACCGGCGATATCGCATCGATTGATGCGCAAGGACATGTGACCATTACCGGGCGGTTGAAAGAGATTATCGTGTTATCCACCGGTGAGAAAGTGCCGCCGGGTGATATGGAAGCGGCGATTCTGCGTGATCCGCTATTCGAGCAGGTGATGTTGATCGGCGAAGCGCGTTCCTATTTAAGTGTTCTGGCCGTATTGAATCCGGCCCGGTGGCAGGATCTTAGCGCGCATTATGGCTTGGATGATCGTCTGGATAGTGAACAGCAGAAACATCAGTTGGAGAAAATTTTGCTGGAAAAAATCACGCACCTGACGAGTGAGTTTCCGGGCTATGCCAAAATACGCCGGGTCGCCGTGACTCACGAACCGTGGAATATTGAAAACGGACTGCTGACACCCACGCTCAAATTGAAACGCACGAAGGTGCTGGAAAAATATAAGGCTGAGGTCGACAGGCTGTATACCGGGCACTGAGCATTAAGCGCGGGCGTTGCCCGATTGAATCTTCTCGAGAGAAGGAACAAGCCGATGGCAAAAGATACGAGCAAGCTGGATAAAGTGGTTATGGAAGCACGCCGGAATGCGGAAAAACGCGCACAGGGATACCGCGAACAGGCGCTCAAACTATTTCCCTGGGTGTGCGGGCGTTGCGCGCGCGCGTTCGATCATAAGAACTTACAGTTGCTGGAAGTACATCACAAAAACAGCAATCATGATGATAATCCGCCCGATGGCAGTAACTGGGAGCTCCTTTGTACTTATTGTCATGAGAATGAGCATTCCAAGTTGAAAGATTCTATAGGCCGCACGGATAGCGGACAAACTGAAAATGCCGCGACGTTCAGTCCTTTTGCCAATCTGAAAGATATGCTGAAGAATAAGCCTTGAGTCAGATTCCACTTGTTCAATTGAATTCAGATCAATGGCGGTATTCCGGGCTGATGTGCGTTGTATTAAACGAACAGGCGGTTATAATGATTTTTTTGAGCTGATAGGAGCCAGATCATGGCGAAGTTAACAGATATTAAGGGAATCGGTCCTGCCACAATCAAAGTGTTGCAAGAACGCAAAATAAAAACGGTTGAGGCGCTGGCCTCGCTGAGTTTGGAAGAGCTGCGGAAAATAACGGGTTTCAAAGGCGAGTTGCGGGCGCGTGCGGTCAGACAAGCCGCGGTGGATAGCCTGAAAGAAAAGCCAGCCAAACCGGCCGGTATGGCGGATAGCAGCGCACTGACTGTGACCAAAAAGACGGTAATCGATCAGACAGTAAGTTTGCCCAAAGCGGATAAAGCAAAAGACAAGGATAAAGGCAAAGACAAGAAAAAAACCCGGAAAGACGACAAAAAAACAGTACAAGACAAAGAAAAGAAAAAAAAGAATAAAGATAAGAAAAAAGACGGCAAGAAAAAAGATAAAAAGAAATCATAGCTCCTTAGGAAAGTGCTGCTTAATTCAACGAACGTGATGAAGTGCGAGGCGCACGGCACGCAACAACCGAGACATATCAATCTGATAGGCGAGGGAGTGAGTACCGCGCAACGAAGCAATTCGCTCGTGCAGTCAATTAATCAGCGCTTCCTTGGGTCTGATCAAACATTGCAGGCGTGCTTGATGCGCTTTTGCCGAAATGGGCAGAGTGCCGTAATCCAGCACAGCGGTTGCAGCGGTGGTCAGTAATTTACCGGAATCGTTAACAGGTGGGCGATCATGGCACAGGTGGCAGAGTAATTGATCGAGGCCGGGATTATGGCCGACGATCAGCAAGGTGTGAGCACCTGCACTGTATTGATCGATCAGCGCAATCAGGTCATTGAGCGATGCTTCGTAGATTTTGTCTTCCCACAGTACGTGCTGTTGAGAAAAATCCAACTGTTCCGCAACCAATAGGCAGGTTTGTTTTGCGCGCCGCGCAGGTGAACAGAGTATCCGGCCGATGCGGTACTGTTTCTGTTTCAACCATTGTCCCATTTGTTTTGCAGCTTTTTTGCCGCGCGCGGTCAGTGGACGGTCGAAATCGGGTCTGCTCGCATCGCTCCAGTCCGATTTGGCGTGCCGCATGATGATCAGCTGATTTTTTTGCATCGCTTGAATAGAAAACATATTCACCAACCAACATACTATCACCCTTATGGCGCCGAACATGGATGAGTCCTACGCAGCCGTGGATTTAGGTTCAAACAGTTTTCATATGATCGTGGCGAATTGGGCGGATGGCCGCTTGCAGATCATTGATCGCATGAAAGAAATGGTGCGATTGGCTTCCGGCTTGAATGACAAGCAGGAATTGTCCAGCGAATCGATGAAACAGGCGCTGGAATGCTTGCAGCGGTTCGATCAGCGCATCCGGGAAATTCCGCATGTGAATGTGCGTGCCGTCGGTACCAATACGCTGCGCCAAGCCCGCAATGGCGGCGATTTTTTGCTGCATGCGCATCGCGCATTGGGGCATCCGATTGAGATTATTGCCGGGCGTGAAGAAGCACGGCTGATCTATTCCGGGGTGGCGCATACGTTGTACGATGAGGTCAATAAGCGGCTGGTGATCGACATCGGCGGCGGCAGCACGGAGCTGATCATCGGCCGGGGGTATGACACGTACCAGACGGAAAGCTTGTATATGGGTTGCGTCAATATGGAGCAGCGGTTTTTTGACGACGGTAAGATAAAAGCCAAAAAAATGCGCAAGGCCATCTTGTTTGCAATGCAGGAACTGGAGTCGCTGGAAACGGCGTATAAGAAAACAGGCTGGGATTATGCCTTGGGTTCTTCCGGCACCATCATTGCCATACGCGATGTGGTGCAAGCGCAAGGCTGGTGCGATTCCGGCATCACAGCACCCGCGCTGACGCAATTGATGGACGAGTTGGTTGCGATCGGTGACAGTGCGTTCATTAATTTTCCGGGTTTATCGGAACGCAGAAAGCCGGTTTTTGCTAGCGGCGTCGCGATATTGTACGGTGTGTTTGAAGCACTCAACCTGAAGAAGATCGATGTATCCGAAGGCGCGTTGCGTGAAGGTTTGCTGTATGACCTGATCGGCCGGGTGCACGATGAAGATGTCAGGGACAACACGGTCATGGCAGTAGCGCAACGCTACAATGCCGATCTGGAGCAAGCTGGCCGGGTCAGAGACACTGCCGGAAATTTTTTTCATCAGGTAAAAGCGGCCTGGGAATTGGATGAAAAAAACGACCTGAAATTACTGCTGTGGGGCGCTTACATTCATGAAATCGGCTTATCGGTTGCGCATAACCAATATCACCGGCATGGCGCTTATCTGACGGCCAATTCGGACTTGGCTGGTTTTTCCCGTCAGGAGCAAATGAAGCTGGCGATGCTGGTGCGCAGCCATCGGCGCAAGTTTCCCGTGGAAGAATTTGAATCGATCGCTGTTTCCATGCGCACCTCCATTATCAGATTATGCATCTTGCTCAGGCTAGCCGTGGTGATGCACAGAAGCCGCTCGAATATCAGTCTGCCGGAAATACTGGTTTACGTGAATAAGAACCGCGTAAGCTTGGACTTTCCACCCGGTTGGCTGGATCAACACCCCTTAACGCTGGTTGATCTCATCACCGAGCAAGGTTTTTTGCAGATCGCGGATATCAAGTTATCCTTTCATTAGGCAGTTGCAGCAGCTTGCTTGAGATTACATACGGAATTCATTGCAAGCTATTGAACTTATGGGTTGCGAGCGCTAGACTGCTGCATTTCCCGATATCGGAAAAACGGATTTTTTGTGTTCAAAGTTTTACCCAATGATGTTCCAATGAGAGAGGGGATAGCATGCAATTAGGAAAACTTGCGCACCGGTTTAGCGGGATTTACAGCATCGCATTGTTTTTGATGCTGATTCTATCGGCTCCTGCGGTGGCCGAAGAGTGGATTTATACCGTCCGGCCCGGCGATAATCTGTGGAATCTGACGGAACGCCATCTAAAAAGCATGGAATACGTGCAACCGTTGCAACAGCTCAATCAAGTGCGCAATCCCTACGTGATACCGCCCGGCACCACGCTGCGTATCCCGGTGGCCTGGACAAAACAGCAAGATACCTTCGCGCACGCGGTCAGTGTCTATGGTACCGCCACGTTACAGCGCAAAGACCAGGAACGCATACCGCTTGAGCAAGGTATGCAATTGCTGACGGGCGATGAAATACACAGTGGAAACGATGCGTTCGTAACCGTCGAATTCGCCGATGGATCGCAAATGCGCGTGCAGGAAAACACCGAGCTGCGCCTGGAAAATATGCGCATGTTCGGCGATTATGGTTTGATTGACACGCTGGTCGATATGCGTCAGGGACGTACGGAAAATTCCGTACCGAAAAAATCCGAGAAAGCCACCCGGTTCAAAATCAAAACACCATCCGCAATCAGCTCGGTGCGCGGCACGGATTTCCGCGTCGGGGTCATTGAAGCGCAATCCGGCACCAGCAGCGAAGTCCTGACCGGCAGCGTGGAAGTCAATGGCGAGAGAAAACAAGTCAAAGTGCCGGCGGGTTATGGCACGGTAACCATCGAAGGCAAGCCGCCGGTCTCTCCCGTCAAGTTGCTGCCGCCGCCGGATTTGTCCGGAGCGACCCATTATTATCAGAGTTTGCCGCTGGTGATTAAATTTACCCCACTGGCGGGGGCGCACGCATACCGGGCGCAGATTGCCGCCGATAGGGACTTTAAAAACTTACGCTCTGAATTTACCGCGGCGAATTTACCATTCCGCGACGGCGATATCCCCGATGGCGATTATTGGCTCAGAGTGCGCGGTATCGATGGTTTATCGATCGAAGGCAAGGATGCGGTCATTGCGTTCGCGCTGAATGCCTACCCGGAAGCGCCTTTTATTCTTGCGCCCCTGCCGGGCGGCATGGCGGAGCCGGAGAAGCAGCAATTCAAATGGGCGGCGCAAGCGGATGTGTCGCATTACGCCGTCATGATCAGCAAGGATGCCGATTTTTCATCGTCTTTGTACTTTAATCCCGAAGTGAAAGAAAACAGTGTGACGTTATCCGAATCGCTGACGCCCGGTCACTATTTCTGGCGTATTTTCGCCGTATCCGCGCGCGAAGGCGCGGGGCCGTTCAGCGATACCATGGCATTCCGCGTACCCTATCCCGCACCGGCGGTGGGTGAAGCGAAGCTGGACGATAACAAAATGACATTCGCCTGGCGGGCCGCTGCGGAAGGACAGAGCTTTCAGTTTCAATTCGCGCGCGATAAGGAATTCACTCAGATTATTCATGATGAGTCGACCACCGCTTCGCAGTTAACGATCGCAAAGCCGGATAGCGGCACTTATTATTTGCGTATCAAAACAATCGAAGCGGACGGTTTCCAAGGTCCTTGGGGAGCGCCGCAAGCGATTGAAGTGCCTTTCGGTATCTCATACTGGTTCATGCTACTGATGCTGCTGCCATTGCTTGTATTGATATGATCCTGGCGGGCCGGTCGTGGAAGCATTACTCATTTGCTGCGCGTATCGTCATCTTGCTGGCCGGGGTCGCTGCCATCGCTTATACGGAAGTGCTGGAGCGTTTTGATTTTATCCTCTATGACAAAATAGCCGTCCTGCAACAATATCCGCAAGATCCGGATATCGTAATCGTTGCCATCGACGATGAGAGCTTTAAAGTGTTAGGCCGCTGGCCGTGGTCCAGGGGCGTGCATGCGGAATTAATCAACCGGCTGAATTCAATCGGTAGCAAAGCGCTGGCCCTGGATTTACTGTTGTCCGAACCACAAGAAAACGACCCCTACGCAGATCATTTACTGGCTTTGGCAATCGCCGCGCACGGTAATGTTGTTTTTCCCGTAGCGCCGGTATTCGATGCCCATATGGAATCGCTGATGCTGGTGCAACCGCTACCGCTATTTGCCCAGCAGGCGGTATTGGGTCATGTGGATATCGAACTGGATAGCGATGGTGTGGCCCGGCGTGTCTTTCTGTCCGCGGGCATCAATGCACCGGAATGGCCAGCGTTGGGATTGGCACTGACCAATCCGGCGGCGGCAAGAGCCATGCAGCAACAGCAAAGCCCTGAAGCAGTATCCGGGCAACCGGAACACTGGGTGAGAGCACAAGAGGCGCTGATACCATACGCAGGCGAGTCCGGCAGTTTCCGCCGGATATCGTACGCCCGGGTGTTGTTCGACGATGCTGTCCTGGCCGGTTTAACCAACAAAACGGTGCTGGTCGGTATGACGGCAACCGGGATGGGAACACGCTTTGCCACACCGCTATCGCCACTCAATCATCAACCCATGACAGGCGTGGAATGGCATGCCAATGTTTTCTCCATGCTGACGGCCAATCGTATGATTTACCCGGTGCCGGGAACGATAACAGCCGCGCTCTCGGTTGTATGGGTTAGCGCGATTCTGGTTATTCTCGCCTGGGTTGGAAAGAACCTTACCATCCCGCTGTTGCTTGCATTCATGGCCGCCGGACTGTTTCTCTCCGGTTTGATTCTGGAATTGAATCGTGTCTGGATTCCTCCCGGGGCTGCTTTGTTAGGCACATTGTCGCTGTATCCGCTGTGGAATTGGCGCCGTATCAATGAATTCTTGCGCACACTCTGGATGAGCAAAGCGCATTCCAATGTGGCGCTGGAGTCGATCGGCGACGGTGTCATTATCACCGACGTTTCCGATCAAGTGATTTACATCAACACAGGGGCGGAGAAAATTCTGCGCACCCGGCTCGAGCAAATCAAAGGGAAGCCTTTAGCGGAGATTCTCGGGTTTGATACGAATGCGGGTGATGTGCCGCTTGATCAAGCCGGGAAAGATATCGCGAGCGGCAGCGTGAATAAACCCGGCATGTTTGAATGTGTGCTCAGAACCGTGCAGGGCAATGAACGGACGGTTCGTATCACGCGCAACCAGTTACTGGACGAGCAAAAGGCCATCATGGGTTCGGTGATCGCCATGACGGATATTACCGACCGGGTTGAATTGGCTCAGCAGGTCGCGCATCAGCAGAGCTACGATGCGCTGACCAAGCTGCCGAACCGCTCAAGACTGCTGGCGCAATTCGATTCCCTGATTCAGGAGATCGCCAATAGCGGAAAAATTATCACGGTATTTTTTGTCACCCTGGATAATTTTAAAAAAATTAACGATGCCATGGGACATCATGCCGGAGACAAGCTGCTCAAAATGGTGTCCGGCCGCTTGTTTGACGTGGTGGCACCCGAGGATGTATTGGCGCGCTGGGGCGGCGATGAGTTTGTGCTGTTATCCAACTGTTTGTCCAAGGAAGATTCCGCGCCCGGAATGGCGCAGAAAGTTCTCGATGCGATCCGGCAGCGCTTTGAGATCGACGGTCTGGAAGTATTCGTTTCCGTCAGTATCGGTGTGAGTTTTTATCCGGATGACGGATTGACCAGCGAAACTGTGCTGGAGCGAGCCGGTACCGCGATGTACCGGGTCAAAAAGGATGGCGGCAATCACTTCGGGTTATATTCGGCCGAGTCCTCGGTAGTCTGGACACGCGATCAACTCGAACTGGAAAGAGAGTTGCGTGCGGCGATCAAGAATGACGAATTGCAAGTATTGTTTCAACCGATCGTCCATGCGCAATCGCATCATATTGCCCGCATCGAAGCGCTGGTACGCTGGTTGCACCCGAAGCGGGGCTATTTGTCGCCGAGCGAATTCATTCCGCTGGCGGAAGACATCGGTCAGATCGGGCAGTTGGGCGAAATCGTACTCAGAACCTCGTGTACCGCGGCGTATAACCTGTTGCAATTGGGTTATCCGGTGAATGTTTCGGTTAATGTGCATCCGCGGCAATTATTGAACCGGGATTTTCCACAAACGATTCTCCAAGTGCTGCACGACACCGGGCTGCCCGCGCGATCCTTGATACTGGAAATCACCGAGAGCGCCATTGTTAACGACATGGAACGGGTCAGCAAGGTGCTCGAGGAAATCAGGCGCTTGAATATTTTGATCGCTCTGGACGATTTCGGCACCGGTTATTCCTCGTTGACGCTGTTGCGGGAATTGCCGATCGATATCCTGAAAATTGATAAATCCTTCGTGCGCACGCTGGATCAGAACCGCAACGATCTGAAAATCGTGCAAGCCATTATCGGCCTGGGAAAAAATCTTGGCTTGATCGTGATCGCGGAAGGCGTGGAAACGGAGCGGCAAGTGAAGTTATTGCTTCAACACGCTTGTTATTACCATCAAGGCTATTTTTTCAGCAGGCCGATTCCTTATGAAGCGCTGTACGAATTAATGCAGCACAAGCTGTATCAAGCCGGACCGCAATAATGTTCCAGCAGTAATTGTTGCGCCGCGCGCGGTTTGGCGGTGCCGGGTTTCGAGCGTTTGTATGAGCCATCGCTTTGCAGTAACCAAGACTGAGTGTTGTCGGATAGGTAGCTGAGCAGTCCTTGATCGATGACATTGTCACTGGTGCGCTTCTCCTCAACTGGGAAACACACTTCGACGCGGTAATGCAGATTGCGTGTCATCCAGTCCGCGCTGGAACAAAATACCAGCTCCTCGCCGATTCCTCCGCCGTTGTGAAAATAATAAACCCGGGTATGCTCGAGAAAACGGCCGACGATGGAACGCACACTGATATTTTCCGATACGCCTTTAATGCCGGGGCGCAAACAGCAGATGCCGCGAATGATCAAATCGATTTTGACACCCGCTTGCGATGCCTTGTACAGTGCGGCGATGATTTCCGGATCGACCAACGCGTTCATCTTGGCGATGATCCAGGCTTTTTTTCCGGCGGTTGCGGCACTGATTTCCTTGTCGATATAGCTCAGAATACCCTTATGCAGCGTGAACGGCGACTGTAAAAGCTTTTTCAGCTTACCCGCACGGCCCAAACCGGTTAGTTGATGAAACAGTTTATTGACGTCCTCGCCGATGGCCTTGTCGCAGGTCAGCAGACCGTAATCGGTATACAACCGCGCGGTGCGGGCATGGTAGTTGCCGGTTCCCAGATGCACGTAGCGGCGCAAGGTGCGGCCTTCCCGCCGCACCACCAGAATCATTTTCGCGTGGGTTTTGTAATTGACCACGCCATACACGACGTGCGCGCCCACTTGCTGCAATTCACTGGCGAGCTCGATATTGGCTTCTTCATCGAAGCGCGCGCGCAATTCGATCACCACCGTGACTTCTTTACCCGCGCGCGCCGCTACCTTGAGCGCTTCGACCACGGCGGAATCGGCGCCGGTGCGGTACAAGGTCTGCTTGATCGACAGCACATTGGGATCGGCGGCTGCCTGACGCAGAAAGTCAATGACCGGAGCGAACGATTGAAACGGGTGGTGCAGCAGTATGTCGCCGTTATGCAGCGCGTCAAAAATATTGGTGTTTTTCAGCAAACGCTTCGGAATGTCGGGCGTGAAACCGACGAATTTCAATTCCGGTCGGTCGACCAGATCGCAGATCGCCAGCAAACGGCTCAGATTGACAGGTCCCGTGACCTGATACAAATCGTTTTGCTGTAATTCAAACTTGTGCAAAAGAAAACGGCTGAGATTATCCGGGCAATTATCCGCGACTTCCAAGCGCACGGCGTCGCTGAATTTGCGCGATGGCAATTCGCCTTCCAGCGCGCGCAGCAAATCGTCGATCTCTTCGTCGTCGATCAATAAGTCGCTATCGCGTGTTACTTTGAATTGATAACAACCGGTCACGCTCATGCCCGGAAACAAATCCCCCACATGCGCATGAATGATCGACGACAGCATGACAAAATCGTTATTACCCTCGCTATACTTGGCCGGGATCGGAACCACCCGGGGCAAGGAACGCGGTGCTTGCACGATGGCCAGCCCGGAATCCCGCCCGAAGGCATCCTTGCCTTCCAACGAAATGATGAAATACAGATTCTTGTTCAACACTTTCGGAAATGGGTGTGCGGGATCCAAACCGATCGGGCTGAGTACCGGCAATACTTCATCCTTAAAGTAGCGGTGAATCCAGCGGCCGAGCAGCGGTTTCCACTGCGCGCGGCGCAGCAAACGTATTTTGTCCTTGGCCAATGCCGGAATGATCAAGTCATTCCACACGCTGTATTGCTCCTGCACAAACTGATGCGCAGTTTCGCTGACGCGCGCCAGCACTTCGGCTGGGGATAGATTATCCGGGCCGGTTTGCGTCGAATTGTATTTGACCTGCTGTTTTAAACCAGCCACGCGGATTTCAAAGAATTCATCCAAGTTGGTGCTGGCGATGCATAAGAAACGCAATCTTTCCAGCAGCGGCAGGCTTTCATCCTTGGCTTGTTCGATGACGCGCCGGTTGAATTCCAGCAGGCTCAGTTCGCGATTGATGTACAGCGTTGGGGTTTTGAGATCGGGGGTATCCATCAATGACAGTCGTTTAGGTGATTGCTATTTTTTCTTATCAGGTTATGGCCATTCCAGTGCACTCGGGCGGAAAATGCGCGGATTTGCCCGGAACCGGTTTATACCGCATTAATGTTTCATTTTGGTGACAGTTTCAATAATTTGCCATTGTCTTCATCTGTCAACAGATACAACGCGCCATCCGGACCTTGTTCCACATCGCGAAATCGCAGCGTGTTGGTCAATAACCGTTCTTCGCTGAGAATTTTTTTATCATCGGACGTTAAACGCACGATTTGCCGTCCGGCCAAAGCGCCGACAAACAAGTTGCCGCGCCATGCTGGAAACAATTTGCCGGTATAGAAGACCATACCGGAGGGCGCAATCGACGGCACCCAGTAGTGAATCGGTTCTTCAAAGCCTTGTCCGGCATGTTCGTGCTTTATCGGCGTACCGTCGTAGTGCATCCCATAATTGGCCTTGGGCCAGCCGTAATTTTTACCGGGCTGCGGGATATTGATTTCGTCGCCACCCTTGGGGCCATGTTCATGAATCCACAACGCGCCGGTTTCCGGATGAATCGTAGCGCCCTGCACGCTGCGATGACCGTACGACCAGATTTCCGGTTTGGCTTGCGGATTATTGACGAATGGATTGTCGGCGGGCACCGAGCCGTCGGGCTTGATGCGGATGATCTTGCCGATGTGATTACTCAGATTCTGCGCTTCCTCCATGTAATCACCGCGATCGCCCAACGTGATGAACAGATTGCCGTCGGGCGTGAACGCTAAACGGGAACCGAAATGCACCGATCCCGGTACTTTCGGTACCTGGCGGAAAATTACCTGCAAGTTTTCCAGGCTGCCATCTTTCAATTCAGCCCGGGCGACCGCCGTTCCCGCCCGCGACCCTTCCGGTTCGGCGTAAGAAAGATAAATCAGCCGGTTCTTGGCAAATTCCGGATCCAGCGCGACATCGAGCAAACCGCCTTGCTGCTGAAAGAAAACCGCCGGAACGCCCTTGATCGGCTCCGATACCTTGCCGTCCGGTGTGATGATACGCAACCGGCCAACCTTCTCCGTCACCAACACATTGCCATCCGGCATGAACGCCATGCCCCAGGGAAATTGCAATCCCTCGGCCACCAGGCGCACATCGAATTCGGTTTGGAGGCGTTGGGCTTGCACGGTTTGTGAAACAGCAAGACAGAGAGCGATTGCGATCAGGATTTTTTTAAGTGGTCGTTTCATAGTGGATAGTGTCACGGTGCATGAGTTAACGCGCTCCACTGTACCATTCCTGCCGGAGCGGCTCAATACAGGGCGGGTCAAAACACCACAATTCGAACCCGCACGCCGCCGAACACATTCAGTGGCGGGCCGGGTTCGTAATACCGACCGAGTGCAGCATTGATGCGCGTGTTGGCGTTATATTGCGCATCGAACAGGTTATTGACGCCGAAAAAGACAGAGCTTTCAAAGTTGTTGCGCCGCAATTCCCATCCCGCCAGCAGTTGACCCAAGGTATACGCCGGATTGGTTGCGCTATTGGTGTCGTTGACAAAAAACTCGCCGACGCGGTGCACGTGTAGTTGTCCGAAAAAACCGAGCGGGTGCGCGTAGCGCAGTAATCCTTCCCAGCGGTGCCGCGGAATGCCGGGGAAAATGTTGCCTTTCAGGTTGGTATCGTTGGCGATGTATTTTTCAAATTCAAAATCCGAGAACGTGTAACTCACTTCGCCGCGCAGACCTTTCCATTCCGGCGTCGCCAGGCGTGTTTCGACGCCGATGCGGCGCGATTGCCCGGCGTTGCGGAAAAATGCCCGGCCGGGTGACGATGCCAGTTCGAACGGCGTGATTTCGTTCCACGTGCGGATGAAAAACACCGCAGTGTCGTATTGAAATCCGGCGGTGTTACCGCGAAAGCCGAGTTCGTTGCTGAGCGACGTCTGCGCGTTCAGATTCGGATTGAAACCGCCTTTTCCGGCAGGATTATTCAGTAGTTCGGTGGTGGTCGGCGCTTCAAAAACGGAAGCGGTATGCGCGTAAATCTGCTGCTGGCTGGTCACGTGATACACCAGCCCGGCGGTGCCGCTGGCTTGTGACACGGTGCGTGCGCCGGATTGGTTGCCATCGCTTTTGAATTGATCTTTGACTTCGTACCGAAGCCAATCCCAGCGCCCGCCGAACACCACATCCAGCTTATCCGCCACGCGCCATTCGTTGCGGAAAAACGGCCCGGTGCTCTGCACACGCTCGGTCTGGCTCAAGTTCAATGCGCCGCGCGCGCCAAAATTGTTGTTGAAACGCTGCCGGTCGTCGTTCTGGATGCCATAATCGACGCCGATCAGAAAGCGGTTGGGCCGGTTGAGCAAAATATGATCGTTGACGAATTGCATCATCAATCCGCCCACCTGCCGGTCAAACTGCACCTGTCCACCATCGAAAAACTGCTGGCGGCTTTGGAAATCCCGTTGCAACCAATGCCCCGTCATGCTGAATTCCTTGCCGGCAGATGGTCTCTGGCGAAAGCGGATGCCCATCTCCTCCTGGCGGATTTCTTCACCGGCGTTGTACTGCACATTGCGCGCAGAAGCTTGCCGGGGATCGGCCTGCACTTCCACGCGGGTCAAAGCGCCGGGATCTTTCGACAGCGGCGAATAAAACTCGCGGAACACCAGCATCAAATCGGAATCGGCACTCGTCTGAAAATTCAGCTTAGCCTGTGAAAACGTATTCTGCATCGCGCTATGATCGCGCCAGCCATCCTGTTGCAGGTGCGAGCCATACAGACTGTAACCAAAGTTTCCTTGCCGTCCGCCCATAAATAACTCGGATTTCAGATAACCGTATTGGCCGAACACCTGTCGCGGCATGATCACGAATTTCTCCGGCGGCGCTTCGCGCGTGGTGATGTCGATCATGCCGCCGGAAGCGTTGCCGTACAGCGACGCGGAAGGCCCGCGCAGAATATCCATGCGCTCGATCAGCGACGGATCGATCGAATCCAGCTGCGTTTGCCCGTCCGGCAATGTCGCCGGGATGCCGTCGACGCGCATCTGAATACCGCGCACCCCGAACGGCGAACGTGCGCCAAAACCCCGGATCGCAATGCGCAAATCCTGCGTGAAGTTGAACTGATTCTGAAAAAACACCCCCGGCGTGCCACGCGCAAATTCATCCAATGTCGCGCCGGGCTGGTAGTTATGCTGCGGAGTGCGCGTGATCTGTGTGACGCTGTTCGGAATCTGCTCCGGCGAACGCTCGCTGCGCGTGGCGGTGATGTTGACCGGGTTGAGAATGATGGATGGCGCGATTTCAAGGGATTGAGCCCATCCCGGTAGCGAGATTAACAATAAAGTGACTAGAGTAGCCCAAGAATTGGATACACATCGCATCCAAAAAAAATTATCGAAACGACGATTCTGTGTGGTATGAGCTGGGACTACAATCATGCGAGCTATCTGAGAATCTCAGTGCATTTAGCGAAACATGGAAGTAATAAGTTAACTGACGACAATGCGAAGTATAGATATCCGCTTTCAATCACTTGTTAGGTTTTACGAGGACTCTACAACTTCCTGAGCGTGGATAACAATTTGATCGCTGGATGCTGATACCTTGAATTTTTCATAAAGCCGCTCAAGTTCGTCATATTCAAGCTTGCGAGAGCCAATTTTGTTGGCTGTAAATAGATACTCAAAGGCTTCCCCTGATAGTGAGGTTGGGCGTATTTTCTTGTACTCGATTACTGGATTACCACGTTCGTTGTTTGTTGCACAAGCTTGAATTTTGCAAATTGGAATATGTTCACCAGAGCTTATAAACTTTTGATCTGGCTTTTGGAGCTTGTCTGTGGGTCTAAGGAATGCGGTGCAGTAAGGGAATCGGAATGCTTTATTCTGCAGGTAATTCTCACAAAGGTCGCTTTCACAAGTGAAGCTCCTCATTTTTTTCAGCTGCTCCGCCAATCGCGGTTCATTAATTCTTAGTGATTTGTTTTTCCAAATTTTGTACTGAACAACTACAAGACTCGCTGATTGCTCATACGGATTGTGCCGTTCATAAATAATATCTGCACCGGTGATGTGTTCTGACTTATCTGGATGTAAAACACGTATTCGGAGTACATTATCGTCTGGGAGTCGAAAGTCACGGTAACTTTTTCCTGAATCTATAGCAGGCAGACCTTGTACCGCGGCTGTGGTATCACGGAAAATTAACTGATTTTCTGTGTGTGGAGTTGGTGCCAACTCATTTCTAGAAGTGCTGAGGCTCTTTAATCTGTTTCGTAGCTGATCTACGCGCCCGAGGTCTTTACTTTTTCTTGCGACTTGCAAGAGTTCTTCGATTTCTTTTATGTCAGTTACAAGCAATTCCAAAGCTTCTATTTTTTTGTTCTCTTTCTGACTTTTTAATCGAGCGCGTTGACGATACTCCTTCGTTGTGTCTGATTCGCGAGCACGTCTCAGAATGCTTGTTTCCTTTCCGAGAAGTGCAGGATATAACTCCCCCCCAAAGTCTAGAGCATCATCATAAGTCGCCTTGGCCAAATCCCCTTTTGTGGATAGTTTTAGTATCTCCCTAAAGGCATTGATCGCAACCCATTCCGCATCAATTCTTGATTCTTGTTCCATTGTGATTAATGACGCTTGGAAAATTTAAGTAGAATTAGAGGTCTAAATTTGACGCAATACGTTACGTTAATAGTGAGATCTAATATGGTATTTCTCATCGTATCTCTTTATATTTTAAGTTAATGCAGCTACTAAATTGTCATCATAACAAACTCGTAAAGAAAATTGATGAATCATTTAATTCGGCATTGTGTTAATTAATCGTGAAATCCCAAAAAACCGCATCATCCTGCTTGGTGCCAGCAACCTGACGCTATCGCTGCGTCTGATCATCGATCTGATGCAGCAGCGGATTGGCGCGCCGAGCGAGATTTTGGCGGCGGTGGGGCATGGGCGGGCGTATGGTGTTTTCAGTCAGGTGGTGTGGCGGGGGTTGCCGGGGGTTGCGGAGTGTGGGTTGTGGCGGCAGTTGAATGCAATGGAATCGCGTTCTACCTATGCGTTGTTAACCGATATTGGTAACGATATTGTGTATGAGTTGACGCCGGAGCAGGTTTTGCGCGCGGTGGAACGGTGTATTGATCAGTTGCAGCGGCAATCCGCGCAGATTGTCGTGACTAATTTGCCGATGGCATCGGTTGAACAATTATCCGAGCGGCGTTACACCTTTTTCCGGAATCTTTTTTATCCGTTTTGCAAGCTTTCCAGAGATGAAACACTGAGCCGTGTGCGAGAGATGCATGCAGGATTGGTGGATATGGCCGTGCGCCGTCAATTCATGCTGGTTGAGCAGGAAGCGCACTGGTTTGGGCCGGACGGTATTCATGTGAATTACTGGCGGCGCGAAGCGTTTTACCGGGATATCGTGCGGCGGTTTCTGGATTCCGGCGCTGAACCGGGATATGGGGATGATAAACGAAAGCTATTTTTGACCTGGCAGCGGCGGCCGGTGTTTGCTTTCAAAACGGTGCTGGGCCGTGCAATTTACTGCCCGCAGCCGAGCGGGCAGCTGGCGGATGGCTCGAGTGTCAGCAAGTATTAAGGGTACCGATTGGATGGCGCCACGGGAATGAAAGCTGCGGCTTTTTTTGCACTAATAGTACGTTTGACAGCCTATCCGGCATTCAGTATATTCAGCGCAGAAAAATTGCGTTGATTTTTATCGTATCCTGCCTAAATTTTCTCTATTCGAGCTTTCTTATATGCGTATCGTCGTTACCGGAATGGGGATTGTGTCACCGATTGGCATGGGCATTGACCAATTCTGGAAAAATGCGGTAGCCGGTATCAATGGAATTGTCAGTATTCAGAGCTTTGATGCGGCCAAACAGCGTTCGCGTATCGCCGGGGAAGTGCAGGGGTTCGATCCCGCCACCTTTTTATCCGCCAAGCAAATCGAACAAACCGACCGGTTTACCCAACTCGCTTTACACGCGGCACAACAAGCGCTGGAAGATGCAGGTGGTTTGGAAGGCTATGAGCCGCGGCGCTTGGCCGTCAGCCTGGGGTCGGGCATGGGAGGATTTTCGACGTTCGAGTCTTCCGCCGCGCGCAGATTTCAAAACAAATCGGTGCCGCCTTTTACCGTTCCGCGCATCATGGCGAACTCAGCCGCCGCCTGGATAGCAACCAAATACGGACTGAAGGGCATCAACCTGACGACCAGCACGGCGTGCTCCTCGGCTGCCAATGCGATTGGCATGGCGTTGGATTTATTGCGCGCGGGGAAAGCCGACGCTGTCGTGACGGGCGGTGCGGAAGCGTGCGTATTGCCGCTCACGATGACGGGTTTCGAGGCGTTGTTTGCACTGTCCACCGGTTTTAATGCCGATCCGGCGCATGCCTCGCGACCGTTTGCCAAAGGCCGCGACGGTTTTGTTATGGGCGAAGGCGCGGGCATTCTGGTGCTGGAAACGGAGGAAGCGGCTTTGAAGCGCGGCGCGAAAATTTATGCCCGGCTGGCTGGTTACGGTTGCGCTTGTGACGCGACGCACATCGTCGCGCCGGATGTCGACGGGCAAGTCGCCGCGATGCAGGCCGCGCTGGACGATGCCGGTATGACATCCGGTCAAGTGGACTATATCAACGCCCACGCCACTTCCACATCCGTCGGCGATGTGGTCGAGACCAAAGCGATCAAGCAAATGTTCGGTGAGCGCGCGCCGGAAATCCCGATCAGCGCCACCAAATCGATGATCGGCCACAGCATCGGCGCTTCCGCCGCAATCGGCAGCATCGCTGCGATCATGACGCTACAAACTGGCACGATACATCCCACGATCAATTTGCTGGAAGCCGATCCCGAGTGCGACTTGAACTACACACCCAATACCGCAGTAGAGAAAAAAGTGCAGACCGCTTTGTGCAATGCATTCGGATTCGGTGGTAACAACGTCAGCATCGTTTTTACAACTCTATAACACAAGGTGCCAACAAACATGGAGACAGCAGACCTCGAAGCGAAAGTCATCGAATTTATCGCGTCAAAAGTTGAAAACATCGACACATCCACCATCACCACCGCATCCAAATTCGAAGAACTCGGGCTCGACTCGATGGACACCGTGCAACTGCTGTTCGATGCGGAAGACGCCTTCGGCGTCACGTTCGACGGCGATGAAGTGAAAAATCTCCGCACGGTGGGGGATATTATTACTTATATTAATGAGCATCCGCCGGAGGGGAAGGCGTAGCGAGAAGTATGGCGCTTTGCAAATAGCTTAATAATGACAGATCAATCGGCTAATCAGCTTAAGATAGATAAAGATGAGATTGGTCAGGTGATGCTATTTTCGATTGGCTAGAGCGTATTAGTTAAGATGGGACGATCACCAATCTTTACGCCACAAAAGTTGAGAGGGCGGAATGCGCATCGGGGGTTTGTTCTCATTTCCGGCAACTACTTCATGGTCGCTAACCATCTTCGCTCACTCTCAAATTTGGGGCACGACAACCTTCCTGATCACTATTTTGTATTTCCTGCGGTAACGATGTTTGTTGCGGCATTCGAAGCATTCCTACAAGAACAATTGGAACTCTTGCGAGTAAGTGAGATTGCTTCTAAAGGCCTGGACAAGGAATTCTTGATCGAGCAGTTCGATGCTCTAAAGGCTCAGAAGCCACCGTTTAATGAGTTCAAAGAATGGGTGAAGGAGATTTACAAGCGTTCTGACGGATGTGGAGTTGGCATTGATCCAAACTCAGATGAATATCAAAACCTCTTGGCCCTAAAGGAACTGCGAAATTCTGTTATTCACTATAATCCTTCTTTTATTGAGAACATTTATTGGCCTAGTCGTTTAGAACAGGCGTTACATTGCACTAAGTTGCAAGTCCTTAATGCGGGCTGGGTGACAAACTTCTCACGAGTAGAGGTGGCCGATTGGGCGCATGATACGGTAAAAAGCGCGGTGCAACTCTTCTGTAGTAAAAGCGGCACAGATGATCCGTTCACTATCTTTCTTGAGTCAGATGGCATGCCTCCGTGGGAGTAATCTGCGTATGGCGGAAGATGGAAGTGTTCCGCCAGAATAACCCACCGAATGAAAGAACTCCATCTGAATGATTCGTCAAACGAAAGGTATTTGTTGAAGCTGGTGACGGATCGCCCTTTGGACATCCGCCCTAAGGGATCTATGGAGGTGTTTTTGTGAATTACTCTGGACAATGCTCATGCGGTGCGATCCGCTATCAACTCACGGGTGAACCGAAGGTTGTCGCTGTGTGTCATTGCAGCGATTGCCGACGGAGCGCAGGGGCTCCGATGGTGGCTTGGGCGATGTTTCCCGAGGCGGCTCTGACGGTCAAACAAGGACAGCCGAAGACCATCAACTCATCGGGTAGCGCGATGCGTAGTTTCTGTGCCGATTGCGGAAGCGGCCTGTTTTACCGCAATGCGGCAATTCTTCCCGGTCTTGTAGATGTGCAAACAGCAACGCTTGATGATCCCGATTTACTCCCGCCTACAGTGCAAGTCCAAGTCGCTGAACGGCTCAAATGGATGACGCATGTCCACGAGCTTCCCGAATTCGAAAGATATCCGTCGTAAACCGGGGTTCTTGTTCAATCCACGTTGAATGTAAATCTGTTCCGGTTGATTAACGGATACAACGCACAGCAACAGGTAAATTCAACGTGGCCCAGATTTTATCAGCAGTCAGTACCGGCGCATCCAGCCCGATACCGGTGCTCAGACAGGCCCGATCTCCCAGCGACAAACCGGCCTGGCGGGTTCTTTGCCAAAGCTGCGCGGCAATCCCGGCTTCTTCGGCGCTGAATGGGATGATCCGCAAGCCCAACGCTTCAAGATCTTCGCGCATGCCTTTGACATCGACATCCGCTGCGATTGATTTTTGCACCACTTCCGCCCAATTGACGCTGGAAATGACAGCTTCCGCTAGAGCCGCTTCAACTTGATCGCAACCGGGTTCATTCTGCAGAAAAGCCAGCAAAGCGGAGGCATCCAGAACTGTTGTCATTCACCGGTTTCCCGTTTTGCTTCTTCCCGCCGGTCAGCGATGAGTTCTTCGGCGAGACTGGTGGTTGGGGGTAAGTGAGCAAAGCGGTGTTTGAGTCTTTGCTTAATCGTTCCAACTTTTTCCAGAATCAAACGACCATCTTCCGTGCGCGCGATCAGGCTGTCACCGGATTCAAATCCAAGCGAACGCCTGAGTTGCGCTGGGATCACCAGCCGCCCTTGGGGATCGAGTTGCACTTCGGTTTGTGTCATTAGCTTTGCCATAATGCAGATAATTATGGCATGAACATAAATAGAATGCCATTAATGAAAAAATGAACCGAATGGTGTCTTGTATGTTCAATGTAATTACACTATAGTTGCGCGGATATCGCAACCTATTCACACTTCTCATGACCCATCTCATCAAAATCGGCAATTCCCAAGGCATACGTATCCCCAAGCCGCTCATCGAACAGGCTGATTTGGAGGGTAAAGATTTGCAATTGCAAGTCGTGGAGGGCGGTTTGTTGATTACGCCCAAGAAGGCGGCGCGAGAAGGTTGGGGGGAATCCATTGCGGATACATTGAAAGCTCACGGTACGGAGCCGCTAGATCAGGAATGGTTGAATGCGCCATTGTCTTCCGATGACAATTCGGACTGGTAATGCGGAAAGTTTCGCGGTTTCAGGTTTGGCTGGTGCAACTCGACCCGACGCAAGGCTCAGAAATCAACAAGACAAGACTTTGCGTTGTGATTTCCCCGGATGAGCTTTCCGCTTTATCCACTGTGCTGATGGCACCGATGACCACCCAAGGTTTTGAGTTCCCCTGCCGGGTTGCTTGCAGTTTCAAAGGAAAACAGGGTTTGATTTTGCTCGATCAAATCAGGGTAGTCGATAAAACGCGCCTGGTCAAAAAACTTGGTGTCATTGACGAAGCGACACAAATGGATCTGTGCCAGCGATTGCAAGAGTTGTTTGTCTATTGACAGGCTGTTGAATAATTCGCTATTAAAAGGAAAATAATCATGTCTACTCATACGATCCGCCTTCATCGCGTGCTGCGTGCGCCACCGGAGAGAATTTACCGTGCTTTTCTGGATGCCGATGCGATGGTTAAATGGCTGCCGCCGCATGGTTTCACCGGCAAGGTGCATCATATTGATGCGAGAGTCGGCGGCCGTTTTAAGATGTCTTTTACCAACCTTGGCACCGGGCATAGTCATTCGTTCGGCGGTGAGTATTTGGAGTTGGTGCCGTTTGAACGTATCCGCCATACCGACCAATTCGACGATCCGAATTTGCAGGGAGAAATGCAGGTAACGATTTCACTAAAGCCGGTTTCCTGCGGTACTGAGTTGAATATTGTGCAGGAAGGGGTGCCGGCGGTGATTCCGGTCGAAGCCTGCTATCTCGGCTGGCAGGAATCGCTGACGTTGCTGGCGCAACTCGTCGAAGCCGAGATTCCCGGCTGATCCTGCCACAGCTCATTTTTCGTGGAGATACTCACGGAGAGGCAATGCTGCGCTGCCAACGGCTAACTGTTTTTCCGGTTCTGATTCTGCTGCTGGTAATGCTGGCCGGTTGCGCTCATCAGCCGTTTGTCACGGTTCCTTATCCTCGCTGGGGCGAAGAAATTGTGATCGACTCGAGCGGCGGTGAGGAGCCGCTGATTCTGCGCTCGTTATCGCCACCGGAACCCAGTCAAGCAAGCGCCTGTGTGTTGCTGGTACACGGCATGAATGAACATATCGGGCGCTACGGCGAAGTGGCGCGGTATTTTTCTCAACGCTATTTTGTTGCCGGGTTCGATCACTATGCGCATGGCCTTTCCAATCCAGTATTGCGCCGTGCGGATCAGACGCTGACGGAGGGAGCCGATCAGGCCGATGTCAGTGACGCGTATCTGGCGCAAGCGGCTTTGTACGATTTGGAGCCGTTGCGGCAGACGTTGGGCCGGGCGTTGCAAGCCTTCATGGCGCAGTGCGATGCGCAAGATTATTCGCAGCGGCCTGTGTTCATCGTGGCGCATAGTCTGGGCGGGCTGGTGACCGCGTCATATTTGCTCGAACACCAAAATGAATCCGATCTGCGCAAACGGTTGCAGGGTGTGGTTTTTCTCGCTCCGGCTTTTGCCGTGAGCGAACCGCCGGGATGGCGCGGCTGGGTGGCGAATCCCTTGATCAAGCTGTTTTTTCATGTGGAAACGCATTTTCTGCATCCGCAGCATGAGCCGCTGCCTTTGCTGCTGTTCAATCAATTACTTTCATTAGTCACGGTGCCGGTTCTGGATGGTTTGTTCGAGATGTTTTCCTGGCCGGGACTGCGCAACTTTGCGACGCCCGCCTCACCGGCTTGGGTGACGGATTACTTGACCGATAGCGAGGAGGAGAAAGCCCGCCTGCGTGCCGACGGCTGGATCGTCCGCCGCAGTCTGTTGCGCTACGTGAAAGGCATCGAAGAAGAAGTTGTTCGTTTCCGCCGCAACATGGCGGGTTTCTCGGTACCGTACTACCTGATTTATTCCGAACTGGATCCGATCACCCCTGCCTGGGGCGACGAAGATTTTGCCCGTGTGACACTGCAACATAATCCCGCTAACGAAGTTTTGAAACTATCCGGTTTGCCGTATCACCAGCACGTGTTTATGCAAGAACCGGCACGGACCGGATTGCTGCAGAAAATCGAACAATGGCTGGATCGCCGGTTACGTGCAGTGCAATGACAACTGATGGTAAGGTGTGCTACTAGGGGGGGATATCCGGTTGGGTGAGAGTACTACCGTTTTCTGACTGCCAGTTTGGCATGCCTGCTTTACCCGGTAATACTCTCTTTCCAGCGAATTTTATTGACTCAATCGAAACGTATGATCGAGGATTGATTAAAATTCTTCCCAGTCATTACTACCACCGGCGGCTCTTTTGCGCTCTGGTGTTGTTTCGGATGCCGTTTCCTTATTTAAACTAACCAGTGCTTTTTTCGCAGCAGGACCGCGATTGGGCAGATTGGTAATCGTCGCAGGACGATTGTTTCTTTTTACAGTTGAAGAAGTTGAATGAGTGCCTGCCAATTTGAAAGTACTCACTGCATGTGTCAGGGCTTGTGCTTGGTCCTTCATGGATTCGGCGGCAGCGGCAGCTTGTTCCACTAAGGCTGCGTTTTGCTGTGTGGCTTCGTCCATTTGGGTGACCGCTTGATTCACTTGTTCGATACCTGAGCTTTGTTCCTGAGAAGCTGCGGAAATTTCACTCATAATGTCGGTGACTCGTTTAACAGCCGTGACAATTTCATCCATCGTGACGCCCGCTTCATCCACCAAACGCGTTCCTTCATCGACTTTGGATACTGAATCATTGATCAGTTCTTTGATCTCTTTCGCCGCTGCGGCGGAACGTTGCGCCAGTGTACGCACTTCCGTGGCTACTACCGCAAATCCACGCCCTTGTTCACCGGCACGTGCTGCTTCGACGGCCGCGTTCAACGCCAGAATGTTGGTCTGGAATGCGATGCCATCGATGACACTGATGATGTCGACAATTTTCTTCGAGCTTTCGTTGATCGAGCTCATGGTTTGTACCACTTGACCGACTACCGAGCCACCTTTCATCGCAACTTCAGAAGCGCCTGCGGCCAGTTGATTAGCTTGGTGCGCATTATCTGCATTTTGTTTGACGGTCGATGTTAACTCTTCCATTGAAGACGCAGTTTCTTCCAGACTGGATGCTTGTTCCTCGGTGCGTTGACTCAAATCGGAGTTGCCGGAGGCGATTTCGCCCGATGCGGTTGTAATTTCATCGGTACCCATACGCACCTTACCGACCAGGTCTGATAAATTGTCATTCATGGTTTTCAAGGCTTGCAGCAAACGGCCGGTTTCGTTGGTTGAATTGACTTCAATGCGGTGAGTCAAGTCACCCGTGGCAACGGCATTAGCAATCGCAACGGCTTCATTCAACGGCGCAATAATCGATCTTAGCAACAGATAACCGAAAATGGCTGCCAAGATAAAACTTGCGATGATGATCATTGTTGTCGTTGAAAAAGTACTTTCATAACTGCTTTGCGCATGGTTATATTCTGTTGTTGAAGCCGATCTTTGTAGGTCGAACAGAGCAAATACGGTTTCGCGCAGTGCACTGAATTTTCCTATGGTATCCGTTGATACATGGTGCGCGGCCGCTTCAAATTTGCCCGATGCTGCGAGCTGAAAAACCTGATTGGCCGATTGCACATATTGCGCATGCTGCTCGGTTTTTATTTTACCCAGTCTCACTTCTTCGGGTATTAAGTTGGACGCCTGGAATTGCGCCCACAACCCTTCATTTTTTTGAACCAGTTGTTGCACCTCGGCGCTCAGCGTTTTTGCCCCATCGGGGTTGCTTAAATTGGTGGCGGCGACAACTTTAGCTTGTACTTGATACCAGTTATCCAGAATCGTTCCCAATTGAACGGCTGGCCCCAGCCGGTCTTCATATAAGGTTCTCATTCCGTTATTCGATTGACTGAAACCATATAAACCCAGTGTGCCGATTACAAGCATCAGTGCCGATAGGATGCTCATTACAAAAATTAATCTGAATTTGATAGAGGTATTTGTAAACATTTGAATCTCCTTGTAATTGCAAATAAGATGAAGTCAATATTCTTTAGTTGAGGTTTTGGTCAATCAGGCCCATATCGCTGCTACTCATCAATTTCTCGATATCGATCAATATCAGCATTCTCTCGTCGACGGTGCCTAATCCCATGATGTATTCCGTATCGATGATTGAGCCAAAGCCGGGGGTGGGACGCATTTGTTCTTCAGCCAGATTCATCACATCGGATACGCTGTCGACCACGATGCCCACCACGCGTCCGGCGACGTTGATAATGATCACGACAGTGAATTCATCATAATTTTCATTACCAAGATGGAATTTGATGCGCATATCAATGATTGGAACAATGATTCCGCGTAAATTGACTACACCTTTGATGAATTCAGGCGCATTCGCAATTTGTGTGATGGCATTGTAATTACGAATTTCTTGTACCTTGAGTATTTCAATTCCATACTCTTCGTTTCCCAGTCGAAAAGTCAGGAACTCATTGGTTGTCGCATTAGCTGCCGGATTTACGGACTCAGGCGTAGTGCTGGCTGTCTGTTCTTGCATCACAATTGATTCTCCTTTCATATATAAAGACTACAAATCAACAAAATCCAATGACGGTTATTTCTTTCCGGAAATATTCATACTAATCATTAATATTCAGTATGATATTTAAACTTACTGTGTAGCGGCTGCTTATGGAGGGGTACTATAGGGAAAAAAAATAATGAGATTGTGGAGAGAATGTAAACTCTTTGTAAATTAAAAGACAAATTTATGAGAATCAGTATTTTGAAGGGGCTATTGGAATAATTATTTGTTCCTGGTGGTTGAACTGCTGATTTAGCGATTATTTCCAATTCATCTGTTTCCGCTACAGATTGATTCGGACTTTGTACCTCCTAAGTATGTATGCAGCCGATGGCTGTTATAAAACATCGAAATATGCTGTAGTACATCTTGCCGTGCTGCCATATCCTCCACTATTTTCAATAGCCTGCGCGCATCGGTTTATTGCAGAGTTGCACGCAAGTTGGATCGCCGGTTGCAGATGCCGGACTGATCGTTTCAATAGCACCAACGGCGATTTCGATATCGTCGCTTCCAGCAGCTAATCTTTATCTCCATCGTTGTGATAATACCCACAATACCCTGACCGTTATTCCAGTATACTGTCGTTAAGTGGCAGTTTTTATTGATTTTATTGAAAGTGTGACTGACTGAATTAAGAACGAATAAGGATATTCTGAGCGCCATGGGGTGATGTGTAGATAACGCAATGAAGAGTGTTGCTTCTTATTATCCGGGATTCACAACTTCATAAGCGATGTTTGCTTTTCATCAGTGTAATTTTGGTTCTTCTCGTTTAAGTTTCTTACAAAAATTAAAAAGAAAATAGGGGCGAAGAAATGAATAAGAATAATATTCCCAATCAATTTCTAAACAGTGATCATCAGCAAACATTAGCAACGATTAAATGGTTGAATAATTGCCAAACATGGGACGAATTTAACCAAGCGGTTAAAGCGGCGTTGCTGCCATTGTTGAAGTGCAACGGTGCATTCTACGGGCGGCTCATGGGAGAGCAAAATGCGTTGCAATTACTGGGCAGCATTAATCAATCAACCTGCTGTCAGCATAGCTGGAAACAGTTATTGAATATTGCCTCGCAGGGACTGGTGATAGCGGATTCCAAGGATAGTCACTCAACTGAGCCATTACCAATCAGTGCAGTGAGCGATGTGCAGTGTTTCGAAGAAAATGGCGGTTACTACCGGTCTTTTGATTTGGCTTGGCAGCAATCGCATCGTAACTGCACCGTGGTTAAAGTATTTGATGATCACTATCAATTGGCGTTTCAGTTTTATTTCTGTCGTTTGAGTAATCAACAACAGGTATTCAGCCAAAGGGATTTTGAGCTGCTGAAAATACTGAAGCCTATTTTGCTGCAAACGCTGAGGCTCATCTTATTCCGGCAAGAGAGCTTTAATTCCTGGTTAACAAAAAACTTCTGGTCTAGTTATACCGATCCGATAACCGTATTTCGCAGCGACGGTCAGGTCATTTTCCAAAGCTTTGAGTTTGATCGGGTTTTTGCTCAGGAAAAGCAGGCATTTCTCTCCTCTATGCTTGCGCTCATCGATTTCCTTCAAAGTAATAAGATCACCGGGTACAGCTTTCTATCGCAACTGGGTAAGCGTCTCTATGAAATCAAACTGACCCTGATTGATGCGGGTGAGGATTCTTGCTCCAGCATTTATTTATTGCATCCCTCCCGCATTACTCACAAATTTGGAAAAGTCTTCAATCAACTGGACAGAACCCGATTAACCCATCGTGAAATGGAAATAACGGTACTGATATGCCAAGGAAAAGCTGCCCGGGAAATTGCTGAAGAGATTCATCTGAGTTATCACACTGTGCGGAATCACATTAAAAGCATCTACAGTAAGTTGGGTGTTTCGACACGAAGCGAATTGCTGTCGCGCATTGAGTGAAATCTGTGCGGTCATTATCAATCGATTGAAATTCAAAATGACTCAATTGGGCTATTTTTAGAAAAATGGGAATGTTATATAAATAACACCATCGGGATAGTAACCATGTATTTATTAAATGAAAATAATAACAGGTGTGTGGCGGTGATTTCGATACCGGTTTTGCTAGCTTTATTGCTGACCACACTGGTAACCGGATGCGCCATCAACGATAAGGGTTTTACACAATTGCGTTACTTTGAGAATGCTACCAGCTACATGACGAAACAAAACACTTGGGGCGGTTTTATCAGCACGCACTCCAGCGATCGTGGCTTCTCACTGGGGTATGTGGAGAGAATCAAGGTGTATCCCAAAATGACAAATAATGCGCGACTACCGCTCGCTGGCAATTAAGTGTAAAGCAAGTAATTAAAATCAGTGGTTTGTAAAAGATAAAATTAATATGAAGGAGAAACTGAAATGAAACCAATACTTGGCAATGTTACCTTCTTGTTTTTCATTAGTGTCTTTGTGTTGAGTGGCTGCGGAACAATAAAATCAACTAGTAGCAATCCAGAAAATGTCAGTATTCCCGGTGTTTCTTATTATCTACCAGCTCAACGTGCAAAAGCAGAGCTCTATAGAAACAAGAGTTCTGATGCAAATCCCATATTTATGTTGCAGATAAGTTCGGGACCTGCTTATCCGGATACAAGTAAGAGATACACCATAGATTACAAACCCAGTGTATTTAATGATGAGCATCTATGTGTAGCACGTACAATCGATGGTTTGCTAAGTACGGTCCAATTTTCATCGACCAATCGCGCAGGTGATATTTTGATTAGAATGGCTGAAACCGCTGCAATGTTTGCTCTTGCCGCAGGTGGAGTGCCAACATCTCCTGTCGGAGTTATGGGATTAGAAGCTCTAGGAGCTCCGGAAGAAAAAGAATTGCTGCGGAATCTGATCCGGCTTACGGAAGTCAAGCCAGACAGTAATCAATTTGATCTTATTTATACCGGTATTTTTGATAACCAGTTAAAAGTAGAGATACAAGCGATTGAAGAACAGATCACTGGAATTCTCAAAAATGAATTGGGATTTAGAGAATCGAAGAGAGAAGCGCAGATTAAAGAATGGGAACAATCGAAAAGTAAGAATGCGAATCTTTCAGGTCTGCGTCCTAAAGGGCTGAATTTTAACAAGGATGTTTTGAAGATTTCTTTCTCTAAAATAGGTGCTGATCTCGGCAGCGCTGGTGCAAATGACAAAGCTTGCGAAACCGCAAATGATAATAAGGACGGGGGTGTAATTTACTATAGAACATTAACCACACAACCCGTAAAAATCTCTTTAAAACATGCGTATGAATCGGGTGAAATTCCGTTGGGAAATATTATCATTCCGGCAATAAATCAAAGTACCAATCAATGTATCAATGTTGAACGTACATTACTGGTAAGAAAAGTTAATCGTTTAGATTTCACAAACGGATTACTTACTGGAACTTCGATTAATACACCTAGTGTTGCGCTTGCTGCTGCAGAACTGCCCCTAAGAATTGGTAGTGCTGTTATTGAAATGCCGGCTTCATTTTTTACTGCAATCGGTAGATCTTTTACAGCGCGAACTGCTGCGGTCGGGGGTGAAATAGAACTTATCAACGCACTCGAAAGATCAAGATTAGCGAAAGACAAACCTGATACGGCATCGAATATTACTGTACAAGCTCCTAGTGGAGAGCCACCTAAAATAGGCGTTACGTTGTCGGTTCCCGAGCCTTATAAGCCATTAGGAGGAGTGAGCGTATTTTTAACCTGCTGGGATGGTAAAGCTAACGACAACAGATGATAGCGACCATATAAATGGGGATAAGCCGCATAATAATACGCCAGCTCTTTAAGTTTTAAAATTTAGGCATTCGTAAAGCATTCGTAAATTCTCAAAAAGGTTATTATCATGACAAAGAATTTCAATATACCAAGTCCGGATTCACCAAAATCGATCAGTCCAAATTTATTTTCCACATTTGATCTCGAAATAGATAGATTGTTAGAAGCTCCCAGGGCAAGAACAAATTTCAATGTCGATGGTAGTGGGCTTGCTGTAGCAGTTCTTGATACTGGATTGCGTGTAACTCATAAATGTTTTACTGATCGAGTCATCGCTACCCGTAACTTTACTAGCGATGACGGTGGTAATAGTGAGAAAGTGACCGATTTCAATGGACATGGAACGAATGTCACCGGAATTATTGCTGCAGGTACATCGGATGAACGGCGGGGTATCGCTCCAAAGGCTAGTATCGTAGCATTAAAAGTCTTGCCTGCGCCTTCACTCGATCCAGTCTTGCAGGCTTTACAATGGGTTTATGACAATACCGAGCGATTAAATATTACCACCACAAACCTATCGTTAGGTGTACCAGGCTTAAACTACAAAGATGACAATCAAGCAAGAAGCAACTTTCCAGAGCTTGCAAAACTTCTCGAAGGATTAATGGCAAAACGAGTTGCAGTAGTTGTTGCCGCAGGTAATGGTTATTTTGAACATCAGGATGAAGGTATGAGCTTACCCGCAATTTTTCGCCAAACAATAGCGGTTGGTGCCGTTTATGATGCTTCATTTGGCTCGCGCTCTTATGGAAATGGTGCAGTAGCGAATTCTACTCACGCTGATCAGATAACGCCTTTTTCTCAGAGGCTTTCAAGAGAAGCCAGCCCCGATTGTTATACCGACGTATTTGCTCCCGGAGGTGCCGCAACTTCTGCAGGTGCTGCACATGACAATGATACATCTGTACAAGATGGTACTAGTCAAGCAGCGCCAACCGTTGCAGGAGCTATCTTGTTAATGCAGCAATACTACATAAGGCTTAAAGGGGTTCGTCCGCCGATACCTTTACTCCAAGATCTTCTTAGAGCGACATCTACTTGGATTGTCGATGGCGATGACGAAGACGACAATGTTTCACATACAAACAAAAAATACCCCAGAATTAATGTTTTTCAGTCCATCACGGCATTACACAAGGCAATACAACTAGGAAACATTTAAAGAAATCATAGTAACTATTCAGCATATTTCCCCAAGAATGCTTACTTGCGCCACCTATATGGAAAGTGATGAGTCGATTTGAATCATCTCAGCACGGCTGACCTCAATTCTGAGAGGAAAATTGATGAAGAAGGTTAAATCCGAATTGGAATTTTCTCATGCTCAAATTCATGAAAATTAGAATCGAGCTATAAAATCTAATAGATTTATTGGGTTGGAAATAGGGTTGCAGATGACTATACGATAGTTAAGGATAAAATATGAAATTAAGAATCTTAATATTTTTGATGCTGTTAGTTAGTTTTAAGAATGTTTTTGCTGAGAATGATGCTGAAATTCACAAGAATACTTTGAACAATATAAATGATTCGGAGTTTTGGCTTTTTATTTTCGGGTGTGGATTGATAAGCATTTTAGTCAAGATAGTTGATCATGCGATCAAATTAAATCAAATTGAGACTGTACAAAAATTACAAAACTTTACACAGAAAGGGTCATTGATAGAATGGTCATTGTGGTTTGCTTCAGCCTCAATAGTTGGTTTCTTAGGGAATCAAGTGGGCTTATTTCAAGCTTCGGCTCAAGCAGCTGTGATGATTGGGCTAGGTTGGCCAACGGTATTTGCTCAGATCAAGCAGAAGTATAGTCCGCAATCAGAAGGTAACGAAATTGTGGTTCAACAGCGTAATGAAGTATATGAAGATTTGAATCTTGGACAAGAGTGTATAACTTCAAATGAATGTTACGATATAGACGAAGAAGGAAGGAAACAAAATGGCGTGGAGAGTGGCAGGCAGTCTTAAAAAATTAAGAGAGCAAATCAATCAAATTGCACCTAATCGTAGCGTTTCTAGTGATGGAACTATCGGCGATGCAGCGCATGCATCACGAAAATCTGATCATAATCCGTGGATAATCGAAAATGGAATTGGGGTGGTTACTGCACTAGATGTCACACATGATCCTATACATGGATGTGATGCACAGAAATTGGTCGATTCATTGATTTCTAGTAAAGATCAAAGAATTAAGTATATAATTTATAATGGTAAAATAATTAGCTCGACATTTAAACCATGGGAGTGGCGTCCATATACAGGAGTTAATCCTCATAACAAGCATTGTCATATATCTGTAAATGGCGAAAAGGAAAAATATGATTCTGCTCTACCATGGCAGATAAAATTATAATTGAGTTTCGGTAATCTAAATTTTGTGAGAATCAGAACTTCACTCTATCTGGCGAAATGAGTAAAGTATGCGTCAAGTCGCTATTTCTTAATCAAAACCTTCTTCATCATAATTTTCTGTGATGTTACAATCCAAAATCCCTGTGCTGAGTAAGTGCAGTTAGATCGTTTATAAAGGCATTTCATAAAACAAAAAAGATGACAAAAATGCTGAAAGCAACATTATCTGACCTGATGCAACGCATACCCGGCAAGGCGAGTCCGGAATGGCCGATGGGTGAACCTTTTACGCTGGCGTTTGCGCATGGCACGATGTCGGTTGAGGTGTATGTGCCTAGAGGTTCCGATATACAAACGCCGCACGATCAGGATGAGTTGTATTTCATTCATACCGGCCGTGGGGAAATCGTCATTGCCGGTGAGCGGCATGCGTTTGAGCCAGGCATGGTGTTTTTCGTCGCGGCGCATGTCGAGCACCGTTTCGAGAATTTTTCGCCGGATTTTACGACTTGGGTGGTGTTTTGGGGACCTAAGGGTGGCGAGAAAAGCTCGGGAGCAGCGAGTTGACAAGTCATGCTTAAATTCTACGGTTATAAACAGTGCGGCACTTGCCGCAAGGCGGAGCAATTTTTGCAGCAGGCGGGGGTTACTTACGAATTTATCGATATCACCGGGAATCCGCCCGGCGCGGAAGAGCTCGCTGCGATTGTCGAGCGCGCCAATGTTCCACTGAACAAGCTTTTCAATACCAGCGGCGTGCAGTACCGTGAATTGAAAATCAAGGAACGGCTGCCTGCGTTATCTGGGCCGGAAGTATTAGCTTTGCTTGCGGGCAATGGCCGTTTGATCAAACGCCCGCTGGTTATCGACGGAAAACGAGCTACCGTGGGTTTCAATGCGGAACACTTTGCGGCGGTATGGGGGTGATGCCCCTCAGTAAAGTTTGGGTTCCCGCCTAACCGCATAAACAAACAAGCTTGCGCTTTGAGTCTCATGCTTGTACTCTTGCAGCACAGTTCGATGCGAACAGTGTCTTATTCCATAACCGGATCAAGCAGGAGGCGAAATTGAGCGGGCAACGTTTTTTGGTGCGTAAAGCGGCGGTACTCGGGGCTGGTGTGATGGGGGCGCAGATTGCGGCGCATTTGGTAAATGCCAATATCGAAACATTGCTGTTTGAGCTGCCGGGCGATGCCGGTAATCCCAACGCCAACGTGATCAAAGCCGTGGAGAAGCTGAAAAAGCAAGAACCCGCGCCGTTGTCGGTCAAAACCAAAGCGACTTGTATTCAAGCAGCGAATTACGAGCAACATCTCGAATTGCTGAAAGATTGCGATCTGGTGATCGAAGCCATTGCCGAACGCATGGACTGGAAACGCGATCTGTACGTCAAAGTAGCGCCCCATCTGGGTGAACACACGATTTTTGCCAGTAACACTTCCGGTTTATCGATCAATCAGTTGGCCGAAGCATTTCCCGAAACGTTGCGCCATCGTTTCTGCGGTATCCATTTCTTCAATCCGCCGCGCTATATGCATCTGGTCGAATTGATCCCTTGTCAGGCCAGCGACGCGGCCATGCTGGATCATCTCGAAGAATTTCTCGTTACGAATTTGGGCAAGGGCGTGATCCGCGCCAAGGATACGCCGAATTTCATCGCCAACCGTATTGGCGTTTTTTCGTTGCTGGCGACGATGCATCATGGCCGCGCGTTCGATTTTGGTTTCGATCTGGTTGATGCGCTGACCGGTGCGCTGATTGGCCGTCCCAAGAGCGCGACGTTCCGCACCGCCGATGTGGTGGGTCTGGATACGCTGGCGCATGTTATCAATACGATGCGCGACACGCTGACGGACGATCCCTGGCATCGCTATTTTGCTGCGCCGGATTGGTTGCAAGGCCTGATTCAGGCCGGTGCGCTGGGTGAAAAAGTGAAGCGCGGGGTGTATCAGAAAATCAAGAATGAAATCCATGTATTTGATCTTGCGGCACAGACGTACCGGCTTTCAGGTGCGGAAGTGGACGACGATCTGAAGCGGTTGTTGAAATACAGTAGCCCGGCTGAGAAGTTTGCCGCGTTGCGCAACAGTCATCAGCCGCAGGCGCAGTTTTTGTGGTCGATTTTCCGCGATTTGTTCCATTACTGCGCGGTGCAGCTGGAAACCATTGCCGATAATGCCCGTGACTTGGATCTGGCGGTGCGTTGGGGATTCGGCTGGAATCAAGGGCCTTTTGAAATCTGGCAAGCCGCCGGATGGAAACAGATCGCCGATTGGATCCAGGAAGATATCGCTGCCGGTAAAAGCATGAGCCTGGCGCCGTTACCGCAATGGGTCACGGCAATCGCCGAAAGTGAGTCACAAAGCGTACATTCCGCGCAAGGCTCGTTTGCTCCGGCTTCCGGAAAGCCGCAGCTGCGTTCAAGATTGCCGGTGTATCAGCGCCAGCTGTTTCCCGATCGCCTGATCGACGAACCGGCGGCCTACGGGGAAACTATCTTTGAAACGGATGCAGTCAGGCTGTGGCATACCGGCGATAAAATCGCCATTCTGAGTTTCAAGAGCAAGATGCATACGATCGGTATCGACGTGTTGGAAGGGGTACAACAGGCGATCAAGGAAGCCGAACAGAACTGGCGCGCCTTGGTGATCTGGCAAACTGAACCGCCGTTTTCCGCCGGTGCCAATTTGCAGAAAGCCACTGAGAAACCCAAAGTGGATGCGCAACAAAGCAATGCACCGCCTGCACCACCAAAACCCCCGACAGCATTTCAGTCGCTCCTGAAGAAATTGCGCAAATCGACCCAGGAAACGGTCTTGCATGTGGCGCGCGAATTGGATCTGGCCGATGTGCTGATGGCCAAGAAACTGGCTGAAGTGGAAGGCATGATCAAGCAGTTTCAGCAAACGTCGCAGAGGCTGCGCTATTCGATGATTCCGACCGTGGCCGCCGTGGATGGTCTGGCGTTGGGCGGCGGGTGTGAGTTTGTCATGCACTGCGACCGGGCTGTGGCTACGCTGGAAAGTTATATTGGCCTGGTCGAAACCGGGGTTGGATTGCTGCCGGCGGGCGGCGGATGTAAGGAGTTTGCCATGCGGGCCGCGCAAAATGCCAAGGATGGCGATCCTTTTCCGCAATTAAAATATTATTTCCAAACCGTGGCGATGGCGGAACTGGGGAAAAGCGCCGAGCAGGCGAAAGAACTCGGTTACCTGCGCAGCGCCGATACCGTCGTGATGCATCGTTTCGAATTGCTGCACGTGGCCAAGGCCCAAGCGCTGGCGTTAGCGGAAGCCGGTTATCGTCCGCCATTACGGATGCGGGAAATTCCGGTGGCGGGTAACACCGGTATTGCAACGATTCAAAGCCAACTGGTGAACATGCGCGAAGGCGGTTTCATTTCCGAGCATGACAATCTGATTGCGAATAAAGTGGCGCATGTGATGTGCGGTGGCGATTTAACGCCGGGCAGTCTGGTCGACGAAGACTGGTTCCTGGAATTGGAGCGCGCAGCTTTTATGGAATTACTGGCGACGGAAAAAACCCAGGCCCGCATTGAATACACCTTGAAAACCGGCAAACCGCTAAGAAACTGATTTCACGATTCACGGAGAATCCTATGACCAAGCAAACGCAAGAAGCCTATATTGTCGCTGCCGCACGTACACCGGTTGGAAAAGCGCCGCGCGGTATGTTCAAGAATGTGCGTCCCGATGACATGCTGGTGCATGTGCTGCACGCGGTGATGAAACAGTGTGAGGGACTCGATCCAGCCGCGATTGACGATGTCATCGTCGGTTGCGCCATGCCGGAAGCGGAGCAGGGCATCAATGTCGCACGCGTGGCGCTGTTACTGGCCGGTTTGCCGAACAGTGTCGCGGGAATGACGGTGAATCGTTTTTGCGCGTCCGGTCTGCAATCGGTTGCGTTGGCGGCGGACCGCATCCGCCTCGGCGAAGCCGATGTGATGATTGCCGGCGGTACCGAGAGCATGAGCATGGTGCCGATGATGGGTAATAAGGTGGCGATGAATCCGGCGATGTTCCAGCATGAGGAAAATGTCGCGATTGCTTACGGCATGGGCATGACTGCCGAGAAAGTGGCGGAGCAATGGAAGGTTTCGCGCGAAGATCAAGATGAATTTGCCCTGACCAGTCATCAGCGGGCGATAAAGGCGATCGCGACGGGTGAGTTTAAAGATGAAATTGCAGCCTATACCGTCGATGAAAAACGACCGGACTTGATTACGCATACCGTACATGAAGAGATTGCGGTCAAGGATACCGACGAAGGGCCGCGCGCCGATACCAGCGCCGAGGTATTGGCGAAATTGAGACCGGTATTCGCGGCAAAAGGATCGGTCACTGCGGGCAATAGTTCGCAGATGTCGGATGGTGCAGGGGCAGTGGTACTGATGAGCGAAGCTGCATTGAAGCGTTTCAACCTATCGCCGCTCGGCCGCTTTATCGGTTTCTCGGTGGCTGGTGTGCCGCCTGAAATTATGGGCGTCGGGCCGATCAAAGCGATTCCCAAAGTATTGGCGCAAACTGGCATCAAACAAGACGACCTGGATTGGATCGAATTGAATGAAGCGTTTGCGGCACAAAGCCTCGCCGTGATTCACGATCTGGGGCTGGACCGCAGCAAAGTGAATCCGTTGGGTGGAGCGATTGCCTTGGGCCATCCGCTCGGAGCAACCGGTTCTATCCGGGTGGCCACCTTGCTGCATGGATTGCGCCGCCATAAACTGAAATACGGCATGGTGACGATGTGCATTGGCAGCGGCATGGGCGCAGCCGGTGTGTTTGAAGCGCTTTAATGCTGGTAATAACAGAAAGCTGCTTTTCATCGCTTATGGCATAGATCGATCTTCGTAAGAAACCGCACAAGCAATGGCGGCAATCGGCACTGATCGCTATGCCAGCGCGGGTTGTGGTTTTTTTCTCAGCCCAGGGGAACCGGAACAGCGGGATCCCCGCTGTTTTCTTCTGAAAGCAGATCACTACTGCTTATTCCACGATCCATTCTTTTCTCGATTAGCCTCTGCGCATTCCTGCGAAACCTCAAGTAAGTCATTAGTAAGCCGTAACAATCAGTTCACTGCATGGGTATTTCGGTTGTTTTGTGAAAATTCGATGATACGCATGCGTTTTGTAACAGTCTGCAATGGATGAACGATTGCATAATAGTTTCCGTACTAAATCAGATTATCGCTATTTGGAGGTTGTTTTATAGTGAATCCACATGCCTCTTTCGATTTGCTTTCCTGTATCAGTGACTTTGCGGTGTGCATAAATACGCACGGCGTCATTGAACAAGCATCCAAACCTTCGCAGGCATTTTTGCAATTACCGGTAGAGTTATTGCAAGAGCCGATTGAATTATTCATTCAACCTGAAGATATGGCACTGTTTGCCGAGGCCCGGGAAAAATCGAAGCAGAGCGGTGAGAAACAAACTTTCATCTGTCGTCTTCTGCGGCAGCGCGTATTGCCGGTTTGGGTTGATTGTTACATGCATGCGTTGCCGGAGGATAAATATCTTATCGCGGCATTTGATGCTACGCACTGGAAGGATAGCGAAAGCCGCCTGGTTTACCTCTCCACGCACGATGCCTTGACCGGATTGCCGGGCAAAGTCTTGCTCGACGATCGTATTGCCATGAACATTCAAACGGCGCAGCGGGAAAAGAATGTCTTGTCGTTGATTGTGTTGAGCTTGGATGGTTATAGAAAAATTAACGATTTGTTGGGACACAGTATCGGTGACGAGCTGATCAAGGCTGTAGCGGAACGGCTGCAAAATTGCGTGCGTCGCAGCGATACGGTGGCGCGTGTCAGTGATGATGAATTTTCCATGATCATGCTGAGTGCGGGGCGGGAAAATATCGAATTGATTGCCAGGAAGATTTTAGCCGCCATGCAGCGGTCTTTCCGCATTGGCGAACATACCCTGCATATCAGTGCCAGCTTGGGTGTTTCCATGTATCCGGAACATGGCCAAGACGCTTCGCTCTTGTACCGGAATGCCGAAATGGCGATGTACAGAGCGAAAGCGCAAGGTAAGAATTACTGGAGAATTTATAGCGATCAGGTCGACGATACCGAAAGAAGCGATTTATCGCTGGAATCGGCCATGTACGAGGGAATCGAGAACGGTGAGTTTATGCTGCACTATCAACCGATCTTTTGTACACAAACTGGTCAATTGAAGGGCGCGGAAGCGTTGATGCGATGGCAGAATCCAAGCAGGGGCTTTGTTTCACCGATGAAATTTATTCCCTTGGCGGAAAACAGCGGGTTGATAAAGATTCTCGGTGCATGGGCTTTGCGCAGTGCGTGCTATCAAGCTAAACAATGGCAGGTAGCTGGCCTTAAAGATTTTTATATCTCCGTCAATGTATCCCCGCGCCAATTTGTGCAAGAGGATTTTCTCGATATGATCCATAAAGCATTAGATGAATCCGGATTATTACCGGGCAATCTGATGCTTGAAATCACCGAAGGTGTATTGATGGAAAATCCGCAGCGTTCCGGGGCGGTTCTGACGCAATTGCATGCGGCCGGGGTAAAAATCGCCATTGATGATTTCGGCACCGGTTATTCCTCATTGGCTTATTTGAAAAGATTTCCGCTATCTGTGCTGAAGATTGATAAGTCGTTTGTGGATGACGTGGTGAACAGTGCGGAAGATATGGCGATTGTCGGCACAATTCTCAGTCTGGCGGAAGGATTGAACCTGCTGGTCGTCGCCGAGGGTGTGGAAAATGATGCGCAACTGGGTTTCTTGAAGCAAGAGGGATGCAATCTGGTGCAAGGCTATTTGACCGGCAGGCCGGTGCACTCGGATGCATTTAAAGAGAAATACATGGCATGACGGAATCTGCTCCCGAGCTTGAAAACAGTAAAGATCGGTTCTTTGCCTTGTTGACAAAGCGCATGAGCGAGAAAGGTGATTTCCCTGCCTTTGCAAAATCCGTGCAGCATCTGGATGAGTTGATGCACGATCAAAATAAAAATATCGCCGATATTGCCCGTGTGATTCTGAATGATTTCACTTTGACCCAGAAAGTGATCCGTTTGGCCAACTCCGCCATGTATTCCGGAATGGGCGGGGAAATTACCACCATCACCCAAGCCGCGGTCGTGCTTGGCATCGATACCATAGCGCATATTACCCTCAGTATCCGTTTCATCGATACGCTTTCCGCTTCCGCACCGGTATCGGACGAAGCGCGCAGGGAACTGGCGAAAGCGATATTGGCTGGAAATGTCGTCCGCAATGTTGTGACTAAAATGAATATGGTGAACGGCGAAGAGGCCGTTGTATGCGCGTTGTTGCATCATCTTGGCCGTCTGATGCTGGTATTTTATTTCCCTGATGAGTGGTCCAGGATTCAAGAAATTGCGCAGGGTAACGCGATAAGCGAGAACGACGCGGCGCGGGAAGTAACCGGAGCATCTGTTGATGAAATTTCTCAGGAAATTGCCAGGAACTGGTGTCTGCCCAAGAAAATATCCCACTGCATGATCAGCTCGGCAACCTTCACGGAAATTAGCATACCGGGTTCGTCCGATTGGTTGAAAGTGATGGCTAATTTTGCCAGTGGCGTTGCATTGCTATTAGCTCATCAGTGCAACGAGGATGATTTAAAGCAATATGTGTCACGTTATAGCGAATCATTACTGATTTCCACCGAGGATCTCGCTGAATCGGTCGATTTGGCGCAGCAGACGGCTGCTGAATTTCCCGGTATTCCGGAAAGCGGAAAATCCATTGGTAAACCCGATGACTCGCGCGAACGTCTGGCTGTCAGTATTCGTGAACTCAAGATGGCGCTGGCGCAGGGAACAGACTTCAATGTCGTATTGAGCATGACTCTTGAATCGTTATACGCGAGCATGGGTTTTAATCGTGTGATTACTTTCTTTCGCGATGCCGGTATGTTAAAAGCCAAAGTCGGATTCGGCAAGGGCGTACCGGAAGTGTTACCCGGATTGATTTTTCCCGAAGCATACGCAGCCGATGTGTTCCATTTGTCCCTTGCCAATAAAGCGGACGTATTTATCCAGGATGTTGCTTCCACCCGATCCTCTTCCAGTATACCGGCATGGTTAAGGGAAACTTTGCCGGATGTCGATGCCTTTATCCTGTTGCCGCTGGTTTTCAATGGCAAAGCTATCGGTTTGATCTACGCGGACTGGTGCGCGGGAACAACCAATCAGATCGAACCCAGCGAGCTCTCATCAATGGGTGTGCTGAGGGATTACTTGATGAGAGCCTTGATAAAAAGAAGGCTCTAGACTAGCAGAGAC
>MSXT01000035.1 GCA_002083595.1 Proteobacteria bacterium ST_bin16 | reverse complement strand
GTATGTAGTTTGCTATCGGTCATTTGTTTTCCTGTAAGTCACGCATCAAGCGCAGAGCGGTTTTGATGTCGTCCGATTGGCTGCGTTTATCGCCGCCCGCTAGTAAAATAATCAATTTATTTCCAAAAGACTTGAAATACACCCGATAGCCTGGGCCGTAGTCAATTCGCATTTCGGAAACGCCTTCGCCAACCGGTTTGACATCGCCAGACGTTCAATTCGTACGAGGATGCGCGATCTGGCGCGAATATCGTGCAAGCCGTTCAGCCAATCAACAAATACCCTAGTTTTTCTTATTTCCAGCATCGGTAAAGTGTAGCTATCTGACTACAGTACGTCAACACAATAAGAAACTTAAAATATCAAAATATCAAAATATCAATACACCACCGGCAACGGATCCAGGCTGCGCCATAAGTACCACGTGGCGACGGAGCGCCACGGCTGCCACGGTTTAGCCAGTTCGAGCATAATTCTTTTATCGACCGGTTGCTTATCGAGGTAGTGCAGGCTCATGGCACGTTGCAGGCCAATGTCGTCGAGCGGCAGCACATCGGGGCGATGCAGGTGGAAAATCAGGAACATTTCCGCCGTCCAGCGGCCGATGCCTTTGACTTGGATGAGTTGCTTGATGACGGCTTCGTCATTCATTTCCCCCCACGCGGTTTCGCTCAAATCCCCTTCGCGGAAGTGCCGCGATAAATCTTGCAGGTAGGTGACTTTTCTCGCGGACAAGCCGCACGATCTCAGTAATTCCTGTTCGGCCGCCGCGATGGTGTGCGGTGTGATATCCGGGATCGCGCCGATCACTTTTTGCCAGACGCTTTCGGCAGCTTTGACGGAGATTTGCTGCCCGACGATCGAGCGCGCCAGCGTGGTGAATGCGCAGCCGCGAGAGATCAATGTGGCATCGGGAAACTGCCTGATCAATTGGTGCATGACGGGATCGCACGCCGCCAATTCTTGTGTGGCTTGTGTCCAGTATTGGGGTGTCATTGCGAGGTTAAAGTGGGAAATTAAAGCCGTGCAGTGTGCAGTTTTTTGCCGGTGTAAACAAGCCTGCCTGAATTCATTTCTTCAGCAAAATTGACAGTTCACATTTCATTTTTCTTCTATCTATCTTATTTATTTGAACATTTTGCTGCCTATTTGATGGCAATCCGCATCACGTTTAAGTCTTTGTCATATAACTATAAAAACCCAATTACTTGCTTGACTAACAGGGATTTTTTGATTAAAGTGGGAAGTGGTGGGAAAATGTGGGAAAATTTGGTGAGCCTCGATGGATTTTCCCTTAATTTGAGGAGACAGCATGTTTCGTGGCGTCACGCAACTTAGTCTTGATGCAAAAGGTAGGCTTGCGATACCCGCAAGATACCGTAGCGAGCTGATGTCTACCTGCTCAGGGCATTTGATCGTCACTGTCGATCCTTCAAAGTGTTTATTGATTTATCCTCAGCCAGCCTGGGAACCGATAGAACAAAAACTCAATAATCTTTCTAGTTTTGATTCGAAGACCCGCAATTTGCAGCGGCTGCTGGTGGGTAATGCCAGTGATGTCGAGATGGATGCTGCTGGCCGCATTTTGCTGCCGCCGCCGCTGCGCCTTTTTGCCGGATTATCCAAGGATGTAGTTTTGGTTGGCCAGGGGGCTAAGTTTGAATTGTGGGATGAAGTGCAATGGAATTTACAAATTGAAGATGCGCTGGCTTTCAAGGATGGCGATATGCCGCCTGAGCTGGATGGCTTCTCGCTGTAATTGAAGCGGTAACAGCGATTCATGCACATTTCGGTGTTGTTGCACGAAGCGGTCGATGCGTTGGCCATCAAACCGGAAGGTGTGTATGTGGATGCGACGTTTGGACGTGGTGGCCATAGCCGTTTGATTTTGTCGCGATTGGGTGAGCAAGGCCGGTTAATCGCAATGGATCGAGATCCGGATGCGGTAATGTCGGGCCAAGCGATTGCGGATAAACGGTTTTGCATCCGGCATGGCAGCTTCTCGCACATGCAGCGCATATTGCAGCAGCTGGACGTTGCCAAGGTTGACGGGATTTTGCTGGATTTGGGCGTGTCGTCGCCGCAGCTGGAGGAAATTTCACGCGGTTTCAGCTTCCGCGCCGATGGGCCGCTCGATATGCGCATGGATACAACGAAGGGCCAAACGGCGGCGGAGTGGCTGGCAACAGTCGCAGAAGATCAACTGGGATGGGTGATCAAGGAATATGGCGAAGAACGGTTTGCTCGGCAGATTGCAAGAGCGATTATTGTGGCAAGAACGCGGCAGCCTATTGTTACCACATCACAACTTGCCGAGATTGTCGCAACGGTTTTGCGTTCGCGGCAGCGCCAGCGGGAAATTGTCCGGCATCCGGCGACGCGCACTTTTCAGGCGATACGGATCTATCTCAACCAGGAGCTTGAGGAATTGTCGCTCGTTTTGCCGCAGTGTGTGGAGTTGCTGAATCCAGGCGGAAGGTTGGTGGTGATCAGTTTTCACTCTTTGGAGGATCGCATGGTCAAACTATTTATGCGCAAGGCTGCCAGCATGGACGAACTGCCTCGCGGCATCCCGCTGCAAGAAAAGGATTTGCTGCGGTTCAGCAATCAAACGTTGCGCGTGATCGGCCGGGCAGTGCGTGCGGGAGAGCAGGAAGTAACGGAAAATGTGCGCGCCAGGAGTGCGGTGATGCGTGTGGCTGAAAGAGTAACCATAAACGGGTAACAGAATGTTCAAACTGAACATTTTTCTAGTTTTTATATTGATCGCGAGCGCGTTGGGCGTAGTGACCTCGCAGCACATGGTGCGCAAACTGTTTATGGCGCTGGAAAATGAAAAAGGAATCGAGCGCAAGCTGGATGTGGAATGGGGAAGATTGCAACTGGAACAAAGCACATTAATCATGCACGGGCGGATCGAGCAGATTGCCAAAGACCGGTTGAATATGACCGTGCCCGCTGCTTCCAGCATACAAATTGTATCCATTAACGATGCAGAAAAACGCTTGAACACGGAAGGGTTAAAACCATGATTAAACCCGAAGTACGGCAAATCAAACTATCAGCGTGGCGCTCACGGCTGTTGTTCGGTTTCCTGGCGCTCGGTTTAATTGGTTTGGCGGGACGTGCGGCTTACTTGCAGGGAATGAATCATGATTTTCTGCAGGAAAAAGGAGAATCGCGCTATAGCCGCATAGTGGAAATGAACGCCGATCGCGGCATGATTACCGACCGCAATGGCCATATTCTGGCGATCAGTTCGCCGGTTGCCTCCGTTTACGCCGATCCGAAAGTGATCGATATCAAGCCGGAGCAATTGAAGCAATTAGCCGGTTTGCTCGAGATGGACAGTACCGAGATCAATGCCCGCATTAGCCGGGAAAATAGCCGGTTTGTTTATTTGAAACGGCAAGTAGTGCCGGATATCGCTGAAAAGATCATGAAATTGAAGATCAAAGGCATCTATTTCGCCAGTGAATCCAAACGCTACTATCCGGAAAGCGAGTTTGCCGCGCATGTGCTCGGTTTTACCGATATCAACGACGAAGGCCAGGAAGGCGTGGAACGCGGTTGGCAGGATAAGCTCGCGGGCGAGCTGGGACGGCGTCGTGTGCTTAAGGATAACAAAGGGCAGATCATCGAGGATGTGGAAAACATCCGTCCGCCCAAGCCGGGCGAAGATTTGGTGTTGTCGATCGATAGAAGAATTCAATATCGCGCCCACGCGGAATTAAAAGAAGCAGTACTGGCCAATAATGCCAAAGCGGGCAGTATCGTTGTGCTGGATGCGCAAACTGGTGAGATTCTGGCCTTGACCAATTTACCGGCATACAACCCGAACCGGCGATCATCGATTACCAATGAACGGCTACGTAACCGGGCGCTGATTGATACGTTCGAACCGGGGTCGACGTTAAAGCCGTTTACCGTGGCGATTGCGATGGAAATTGGCAAAGTCAATGCCAATACGGTGCTGCAAACCGCGCCGGGAATGTGGCAAGTGGGCAGAAAAACCATTCGCGATGTCAGCAACAAAGGCGAGTTGACTGTCGCGCAAATCATTCAGCAGTCAAGCAACGTTGGAACGGCAAAAATCGCGCTGTCACTCGAATCGCAAACGATGTGGGAGATGTTTAATCGCTCCGGATTCGGCGCATTGACGAATTCCGGTTTTCCCGGTGAAGCCAGCGGTATTTTGCGGCCTTACAACAAATGGCGTCCGATCGAACAGGCCACCATGTCGTACGGTCATGGTATATCCACCAGCCTGATGCAATTGGCGCGCGCTTACACGATTTTTGCCAGCGGCGGTGAATTAAAACCGATCTCGCTCTTGAAACAAAACATGCCGGTCATGGGGCAACGCGTCATTTCGCGCGATACCGCGCAGGCGATGAACCGCATGCTGGAAATGGCGACCAAGCCCGGTGGCACGGCACCGCTGGCGCAGATTAGCGGGTACCGCGTGGCCGGTAAAACGGGGACGGCGCATAAACTGATCGATGGTCAATATGCCAATAAGCGCTATATCTCAACGTTTGTCGGCTATGCGCCGGCATCGAATCCGCGCCTGATCATCGCCGTGATGATTGATGAGCCTTCCGCCGGAAAATATTTCGGCGGTGCCGTGGCTGCGCCGGTTTTCAGTAAAGTCATGTCCGGCGCTTTACGCATCCTTAATATTCCGCCCGATGCACCGGCCAATAATGTCGTTACCTTTACCGCAACCCCTGAAATGGGTGATGAAGGATGACTGCGATGACGATCAAGAAAAAAACAGCTCAGTTATTTGATTATCATCGGTTAGATGAGTTGGGTGTTCCGGTTAGAAATCTGGTCACGGATAGCCGCCAGATAAAGCCCGGCGATACATTCCTGGCCTATGCCGGTGATATCACCGATGGGCGAAAATTTATTCCGCAAGCCATTGCGGCAGGCGCCAATGCGGTTCTGTGGGATCCGCAGAATTTCACGTGGAACCACGAATGGCGGATTCCAGCGTTGGCTATCGATGAACTGAAGGCTAAAGCGGGACTGATTGCCAGCTATGTTTATGATCAGCCATCGGAGAAATTATGGATGGTCGGGATTACCGGTACCAACGGCAAAACATCGTGCAGTCACTGGTATGCGCAAGCGATGACGAGTCTGGGCAAAAAGACAGCCATTCTGGGAACGCTGGGAAATGGTTTTTGCGGCGCGTTGGAAGCGGCGGGGAATACAACGCCCGATGCCGCGGTGCTGCAACGTTCGCTGGCACGATTTGTTGACCAGGATGCGCATGGCGTTGCGATGGAAGTATCCTCGCACGGCCTGGTGCAGGGGCGGGTTAACGGCACCACATTCGCGATTGCCGTGCTGACGAATGTGTCGCGCGATCATCTGG
>MSXT01000034.1:36886-77445 GCA_002083595.1 Proteobacteria bacterium ST_bin16 | reverse complement strand
ATGCTGGCATAAGCAGGGAGACCCTGGATCTCGGCGTGATTCGGATTCACCGCATACAGTTTTCCCTGATAATCGTGATCCAGCATATTCTTGAACACGACGCCGCCAACCGAATCCAATCGGTTGCTGGCGCCGATCACGGCTACGGAACGCGGGGAGAAAAGCAGACTGAGGTAGTGTTTACTCATCGATTGGCCCATTTCAATTCAGGAAGGTACGCAAGGATGCCGGGAGAAATTCGTTTCCGCTGCAGCGGCCAATCTAACCCGGCCGGATGAGTCAGTCAATCCGCAGCCGTGTACTGGAATTTAAACATTGCATCCGGGTGGCTGAAAGATGAGCAACCGCGTTTTCCGGTTTAGCCGTATTTTTTGCGGTTACGTCTGCGCCGGTTGTGCGCGCGCCGTTGTTCATCCTCGGTTGGCGGCGCAGGTTTTTTGTCGGCGTAGGGATTGCGCCCAACTTTGAATTCCACGCGTAAAGGCGTGCCTTTCAGTTCGAAAGTCTCGCGGAATGTGTTTTCGAGATAGCGCCGGTAGGTTTCCGCAACATGTTCGAGCATGCTGCCATGCACGATGATCAATGGCGGGTTGGAGCCACCTTGGTGCGCGTAGCGCATTTTCGGACGGGACATGCCGCCGCGCGGCGGCGGGTGCTTTTCGACTGCGGCGATCAATGCGCGCGTCAGTTTCGGTGTCGGCAAATGCGCCATGGCGGCGGCATAAGCTTGATCGATCGAAGGCAGCAGATTCTTCATGCCGGTGCCGTGCAGCGCGGAAATGTAGTGCAATTGCGCGAAGCCCAGAAATGCCAGTTTGCGGTTTAATTCGCGTTTAATCGTATCGCGCTCATAATCATCCAGACCATCCCATTTATTCACCACGATTACCAGCGCACGGCCGGTTTCCAGAATAAACCCGGCGATGTGCGCGTCCTGATCGGAAATTTCATTGCGCGCGTCTAGCACCAGCACGACGACATTGGCGTCTTCAATCGTTTGCAACGTCTTGATGACGGAGAATTTTTCAACGGTCTCATGCACCTGGCCGCGGCGGCGCAATCCGGCCGTATCAATCAACGTGTATTGTTTGTCTTTGTGCGTAAAGTCGATATAAATGCTATCGCGCGTCGTGCCCGGCTGGTCGAAGGCGATCACCCGTTCTTCGCCAAGCAGCGTATTGACCAGCGTGGATTTTCCGACATTCGGACGGCCGACGATGGCAATTTTAGGATGTTTGCTTTCAGGCGTTTCTTCTGCGGCATCCGGAAAATCCGCCAACGCCAGGTCGGCAAGTTCCTGGATGTTATCGCCATGCATGGCAGAAATTGCACAGGGATCACCCAGACCCAATTCATAAAACTCCGCTGTGACGACGGCGGTTGCCATGCCTTCGGTTTTATTTACTACCAGCAGAATCTTTTGCCCGGATTTGCGCAATTGCTCGGCGATAATTTTATCGTGCGCAGTCACACCCTGCCGGCCGTCGACGATGAACATGACTTTGTCCGCCTCATCGATCGCTTGCAGCGTTTGCTTGGCCATGGCGTGCAGAATGCCTTCCTTGATGACCGGCTCCAAACCGCCGGTATCCATGACCAGATAAGGTTTATCCCCTACCCGGCCTTGGCCGTAATGTCGGTCCCGCGTCAAACCGGGAATATCGGCGACGATAGCATCGCGCGTGCGGGTCAGGCGGTTGAATAAGGTCGATTTGCCGACATTCGGACGGCCAACCAGAACAAGAGTGGGTTTCATGATATTTGCTGCTACCGTAACACGTTATGTGTCGTCAAATGGAAAGAATGAAACGGCTAGAATTGCGTGCTAAAAGCGTAAACACCGCCCTTTGCTGTTTGCACCACAAAACCATCCGGCAAAACGCTGGCCGCATTATGAATCACACTGCCATCGGTAGCGGCGCGAGCTACCAATGCGCCGTCATAATTGCGCAATACATTAACAAAACCCTGATCGTCCGCGACTACAATATATTGCCCGATGATCACAGGCCGGGTTAATTTCTTACTCCCCAGCCGGCTCTGTTTCCACATACCGGCGCCGCTCAGCAGATCATAAGCCGCAACCACGCCGTTATCCTCGGTCACATACACATAATCGTTGTCCATCACCAAGCCTGCGCTGCTGGACGATTCGCGTGACCATATGTACGCGCCATCGTTAATCGCAAAGCAGGCAACACGCCCTTGGTACGCAACTGCGCAAACGAGACGATTGTTCATCACGGGTGCGCTGGTGATATCCGTCATGCGCTCCAATTCGGTCACGCCGCGCGGCTGCGAAACGGCGACTTCCCAGCCAATGTTGCCGTTGAATAAGCTCATCGCAACCATTTTTCCGCCGGGAAAACCGGCAAATATGGCACCATGCGCCAGTGTTATTCCGGCTGTGCTGCGCACCGTCAATGATGGCGTGGCGCCTTGGTAAATCCACTTCCGCTTCCCATCGATGGCATCCAATGCAAATATACGGCCATCGACAGTGCGCACGGCAACGACATTATTCTGCACTTGCGGCGGACTCAGAATTTCGCTGGTAACCGATGCTTGCCATAACATATGGCCGGATTCATTATAAGCAAGCACTTCGCCTTTGAATGTTCCGATCAGGATCAATCCTTCACCAATACCCACACCGGCGGAAAATTTGTTTTTCGATTTGACCTGCCATTCTTGCTTACCGGTTGCGGCGTTATACTTGGTCAGTTTACCGGCTTCATCGGCGACATAGACTGCGCCATTGTCGTACGCGGTATAGAAGGAAGCAATTTCGTTCTCACCGGCTTTATCCTTCCATTTCAGTGGAATGCGGTCGGCTTTCTTTAAAGCATCCAACTCTTCCTTCTCATAGACGATCGGCTCATCGGTGATCAGCAGATCGGATATCCCCGTGCTCATGGATTCGATGATACGCATATCGAAGGGGTTAAACGTGCTGCACCCTGACAACAACAGCGCAACAATCAACCCAGAAGGAAATGATCGCCCGGATCGGGCGAAATTCAATAAAACAGCCACTTTAGCGACACATCTAATCGGAATCGCCCAGCGCATCCAGTTTCATCTGGACAATATTGAAGTAATTGTTACTTTTACTCATTTTATCAATCGCTTCTTGATAGCTCAGTTTTGCTTCGGCAATCTTGCCAGCCGCCACTTGAATATCTCCCTTGCGATCCAAATACAATCCGGCGAAAGTTTTACCGTGACCGGTACTTAACAACCGTAATGCTTCATCGTATTTTCCTTCGTCCAGCAGGATGCTGGATATCCTTAATCGCGCCAAATCGTGCATTTCCGTTTCCTTGGCATGATCGATAATCCATTGCAGGGTTTGTACGGCGCGTTTGTTATTGCCCGCCTGCACATCGGCTTGCGCGGCGATCAGTGCCGCCCGGGGTGCATAACCGCTGGATGGGTATCCTGTTGTCAGCAGTTGCGCTGCATCGTTGATTTTTGCAGCATCCTCGCTGGTTTGCACTTGCTGCAATAAAGCGTACAAATCGGCCGCTTGCAGTGCCTGCTTTTGCTGATAATACTGCCAGGCTTTCGTACCGCCCGCCGTGACAAGAACCGCGATCAAAACAATGGTGATCGTATTGCCGTACCGATTCCACCACGCAGCGAATCCTTCAATTCTTTCCTGATCTTCGTGAGAATATGCCATGGTTTTTCCCTGATTAACGCTAATTTATTGATGACAAAATTACTTATTAATTAATTCGGTAACGGTGTTTAATTTTACCCTTGCTTGTTCGACCGCTTCACGCAATGGTTTGAGTGTCACTTCTTGCGCCTGACATTCATCATCGCCGATAATCATGGCATAGCGCGCGCCAGAATTATCAGCCTTTTTCATTTGCGATTTGAAACTGCCGCCACCGCAATGCAAAATGACATCAAACCCTTGGTCGCGAAGAAATTCCGCACATGTCCAGGCGTAGGCCATCGCCTGATCTCCTTGATGGATAATATAAATATCCGGCGCCGGTTGCGCAATTTCCTTGCCGCATTCTTGCATCAGTGCCAGAAGACGTTCGATACCCATGGCAAAACCGCAAGCGGGCGAAGGCTTCCCACCCACCTGTTCAATCAAGCCATCGTAGCGCCCTCCCGCACAAACAGTCCCTTGCGCACCGAGCTTATCGGTGACCCATTCAAAAACGGTGCGATTGTAATAATCAAGCCCCCGGACCAAGCGCGGGTTAATTTCAAAATTAATACCCCGTTCCCGCAGAACATGCTGCAAAGATTCAAAATGCTGCAATGATTCGGCATCCAAATCATCCAGCAGCTTCGGCGCGTTGCCGATGATACCTTGCATGCCTGGATTTTTGCTGTCGAGTATACGCAACGGATTGGTATGCAAGCGCCGCAATGAATCTTCGTCTAGCGCATCGCGATGCTGTTCAAAGTATTTAATCAACCGGGCGCGATGCAGCGAGCGCGACTCGGCGTTGCCCAATGTGCTGATTTCCAGCCGTAAACCGGAGATCCCCAGTAAATCCCACAGACGCGCGCACATCACAATCAGCTCCGCATCAATGTCCGGCCCGGCGAAACCCAATGCTTCCACACCGACTTGGTGAAATTGCCGGTAGCGGCCTTTTTGCGGGCGCTCATGGCGGAACATCGGACCGGCGTAATACAAGCGTTGCGGACCGGAATATAACAAACTATGTTCGATCACAGCGCGCACGCATGAAGCCGTGCCTTCAGGCCGCAACGTTAAGCTGTCATTGTTGAGATGATCCACAAAGGTATACATCTCTTTTTCAACAATATCAGTAACTTCTCCAATGGAACGGATAAATAAATCGGTTTGTTCGACGATAGGAGTACGGATATTGCGGTAACCATACGCGGCGAGCCATTGCTGCACCGTTTGTTCAAAATACGCCCAGAGATACGATTCATCCGGCAGGATGTCGTTCATCCCGCGGATTGCTTTAACACCATTAGCCATCAGACAGCTTTTCTCGGGTACTTTTCGCTGACATATCGATCGACAATCGCGCGGAATTCGTTGGCGATATTGTCGCCTTTCAAGGTAACGGTTTTTTGTCCGTCCACGAATACCGGCGCTACCGGATTTTCACCGGAACCCGGCAAGCTGATACCGATATTGGCGTGCTTGCTTTCACCCGGACCGTTCACCACGCATCCCATTACAGCCAGTGACATATTTTCTACGCCATCGTATTGCTCGCGCCACACCACCATCTCGTCACGCACATACGCTTGAATGCTTTCCGCCAATTCTTGGAAATACGTGCTGGTAGTCCGGCCGCATCCCGGGCAAGCCGCCACCAGCGGAACAAACGCGCGCAATCCCATCGTTTGCAAAATTTCTTGTGCCACAATCACTTCGCGCGAACGGCTACCGCCCGGTTCCGGTGTTAACGAAATACGGATCGTATCGCCGATGCCTTCCTGCAATAGCACGGCCAATGCCGCCGTGGATGCCACGATCCCTTTGGAGCCCATACCGGCTTCAGTCAATCCCAGATGCAACGCATAATCACAACGCGCAGCCAATTCGCGATAGACCATGATTAAATCCTGCACGCCGCTGACTTTGCACGATAAAACAATCTTATTGCGATTCAAGCCGATTTCTTCCGCCTTTGCCGCGCTTTCCAGCGCAGAAGTAATCAGTGCTTCTCGCATGACATATTTCGCATCTTGCGGATCACTGGAGGCGGCGTTCTCATCCATGATACGCGCCAGCATTTCCGGATCGAGGCTTCCCCAATTGACACCGATACGTACCGGCTTGTCATATTTACAGGCGGTTTCAATCAACGTAGCGAATTGTTCATCGCGTTTCTTGCCGTGACCAACATTTCCCGGATTGATACGAAATTTCGCCAGAGCCTTGGCGCAATCGGGATAACTGGTCAGCAGTTTGTGGCCGTTGAAGTGAAAATCACCGACCAGCGGCACATGGCACCCCATATCATCCAAACGCGCGCGGATTCCGGCCACCGCTTTCGCCGCTTCCATGGAATTGACGGTGATACGCACCAGCTCGGATCCGGCGCGCGCCAATTGCGCGACTTGTTCGGTCGTGGCAACTTCGTCAACCGTATCCGTATTCGTCATGGATTGCACTACAACCGGCGCACCGCCACCCAGCATGATGGAACCAATCCGGACACCCACACTGGATCGGCGATTTATTGCAGAATTATTCTCAGGCATAATTTAGTTGTATTGAGATCAAAAGATTACAGGCACTTTTATTCGAGCGTGAAACGCGCGGTCCCACCTTGTTTCTTGTAAGATGAAATATCGATTTCCTTATCATTATAGGTGAGATTGACGCCTGATGCATTGCCAATGACTAAGGATAGCGGCCGCTTACCCGTGACAATCTGCTCACTGCCGCTCTTTTTGAGCTGCTCGAACACCGTCGCACCTTTGCCATCCACCACTTTGATCCAGGAATCCCCAGTGAGTTTGAAATATAAATGACCGGTATTTTTATCGAAAGCAGCAGTTTTTTCAGTCTTTTCAGTCTTTTCAGTCTTTTCAGTCTTTTCAGTCTTTTCAGTCTTTTCAGTTTTTTCAGTTTTTTCAACAGCAGGTTTATTTTCTACCGCGCTTTCAGTTTTTGCATCCGCCTGAACTGCAGTATTTTCCGTGCCGGGAACCGGATTATTCACGTCCGGTAGTTTATTGACAGGTAAGTCGGATGTATTTTTAACCATTCCCGGCAAAGGCAACTGAATTTCGACTGAAGCTGTCGCAGATTCCGTTTTGGTTTCTTCACTCGCAGCGCTGATATCAGAATTTTTATTCCAACCACCGTTTTCAAAAAGGAAATACGCGCCCAAGATAATGACAAACAAAATGATCGCGATGATCCATGAATGATTGCCGGGTTTCTCGCGATTCGAGGAAAACGATATTTGTTTGTTTTTAAACGGCGTACGTTCGTAAGTCGATATCACCCGGGTCGATTCGGGAAGCATTTGCAGCAGCGGAACGGGATCCAGCTGAACCAGATTGGCATAATTGCGGATAAAGCCGCGCAAGAAAGTCCGTCCGGGTAATTTCTCAAAATCTTCTTTTTCTATCGCTTCAATTTGTTGCGCCGACAAGCGCAGTTGCCGCGATATATCATCAATACTCAAGCCTTTGGCCGTTCGCGCATTACGCAGCAAGTGCCCGACGCTTTGTACGACACTCGCCGAATCGATAGCGTTGAATTCATTTCTGGACGGCTTGTTGTCAAATGAAGTATTCATGCTGTTGTAATTATTATTCGTTTGCAGTTGCTTGTGATGACTATCCAAACCGGAAGTCAGCGGACTCGAATCATTAACGGATTTATCAGATGACGGCTCGATTGTTTCCGTCGCGGTAATCTGGACATTTCCATGCGTCACTGGATCTGCTGACGCATTCTCAGGAAACGAACGATTATTGCTACTCTTTTCATCAGTCATCGTCATTATCTCATCCTTCCTTCTCGAACCATGGCCGTTTCTTTAGATTCCGGAAAATGTTTCTGCAACTGAAAAATGTAGCTTTCAGCGGCTAATTGATTACCCATCGCTTGTTCAATCTTTATCGCCATCAGCAGACTCTCAGCTGTTTGCGTGTTATTTTGCAAAAACAGTGCAAGCTTGGATTTTGCTTCGGCCAAATTGCCGCGTTGAAAATCGATATCAATCAATCCGATCGCCGCGGGTGCATAATTGGACTTAAGGGATAATGCTTTTTGTAAAAAAACTTTTGCTTCAGTGTAGTTCTGACGCTTAGCCTCGCAAATCCCGGCATTGGTATAAGACATTTCCGGTGTTGCGTAGAGAGGATCTTTAGCAGCCGTCATAAAATGATCAATAGCTTGATCCATGCGTTGCGAAAAGCGCTGGCATAAGAACCATCCGTAGTTATTGCGAATTTCCGAATTCCTCGGCGCCAAACGCATAGCGCGCTCAAAATTATCCAGTGCTTTACTATCTTCGCTCAACGTCATATTAATCAGCCCCAGCACATTGTAGGCCAGCGCATAATTGGATTGCGCTTTTAATGCTTCGTTAACTTCTTCGATCGCCACATCGAGCTGGCCACGATAGAAATATTCCGCCGCTAGTTCCGTATGAATCTTCGCACTTTGAAAAGCCCGGTCCGAGTTTGCTTGAACCGGCATGCCGTTATTGGTTGACTGCTGCACGCAGCCACTGAACCCTATCAGAAATTGCAGCAGTATGAAAAAAAATAACAGCTTTTTTTTCACTGCATCGCCTCTGTTTTTAAATTAGCTGTGCGGCGTGTTTTGTCTTTTACCTGCCCGGCAAGCTGGCCGCAGGCCGCCGCAATATCGTCACCACGGGTTTTCCGCACCGTAGTCACCAATCCCGCTTGCATCAATATATCGCGGAAAATCCGCACAGCTTCGGCGCTTGAGCGCTTGAAACCGGAACCTGGAAATGAATTAAACGGAATTAAATTAAACTTGCAGGGAACATCTTGCACCAGTTTTATAAGCTCGCGCGCATGCGTAGTACTGTCATTCACACCGTCCAGCATGACATACTCGAACGTGATGAAATCGCGCGGCGCTGACGGCAGATAGCGCTGACAAGCAGCCAACAGCTCTTTGATCGGATATTTCTTATTGATCGGCACCAATTGATCGCGCAGTGCATCGTTCGGCGCATGCAAGGAAATCGCCAAAGCGACCGGACAACGCTCGCGCAATCGATCAATGGCGGGCACCAGCCCGGATGTACTGACCGTCACGCGCCGGCGTGAAAGACCATAAGCATGGTCATCCAGCATGATGTCCAGCGCGGTTACCACATTATCAAAATTGGCCAGGGGTTCACCCATGCCCATCATCACTACATTGGTCACGGCTCTGTTTGCATGCGATGCATGATCACCGGTATTCAATCCAATTGTTTTGTTGGCAATCCATAGCTGTCCAATGATCTCAGCCACTGTTAAATTACGATTAAAACCTTGTTTCCCGGTTGAGCAGAAGGTACATGCCAAAGCGCACCCTACCTGACTGGAAACGCATAGCGTACCGCGATTTGCTTCCGGTATGAAGACAGTTTCTATGCCATTGCCGGAGCCGACGGACAGCAGCCATTTGCGAGTACCGTCTGCGGCTACGGAGTCATACGTGATTTGCGGCAATTCGATAACCGCCATCGCAGCGAGTTTTTCACGCAAACTTTTTGCCAAGTCGCTCATCGCAGCAAAATCAGCAGTACCGGATTGATGAATCCAGTGCAGCAGCTGCTTTGCACGAAAAGGTTTTTCACCTATCGTGGCGCAAAGATCAACCAGACCCTTGCCATCGTAATTTAACAGATTGATTGTCACTATTGAGCTACAGCACGCAGTGCTTCAACGGGAATGGATACTTAATGTTGGAAAAAAACAGGCAATTTCAACAGCGGCCGTTTCAGGTGCATCGGAACCATGTACTGCATTAGCGTCAATGCTGTCGGCAAAATCAGCGCGAATCGTTCCTTTCTCAGCTTTCTTGGGGTCGGTAGCGCCCATCAGATCGCGGTTCTTTTTAATGGCTTCATCCCCTTCCAATACTTGCACCATCACAGGACCCGATGTCATGAATTTAACCAGATCGTTAAAAAACGGACGCGCACGATGCACGGCGTAGAATTGCTCAGCTTCAGCTTGTGACAAGTGCATCATTCGCGCCGCAATGATTTTCAAACCATTTGATTCAAAACGGGAATAAATTTGCCCAATTACATTCTTCGCCACAGCATCCGGTTTAATGATGGATAGTGTCCTTTCAATTGCCATTAAATACTCCAATAAATTAGTAAATTAAGCGGTGTATTTTAACAAAAAAACAGCCGGGATTCGTAAAACATATAGATTAATTCCGGCATCGGGCGTTTTTCTTAAAGAAGTCAATAAATCAACGTATCGATCAAGATCGATAAAGAAAAACGCTTATTTCATTTGTCTGGGCTTAGGTCGATCACGAAAATATTGTTTATTTTCATAGTAGACCTCACTGTTGTTATCGCCAATCCATCCCGGATATCCTAAAAGCGGAACCGGTACTAAATCGGAAGTCGACGATAACGTTTGCAATAAGTACAGCGCCAACATGGTGTCGATAGCACGCAATTGAGCCGGTAAATCCTGTTCAAAGAAAGTTTCCGGCACATTAAAAATTATCGCTTTGCCCGTCATACCGGCATAGGGATTTAATGCCTTCTCATACAGCCCATGTCCAAAAACAAAAAAACGCATTGATAACAGCACCGTCTTGCGTTGCCGCCAAAACAATTCCTTCCATTCAAAATCTTTTATCAACTGAATTAATGCTGCCTGACTACATACGACAATCACACCAGATTCATCGAACAGCGTTGCTGCATCACGTAATTTGCAACGATTCCGTACCTGATTAGATAATTCAACCAACTGTGCCTGATAGTGCAGCTGGTTCAACACGGATTTAGCTTGCGGAAAAATTTGCCATACCAAAGCATTAAAAAAATCGTGCCAATTTTGGGTTCTTGTCGGTATCTCACCGGTCAAGTAAATTCCGGATTCATATCGTTGTTCAACAACATCTTTTCCGGGGATCTGCGGCACAAAGCGGACTGTTTTCCCGGATCGGGTAAGCATTTGCCGGTTCTGCAGAGCGCAGAGCTTATTTAAATCGTCAGGCCCGGGCCAGGACCGCTGATTCTTGAAATATCTTTGCAGATACAAGAAAGGCTTAAATATCGGCGAAAGTTCAATAAAATCAGGATTCCACAGTTGCACATTCATTCCTGATTTCAGTTTGACCGGAATTATTGCTGCTTCAATAGGTTCGCGTTAGTGATTATCGGCAGGGAGATTGTTATCCAGAAGATTTTGAGCACGCAAGAGTTTCAGATGATCCAACCCAAAATGAATAAACGCGAGTGCCGTATAAATTGGCGCCAGCAAATTGAGTACCGGTATAAATTGAATTAATCCGGTCAACAATCCTAATCCCCACAATGAATATCTGTTTTCCGCACATATCGTCTTGATTTCTTGCTTGCTGGCATGCTCCGATAATGCATCGTAGCGGAACAATTGTTGATTCATGAAAGCAGCGGCAGCAAAAGGAATAATGATACCCGCGCCTACCGCCCATAACGGTAACGTGACAACCCATATAAGTATAAAAACACCAAAAGCCAACACTGCATTTATTACACTCCCGGCGATAGTACCGCCATATTCCCGCTTGAGTTCCGGATAGTCGCGATTCCCTACCAAATTGATAAGTGCAGGCATTACAAAAATAGCGGTAATCATCAGCGACGTCATTATTACAAGCGGTACGTACACCATAAAGTAAATGAAATTCTGAATAGCAGCGGACACCCAATCAGACTCAAGATTCCGCAACCATTCACCAATTCCAATCTGATCAAATAACATGGAAACTAATTCAGAGAAACTATTCTGGAAAACAAAACCGATGATGAGCCATAACAGGATTGAAACCAAAATTGGCCAAACAATGATCCAAGCAATCTTGAAACGAACTAAGTCACGAACCGCACTGGCACTTGCTTTAAATATAAAAGACATTTAGTTACCGGTTAAAAATAATATATGATGTTTTCCGAGGAAAATTGATTATCTACGATATCCATTTGGTTTACCAGTCACCAAAATCTGGCAAAACAATAGAATTATATATTTCAAAAATACTGAATTTCATTTCGACTTGTGTCGTAACAGCATTACAATAATAGAAAATTTAGTCATTTACTTTAATATTCTTAAGTTTTATGAAAAAACTTTGATTACTAAAGTTCTGCATAAAGGTGTCGATAAGGCACTCAATGAATTTCGTCAAGAGGTCTAAAAATGAAAATAGATAAATCATTACAGCCAGTGTCAACCGTATCTGTCAGTGATGGAAAAAGGCGGCCTGATATCACACCCAGTACGGATGCGAGTCAAGAAAATAGTGTGCATTTAAGCCCGAACGCGGCAAAACTGCAAAATATTGATAGCAGTTCCGCAAATGGCTCGATTGTAAATACAGCACGTGTCGCAGAAATAAAACAAGCGATTAGCGAAGGTAATTTTCAGATCAATCCTGAGGTTGTAGCTGATCGATTACTCGAAACAGTTAAAGAGTTAATTCAATCTAAGAAAGGTGCCGTCTAATGTCCCCATCACAGCACATAGTGTGCTTCATGAATGAACTGAGGGATGAAAAAGATATTTTTCAGGCATTTATTGAGATTCTCAAAAAAGAAGAAAATGCGCTTGTGGAAGGAAAAATAGAAGCGATAGATTTTCTGGCTTCAGACAAATCACGTTTAATCGAAGAATTGATACAATTTGACGAGCATCGCACCGATTACCTCAAGCAACAAGGGCTCAACCTGGATAAAAACAGTATCGATGCTTGGTTAATGGGATTAATCGAACAACATTCGAATCTATTAGAAGTAAAAAATTTATGGAATGAATTACTCGATTTGGCAAAATTAGCTCAACAACTGAATCACTCAAATGGTTTGATGATTTCAACTCAACTGCAACATAATCAACGCGCTTTCGCCGCATTACACTGTGCAGCAGGAAATGTCTCGCTTTATGGCCCCAAAGGTCAAACTTACATTTGATCTTAGCGTAATTACTCAACGATAGGAATTTCAGTTACTTTATCCGGATCAGCAGATAGAATCATAACCGATACCCGGCGGTTTCTTTTTCTTCCCTCAGGAGTGTCATTACTTTCTATCGGCCGATTCTCGCCATATCCTACTGCAGTCAGCCGGTGCGCTTCAACGCCATTTTCTATAAATAATCTGACCACGCTGCTAGCTCGAGCAGTTGATAATTCCCAATTTGATGGAAAACTACCATTATGGATGGGCATATTATCCGTATGCCCTTCGACATGAATTTCGTGCTCATGACCTTTGATCACATTGGCTACGGCTTGGAGCGTCAAGCTTGAATTCTCGGCCAGTTTAGCTTGTCCTGGTGAAAAAAGAACGCTGGCATTGATTTCAACCGTTATTCCCAAAGAACTTTGCGTAATTCTCACTTGACCATCCTTCACTAAAGGATCCAAAGCATGAAGAATATTCTTCGCCATGCTTTTCATTTTTTCTTGTTTTTTTGCTTTATGAATACTGAGATTATCAATCAGTTTGATTGAATCCGTTTCATTTGATGGGTGGATATTAATCGGTATAAATTCCGTGGATTGCACCGGCACCGCGTTTGTTGGGTTACTGCTCTTAAATGCGCTCACTAACGAAGAACTTAGAACGCGGTACTTCCCTTCATTTACCGATGAAACGGCATACATCACCACAAAAAAAGCGAACAGCAGCGTTATGAAATCAGCATAGGACACCAGCCAGCGTTCCTGATTTTCAGTGTGATCATCATTTTTTTGTTTTCTTTTTCTCAGCATTGGATTTTCAAAAATTATTGACTGATCATTATTCTGCTTGTATCAGATTTAAATGAAATAGCCATTCAACCGGCTCTCGATGAGTCGCGGATGCTCGCCCTGCGCAATCGCCACAAAGCCATCAAGTAGAATTTCCTGCATCACAACATGCTCGCCGATGATAGTTTTGAGTTTATTGGCTACCGGTAAGAAAACCAGATTGGCTAATCCAACGCCGTACACTGTCGCCACAAAAGCAACCGCAATACCGTTTCCCAGCAGATTGGGATCGGATAAATTTTCCATGACGTGAATCAATCCGAGTACGGCGCCTAAAATGCCAATTGTCGGCGCATAACCGCCGGCAGCTTCCCAGATCCGGGCCGATTGACGTTGATGATTCTCCAAAGCCAAAACATCAATTTCCAAAGCTTCACGGATTTTTTCCGGCGGACTGCCATCCGCCAGCAGTTGTAATCCCTTCTTTGTCAGTGGATCTTTTACGTTGGGAACAAATTCTTCAAGCACCAGCAATCCTTCCTTCCGTGCGATATGCGCCCAATTAATAATTTGTTTAATCAGCGCTTGCGGAGATTGTTCCGGTGGAAAGAAAACCCATGCCCCCATTCGCACACCATTGATGAAAATTTTCATCGGGCTTTGCAGCAAAACCGCTCCGACAGTGCCACCCATCACGATTACAAATGCGGCCGCTTGCAACAAAGAACTGATATGCCCGCCTTCAAGAAACTGCCCGCCTACGATTGCCACCAAGGCCAGCAGAATGCCAAAGACGCTGTTCAAATCCATCTTTGATTTTTTAAGCATCACATAATCCGTTTAATGGCGCGGATAGACGGTATAAAACACTTCAAGTATTTCTTAAGCGGCTGCGCAGCCTTGCCACTGCTTGCGTGTGCAACTGACATACACGGGATTCGCTGACACCCAGCACCTCACCGATTTCCCTAAGATTCATTTCCTGTTCGTAATGCATACCCATGACCTGCTTTTCCCGTGGCGGGAGGTTATCAATGGCAGCAATCAATGTGCTGCGGAAATTTTCATCCAGCAGTGCATTCAGCGGATCGCCTTCGGAATCAATGAAAAGCCGATCCAGAAACGGCTCTTCATCTTCCTGCTGAAAATCTTCGTAATAAATCAATTGCGCGCCGCGTGCGCTTTGCAGGGTCTCGTGATATTCATCCAGCGACATCTCCAGCTCGGCTGCCAGATCCAGCTCACTCGGCGCGCACCCATTCCGTTGTTCCAGCATATTCACCGCCGCTTCGATCCGGCGCATCTTTTTACGGATACTGCGTGGCAACCAGTCGGCTTCGCGCAACTCATCCAGAATCGAACCGCGTATCCGTTGCGCCGCATAACTCTCAAACTGGCGCCCGTAAGATCCTTCGTAGCGATTAATCGCATCCAGCAAGCCGATCATGCCAGCCTGAATCAAATCATCGACTTGTACGCTAGCTGGCAGACGCGTCATCATATGATAAGCAATGCGCTTGACCAGCGGCGTAAATTCAGTGACAAATTGTTCTTTATCAATCGTTTTGGTTCCAGTCGCAGTATACATATTCAATCACACCGTAAAATTAGCCATACTCAAATGACTCGTCATAATCAATCGCTGCATGAAATGATCCATTCCCCCGCTATATTTATCCGGGCAAGTAGAGCGCAAAATATTTTCTGCTACATGCCGGAAGCAAATAGCCGCTTGCGAAGCCGGAAACATCTCGATCACCGGTTTACACAATTGCGTTGCACTCCGTAATCGCTCATCACTCTCAACGTAACCGGCATATTCAAGCGAAACCGACAAATACTGGCGTGCCACCCGGTATAAATTCTGATAAATCATCAGTGCTTCCGTTTCCGATTCAACCTTATTCACCAGAATCAGAAAATGCTGCTTGGAATACTCCTGGCTCATGATTTTGATCAGCGCGTAAGCACCGGTAATCGATGCCGCAGAACCGGAAATCACGATCATGACTTGCTCCGAAGCCAGGCTTAACGGTAGAACATGCGTCGTGCCGGTCATGGCAGTATCGATCAACACGATATCGACGGACTCCGTCAGCTCCGAAAAGCTTTTAACCAGCCAATCCTGTTCGAGCGGATTCAACTTGTTCAATGCATGAATGCCACGCATCGCCGATAGGATCGTGATATTTTCCGGGCCTTGCAGCAGCACCTGGTCGAGTCTTTTATCTTTATGAATCACATGCAGTAAATCGAAGCGCGCCTGCAAACCCAAACTGGTGCAGATATTGTTATGGCAAGGATTTTCATCGATCAATAAAACCCGTTGGCCGTTCTGCGCCAGCGCTGCCGCAAGATTTACAACTACACTGGTTTTCCCGACACGCGATTTACCGCCGGCGATGGTAAAGACGCGCGCCGGATCACGCTTCCGATAGGAAGTCAGGTTGCGCAAGCCCGCGGCCTGATCTTGTAAAATCAGCCTAGTCATACATGAATCCCGCTAATGATCTTTCTTCCGACGGTGCTGGCTCGGTATTCCGGGTCGCCATGACCAACGCGAACTCGGCATCCTGTAAAGTAAAAGCCGTATCACCCGGCACTGATTTAAAAATGCGATGCAACAAATAGCGTGAATTGGCGGTATGAATATCTTCCGGAACCTTCTGCCCGTTGGCGACATAGTGCAGCGGCAATTTTCTGCGGATAACGACATCCAGCGCCACGCCCAGGCTCGCAGCTTCATCGATTTTGGTGATGATGCAACCGTAGATTCCGTTCTTCTGATAAGCGGCAATCACTTCATCCAATGTACTGCCGCTAGATGTGGCGCTGAGAATGAGCATGCGCTTCACATCCGCGCCGCAGTTGCTGAGCATGGCAATTTGCTGCGCCACCATTTGATCGCGCTGGCTCATGCCGACAGTATCGATCAGCACCATATGCTTATTTTTGAGCTCCGACAGCGTCAGCTGCAAATCCTCGGTATCCTTGATGTTGCGTACGGGAATACCCAATAATTGTCCATAAATTCTCAATTGCTCATGACCGCCAATCCGGTAACTATCGGTCGTCAGCAGCGCCACCTTGTCGGCACCATGCCGGATCACGCAACGCGCTGCCAGTTTCGCTGTGGTTGTTGTTTTACCGACACCGGTCGGGCCGATCAGTGCATACACCCCACCCTTCTCAATGATGTCGTCACTGGCCGCTGTGCGCAGATTAAACGCCAGCGCGGACATGGCTTGTTTCAGGCTGTGCTCGTAATCGAGACCTGCGGATAGTTTGTCGATCAGACGGCGCGCCAATAGCGGGCTGAATCCCGTATCCAGCAGGGTGCGTAACAGCTTTACTTTTTCCGGGCTACGTTGGGTGAAACTCCCCCAGGCTACGGTCGCAAGCTGATCTTCCAGCGTGCTTTTCATCGCTTGAATCTCGGCGATGATGTCCTTAGCTAAGGATGCGGACAGCACGTCGCTCGAAGTTTTGCGCGGCTCCGCCGGTTCATTGCGCATGGGCAGCATGTCTGAATACGGATCCGCCGCGCTCAGCATTTTGCTTTGCTCGTAATGCGAAATACCCTGCAACGGCGGCATTGAAGGCATCGAAGACGTTGACTGCATTGATGGCTTAGTCGGTATAGACGGTGTGTGGGGTTGCACCAGGTCGGTCATATCGGAATCCGCCAATGCCATGATTTCCACGCCATCCCGGGTTTTCCGGTTCGACAGAATAACCGCGTCCTCACCCAATTCTTCTTTGACATGACGGAGCGCTTCGCGGGATGTGGAAGCAAGATAGCGTTTTACTTTCATTTGTTACCTCCAATCACGGAAGTGATTTTGATTTTTCGTGAATCTGGAATTTCAGAATGCGCCAACACTCTTAACTGTGGAATCGCGCGGCGTAAAAATTTGGCTAGCAGGAAACGGATCGAGCCCGGCGCCAGCAACACCATCGGCAATCCCAGTTTTTCCTGCTGTTGCGCGGCGTTACGCGCTTCTCTCAACAAGGTATCGGCCAACCCGGGTTCGATTCCGGCACCCTGTCCGCCGCCCGTCTGCATAACGTGACCCAGTATGTTTTCCAGCTCATGATGCAAGCTCATGACTTGGACTTCAGAACCGGCAGGGTAAAATTGATCGACGATCGCACGCCCCAGAGCGGTTCTGACAACTGCGGTCAGTTCGATCGCGTCTTGTGTCTGCGCTGCATATTCGGTCAGCACGTCAATGATGGTGCGCATGTCGCGGATATGCACGTTCTCTTCCAATAGATTATGCAAAACTTTTTGTACCGTCGATAGCGGCAGCAACTTCGGCACCAAGTCTTCGATAAGTTTCGGAAACTGCGCATTGAGATGATCCAGCAGCTTTTGCAATTCCTGCCGGCCCAGTAACTCGGCCGCGTGCATATGAATCAAATGATTGATATGCGTAGTCACCACGGTACTGGCATCGACCACGGTATAGCCGTTGATTTGCGCTTGCTCGCGCAAATTGGCTTCGATCCAAACGGCAGGAAGACCAAACGCCGGATCGGTCGTTGGGGAACCCGGCAACTGCGCGGTAACGCGGCCAGGATTGATCGCCAGATACATGCCGGAATACGACTCACCTTGCCCGATGATCGAACCTTTTAACGTGATGCAATAAGCATTCGGACGCAGTTCCAGGTTGTCGCGGATATGAATGACCGGCGGCAGAAAACCGATTTCCTGGGCGAATTTCCTGCGGATACCATTGATTCTTTTCAGCAGATCGCCCTGTTGCGCTTTATCGACCAAAGGAATCAAGCGATAGCCGACTTCCAATCCCAGCGTATCAATCGGTGTGACGTCACTCCAGCTCGCGTCCGTTTTTTCGATGGAAGGCAATTCCGGAACCACCGTTTCAACTGGCTTAACAACCGGATTTTTTATTTTCAAGTAGGCTATTCCACCCAAAATGGACGAAATCAGCAGAAATACAAAGTTCGGCATGCCGGGAATCAATCCCATCACACCCAAAATAACTGCAGTGATAACCAATATTTGCGGCTTGTTGAACAGCTGATTCAGAACTTGCTCGCCCAGGTCTTCATCGGTGGTGACACGGCTCACCATCAAACCAGCGGCGGTGGAAATAATCAGCGCCGGGATTTGTCCGACCAAGCCGTCGCCAATGGTCAACAAGGTATAATTCTTTGCCGCTGCGCCTAGCTCCAGATCATGTTGCATGACACCGACAATCAACCCGCCGATGATGGTAATCAACATAATCAAGATGCCGGCAATCGCATCGCCGCGCACGAATTTGCTGGCACCATCCATGGAACCGTAAAAATCCGCTTCCTGAGAAATATTTGCTCTGCGTTTGCGCGCTTCATCCTCGCCGATCAATCCGGCGTTCAGATCGGCGTCGATCGCCATTTGCTTACCCGGCATGGCATCCAAAGTGAAACGCGCGCTGACTTCGGCAATACGCCCCGCACCTTTGGTAATCACAACAAAGTTGATCACCACCAGAATAATGAATACGACGATACCAACAGCGTAATTCCCGCCCACCAGAAAGTGTCCGAACGCTTCGATCACCTTACCGGCGGCATCGGGCCCGGTATGACCGTCGAGCAATACCACCCGGGTGGAAGCGATGTTCAGCGATAACCGCAACAAGGTAGTAATCAGCAGAATTGTCGGAAAAACCGCAAAGTCCAGCGGATTCCGGGTATACAGACTGACCATCAGCACGATGATCGATACCGCGATATTGAAAGTGAAGAACACATCCAGAATGAATGGCGGCAGCGGCAATACCATCATGGCCAGAATCATAATAATCAACATTGGCCCAGCCAGATTCTTAAGATTATTAAGCATTCCTACGGATGACAATGTAGCTGCATTATTCATAATGTGGGCCATAAAAACTGATTATTAATAGTGTTCAACGTAATCCCGTCCCGCTAGACAGCTTGTTGCTGTCCCGGATCCAATTCCGCCGGAACCGGCACATCCACCGGCGGCTGCGGTGCTTTTCCGCCGTATTCGTTATAGCGCTTTAGCTGGAAAACATAAGCCAACACTTCGGCAACCGCGGTATACAATTTTTCCGGTATTTCACTTTCCAATTCGGCGTGGTGATATAAAGCACGCGCCAGCGGCGGAGCTTCCAGAATTGGGATACGATGTTCTTCGGCGACTTCACGGATACGTGCCGCCAGTAAATGCACACCCTTGGCGATGACTTTCGGCGCCCGCATGCTGTTACTGTGATAGCGCAACGCCACGGCGTAGTGCGTCGGGTTGGTGACAATCACATCGGCTTTCGGCACTTCCGCCATCATACGGCGGCGTGCCGCTTCCCGTTGCAAGCCGCGAATGCGTGCTTTAATGAATGGATCGCCTTCACTTTCCTTGTATTCCTTGCGGATCTCTTCCTTGGTCATGCGCAATTGCTTGGCATGTTCCCAGACTTGGTAAGGCACATCGATCACAACCACCAGGATCATCGCGCCCACAATCAGCAGAAAACTCATCATCAGGAATTCACCCGTACGGCTGATACCCAAATCGACAGGCATCGCCAACAGCATCATCACGGATTCCTTGTTGTACCAAATCACCAGCGCGGCGACACTACCGATCACGACCGTTTTAAGAATCGCTTTCACCAGCTCGATCAGACTGCGCACGGAGAAAATCCGGCCAATACCTTTAATGGGGTCAATACGGTCAAATTTGGGCATCAGCGCCTTGGTGCTGAACATCCAGCCACTCAATGACATCGGTGCAAAGAATGCTACGACCAGAAGTAAAAACAGCAAGGGCGCAATCGCGATCAAAGCTTCAAAAGCAAGCTGGTAAAAACGATTGAGCATCAAGTCGGGCTGATGCGCTAATTCACGTTCTATGTGCATGCCCGCTTTCATGATCTTCAGCAACTTGTCCATCATGCCGCTTCCCATGAACAATATCCCGGCAGAGGATGCCAGCAATACAGTAAATGTAGTCAGTTCCAGAGAACGCGCAACCTGACCTTCCTCCCGCGCTTTCTCTATGCGCTTCGGCGTCGCCTCCTCGGTACGTTCTAAATCACTATCTTCAGCCATGACAAGCTCCAATTATCTGCAAATGAATTATCATTGCGAACACTGGGATTCAATAGCGGGAATAAAGAAGGAATCATCCCCTTTATTATCGAAACATTGAAAACAACGATTAATAATTATTAGTATCAATATGTTAAATAATAATTTGCACATGATATCGCGCCTTCGATAGGTGCCGCACATTGGTATTCACCTAACAATCGGATTACTTTCATTTCCTTATGCAGTCTACGTTACGTTTTATCCGTTTGTTCCTGATGACAGGCCTGTTAATCGCCTGCTTATCGGTGCTTGCAGTGGCTTTATTATTGCGTGGCAGCTTGCCGCACTATGACGGCGAAACGGCATTACCCGGCTTAGCCGCCACAGTATCCATCGACCGGGATGCTTTGGGCAGTGTCACCTTGCAGGGTGAAAACCGGCTGGATCTGGCGCAGGCACTGGGTTATGTGCATGCGCAGGAACGTTTCTTCGAGATGGATTTAATGCGCCGCCAGGCGGCAGGTGAATTGGCCGAACTATTCGGCTCCGGTGCAGCGCCACATGACCGTAAAGCACGGTTATTCCGCATGCGCGCACGCGCAACCGAGGTGCTGAATCAGCTTTCCGGAGAACAGCGCCAATTGCTGGATGCCTACCGGACCGGCGTGAATCAGGGACTCACCGCTTTGGCGGTGCGCCCGTTTCCTTATTTGCTGACACAAAACCAGCCCGTCGCTTGGCGCAACGAGGACAGTATCCTGGTCATTTATGCGATGTTCTTCACCTTGAACGAAGAAAACATTGACCGGGAGCTGGCGTTATCGCGGATGCACGCAACACTACCCGCCTCGGTCTATCAATTTCTGACGCAGAATGCTGGAGATTGGGATGCACCGCTGCTGGATGCGCCGGTTGTCCGGGTACAACTCCCGCCGGTAACCGATATCAACCTGCAAGTGCTGGACAAACATTTATTCAAGGATGGCCGTCCGGATAAGGAACAATCCCCGGGCAGTAACAGTTTTGCCGTTTCCGGCGCGTTGGCTGATGGCGCTGCAATCGTCGCCAACGACATGCATTTGACGCTGCGGGTGCCGAATCTGTGGTTTCGTTCCCGGCTGATTTATCCCGATGCCGCCACTTCGGGCCAGCAGCACGACATCACCGGCATCAGCTTACCCGGCGTTCCTTCGATCGTGACCGGATCGAACCGGCACATTGCGTGGAGCTTCACCAATAGCCACGGCGATTTTTCCGATTGGGTGCGCATTACGATCGATGACCGCGATAACACACGTTATCTTGGCGCGAACGGCTGGCAACCGTTACGAATCGTCGAAGAAACTATCCGTATCCGCAACGCCCCGGATGAGGTGTTGACGATTCCCGAAACCGAATGGGGTCCGGTCATTGCGGAAGATCACGATAAAACCCCGCTGGCGCTGGCATGGACTGCACTGCGGCCGGAAGCGGTCAATCTCAATCTGCTCCAACTGGAACAAGTCAAAACCGCCGCACAGGCCACAGAAATTGCGCAACGATTTGGCATTCCGGTACAAAACTTCATCGTTGGGGATCGCGACGGCAATATTAGCTGGACGCTCGCAGGCCGCATTCCCGCCCGTTCCGGCAATAATGACGCGCAAATACCCGCAGATTGGTCGCAACCCGATACCGGCTGGCATGGCTGGCTCGATCCCGGGAATTATCCAGTGCTCCACAACCCCGCTTCGCAGCGATTATGGTCGGCCAATTCCCGCACCGTTTCGGGCGATCAACTCACGCTGCTGGGCAATGGCGGTTTCGATCTGGGCGCGCGCGCCACGCAAATCCGTGACAGCTTATTGGCGCGCGAACAGTTTACGGCGAATGATTTGCAAGCCATTCAGTTGGATTATCGTGCGTTGTTACTCACACGCTGGCATCAACTGTTGCAAGCTACGCTCGACACGGCAGACGACGCGACTTCATGGACTCCGCTAATGAAAACCGCGCTGGCCGGTTGGAATGAGCAAGCTGCCGTGGATTCCGTCGCATACCGCATCGTGCGCGCGTACCGCTATGAAGTGATGAAAATTGTGCTGAACGGGTTTGCCGCACCGGTGCGGCAGCATCATGAAAATTTTGAACTGCCCAGGCTGAGTCAAACCGAATCGATTCTCCGGCAATTGATCGAGCACCAGCCGCAGCATCTGCTTCCAGCACCGTATAAAACCTGGGATGAATTACTCTACCGCTGCGCGCAAACGATTGCGGCGCAATTGCAGCAGGATGGCGGCATTACGGAACGCAACTGGGGAATGCAGAACACAGCGCGGATCAAGCATCCGCTCAGCCAAAAACTGCCCGGATGGATTGCGCAATGGCTGGATATGCCGCACGATCCGTTGCCCGGCGATCACAACATGCCACGCGTGCAATCGCCCAACTTCGGCGCATCGCAACGCTCGGTGGTTGCACCGGGGCAGGAAGAGCAAGGGTATTTTGATATGCCCGGTGGACAAAGCGGACACCCGCTGTCACCGTATTACGGCAGCGGGCACGCCAATTGGGTTAGCGGAAAACCGGCGGCGTTTCTTCCGGGTGTTGCTGAAAGACGGATGAAATTGATTCCATCGAAATAGCTGGTAATCAACGGGTACGGTTGATTTAACCCGGCTTAATGTTTCTTCTGTCCGTTGCGGGCTTCCGTTTCTTCAATGATCTGCGCGTCTTCGATAATCACGGTCTGATCGGTTTCCGCTTGCCGATTGGTATCGCCGGGATGCTGCATGGCGTTTTCGTACTTCCTGCGCAACCACCAGAAGCGTGTTCCAACCACTAAAATGGCCACCGCCAGCAGCGCAAGAAAAGCGGCAAAAAAGAAAATGCCGAGTACGATCATGATCGCCACAACGGGAATGAGTATCGCATAGGTCAACCAGCGATTCACCGGAGAAACTGGCACGCGTTGATATTCGCCCGATTCGTCCTGACGGTACTCGGAAACTCTGCTGATAATAATTTTCCTTTCTTCGTCGCTCATTGCATCAACTCCTCTATTTCGGCAATTGTTTTGGGCGCCGCCAGCGTCAGAATCTCATGACCCGATGGGGTAACCACGACATCGTCTTCGATACGGATACCGATATTCCAGAAATGTTCCGGCACATTATCCGCCGGACGAATGTAACATCCCGGCTCAACGGTCAGCACCATGCCGGGCTGCAATGCGCGCCATTCGCCCTTCTGCTTGTACTCACCGGCATCGTGCACATCCATACCCAGCCAATGCCCTGTTCTGTGCATGTAAAAACGCTTGTAATCTTCCAATTCCAGCACCGCATCGACACTGCCTTGGCACAACCCCAGATCGATGAAGCCCTGAGCCAATACCTGCAATGCCGCCTGATGCGGATCATTCCAGCGCTTTTCCGGCTGCACTTGCGCAATCGCAGCGGCTTGCGCGGCCAGCACCAGTTGATAAACATCGCGCTGCGCAGCGGTAAATTTACCGTTCACCGGAAATGTGCGGGTGATATCCGACGCATAGCCATCCAACTCACACCCGGCGTCGATCAGTAATAAATCGCCTGATTTCAGTTCGGCGTCATTCTGCACATAATGTAGCACACAGGCATTGGCGCCGCCTGCGACAATGGAAGTATAAGCCGGTGCTTGCGACCCGTGCCGGTAAAACGTATAAAGCAATTCCGCTTCGACCTCAAATTCGCGCATACCTGGACGCACCGTTTGCATCGCGCGTTGATGCGCTTGCGCCGAAATATCCGCGGCACGCTGCATGATCTGCAATTCGTCGGTGCCTTTGATCAGGCGCATTTCATCCAAGAGCGCACGGCTATCATGAATTTCCGCCGGTACGGCAACGCCCGTGCGCGCTAACTCACGCACCCGGTTTAACCAGCCGATAACGCGTTGATCCCACGCCGCATCCAATCCCAATGCCGTATAAACCGCCGGTTGATCGGCTAACAACTTGGGCAGCAATTCATCCAGCTGATCGATCGGGTGCGCTTCGTCAAAACCGAAGATTGTTTTAGCGGCTTCGGGGCCATAACGGAAGCCATCCCAAATCTCGCGTTCCTGATCTTTCTGGCGGCAGAACAAAATATGCTTCGACGGCGCTTTATCAGTCGCAGCAACAAGGACCAACACAGCTTCGGGTTCGCGGAATCCGGTCAAATAATAAAAATAGCTGTCGAACCGGTATGGATAGTGCGCATCCCGGTTTCGCAACCGTTCCGGCGCTGTCGGAATGACTACGATGCCGTATTGCATTGTGCTGGCCAGATGCTGGCGGCGGGCGATGAAATGTTGAAAATGTGTCATAAACGAGTTCTGATGTCCTTAAACCGATTCTGCTGTTGATTCTGCGCGCGATTGGAGTTGTTTGTCCAGCCATTCAAGCCGCTGCGGTGTTCCGACATCGACCCACTGCCCGGAAAAATATTCACCGCTGACCTTTCCTTCTGTCATGGCCTGCCGCAGCAGCGGCGCCAGTTTTACCGGCAAACCCGGTTGAATGCCGCTGAAAAGCTGTGCTTGATAGATACCGATGCCGCTGAACGTCAGCTTAGGATTACCGCTCAGCTGTACTTGATCGCCCTGCAACGCAAAATCACCATCGGCATGATGCGGCGGATTGTCAATCAGCACCAAATGAGCAAGACGCCGGTTTGTGTCCGTTTGCATCGCATGCAAAACCGGCAGCAGCGCCGCATAGTCCATATCGCAAAAAATATCCGCGTTGACGACGAGAAACGGCAAACTACCGGATTCATCCGTCAACAAGGGCAACGCATTGGCTATACCGCCAGCGGTTTCCAGCACCACTTTCTCGGGCGAATAGCGGATAGTAACACTATAGCGTTCACCGCAACCCAATGCATTTTCGATCATTTCACCCAGATAGGCATGATTGATGACGATATCGGTAAAACCCGCGCGCGCCAGATTGTGCAATTGATATTCGATCAGTGCATGGCCGCCCGCTTTCAATAAAGGCTTCGGCACCGCATCGGTCAGCGGGCGCATGCGCTCGCCGCGCCCGGCCGCGAGAATCATCGCTTTATAGGGAATGGATTTAGAAGGTATAACCAACTTTCTGACCTGATTCAACCGGATGCAATTCATCCAGTAAATTCAGCAACGGAGCCAGTTCGCGGTAGCGCTCGCATGCTTTGCGCAGATATTCCATCACCAGCGGCATATCGTTCAGATAGTTTGCTTTTCCATCGCGGTAATTCAAGCGGGCGAAAATGCCCAGCACCTTGAGGTGGCGCTGCACGCCCATCCATTCAAAATCCCGGTAAAACTCCGCGAAATCGGCGGCGATTGGCAACCCGGCCTTGCGTGCTTTTTCCCAATAGCGGATCGTCCAATCCAGAATGCGCTCCTCGTCCCAACGGATATAGGCATCCTTAAATAGCGACACCAGATCGTAGGTGATCGGGCCATACACAGCGTCCTGAAAGTCGATGACGCCCGGATTCGGGGATGTCACCATCAGATTGCGCGAATGATAATCGCGATGCACCAGCACTCTGGGTTGCGCGAGATTATTCTGCAAAATCCGGGAAAAAACAGCGCGCAAAACGGCTTGTTGCTGTTCCGCTAAATCCACTTGCAAATGCTTTGCGATATACCAGTCCGGAAACAAATCGAGTTCCCGTTGCAGCAGCGCTTCATCGTAAGCCGGTAAATTTTCTGCCTGATGCGACAATTGCATGCTGATCAGCGCATCCATCGCTTCGCCGTACAGCTGACTGGCATCACCGGGCTGGTGATTCAACGCCTGCAAAAATGTCGTATTGCCCAGATCGGACAGCAGCAAAAAACCCAGATCCAAATTTTGCGCCAGTATTTTTGGCACATGCACACCGCTGGCCGCGAGAATCTGCGCTACGCGCAAGAATGGCGTGCAGTCTTCCTGCTCTGGCGGCGCATCCATGACGATGAACGTCCGATCGCCCAACGATGCGCGAAAATAACGGCGGAAGCTGGCATCCGTGGATGCAGGCTGCAAAGTGAACGGCTGCGCGGGAAATTGATCTTGCAGCCAACGTTCAAGTAATTGTTTACGTTCCATTGATGTATCCGGATAATTTACCGATATCAAAACAAGGCACTAATTGAGTGTATTCATCTATTCACCGGCTGGTGGCAACATGGCACAATAACCAGCGATTGTTAACAGTTTGTTTAAACTGGAACCCAATTCAATAACAGTGGATAATCCGTTTTCGTAAAGTAACAAGGGTTTTGGATTTTATCACGTAGCCATCCCAATCAGCTGATCAACTGGTAAGTTATCAACAAGGAGAACATCAATGCTTAACAAAAATGTAATCGACGAAATCAATACCAAAGTCAGCGAAATATTACAAAACAGCCCCGCCAAAGATATCGAAAAGAATATCCGTGTCCTGTTATCGGGCGCATTCTCACGGCTTGATCTCGTTACGCGCGATGAATTTGATATCCAACAGGAAGTGCTGCAACGCACCCGGGAGAAATTAATACTTCTCGAAGCCAGGGTCGCTGAACTGGAAGCGCGCTTTAATCAATCCACCTCCGCATCAACAGAAAGAAATGTGACCCCGGATCAAATACAAACCGAAGGGTAAATAAACAAATCATCACTCCTGGCTATTCAGACCCGCTCCAGGCCGTACTCGCGCCCCTAGGATAGCGACTCGCCTATGTCTCTCGCCGTTCTGTATAGCCGGGCGCTGGCAGGTATTCAAGCACCGTTGGTGACGGTGGAAACACACATCGCCAACGGGTTGCCCAGCTTCACCATCGTCGGACTCCCCGATACCGAAGTCAAAGAAAGTAAAGACCGCGTCCGGGCGGCATTGCAAAACGCGCAATTTAAAATCCCCGCGCAACGCATCACCGTGAATCTGGCACCCGCCGATCTACCGAAAGAAAGCGGACGTTTCGATTTGCCTATCGCCTTGGGAATACTCGCAGCGACGGGACAAATTCCCAGCGACAAGCTGGATCAATACGAATGGGCCGGAGAATTGGCGTTAACCGGCGAATTGCGGCCAATCCATGGCGCGCTGGCGATGACTTACAACGCATCGCAATCCGGCCGCAGTTTTGTGCTGCCGCAACAAAATGCCGCTGAAGCCGCGCTGGTCAACAAAGCCACGATTTACGCCGCGAAGTCGCTGCTGCAAATCTGCGCGCACTTGAGCGGACACGAATCCTTGCCGGTTTACCAGAATCCCGCGGCAAATGACATGGATACCAGCGGCTCCGCTTACCCCGATCTGGACGAAGTCAAAGGACAAACGCACGCCAAACGCGCGCTGGAAATTGCCGCCGCAGGTGGCCACAGCCTGCTGATGATCGGCCCGCCCGGCACCGGAAAATCGATGCTCGCGGCGCGCTTCCCCGGCATTCTGCCACCCATGACCGAAGCGGAAGCGCTGGAATCCGCCGCAATCCAATCATTAAGCCAGGGTAGCTTCAATATCGATAACTGGAAAAAACGCCCCTTCCGTTCCCCACACCACACCGCCTCCGGCATCGCACTGGTCGGTGGCGGCAGCTACCCGCGCCCCGGGGAAATTTCGCTGGCGATGCACGGGGTGCTATTTTTAGACGAACTGGCCGAATTCGACCGAAAAGTCCTGGAAGTCCTGCGCGAACCGCTCGAATCCGGCAAAATCACCATCTCCCGCGCCGCACGGCAAGCCGAATTTCCGGCGCAATTTCAATTAATCGCTGCAATGAATCCCTGCCCTTGCGGCTATTTAGGCCACCCATCCGGCAAATGCCACTGCACCCCCGACCAAATCGCCCGCTACCGCGGACGAATATCCGGTCCATTACTCGACCGCATCGACATGCAAATCGAAGTCCCAGCCGTGCCGCAACAGGAATTAATGAAACAACAAACAACAGGCGAAAAAAGCAGTGTAATCCGCCAGCGTGTAGAAAAAGCCCACCAATTGCAGCTTAACCGCCAAGAAAAAACCAACAGCCGCTTGAGTGTTAAGGAAATCGACCGATTCTGCGCACTCGATAACGCCAGCGAGAATTTGCTGAAACAAGCGATCAGCCGTTTGAACTTATCCGCCCGTGCATATCATCGAATTTTAAAAGTTGCGCGGACGATTGCGGATTTGGCGAGCATTGAGAAAATCAACAATCAACACATTGCGGAAGCGATTCAGTATCGCCGGTTGGATAAGCAATAAGAAAAATCCAAGTATTTACTAAATCAAGCCTATAGCTAATTGGTTGAAGAACACAGATTCCGCGTTACTATTGAAGAAACAATTCTTGATGGCGCTGATTTATCGCTGGTACGCGAGAAAATACGAGTAGCTTGCCAAGTTTCCGTTACTACTACCAAAGATTGGGAACTGGGCGGTATTGAAAAGTGTATTGCCGCTGGTTATACCGAGGTAGTATTGGTATTAAGCACAGAACGGCAAATCAAAAAGCTTTCTAAATTTGTGGAAGAAAATCTTGATCCCAAGGATCAAGGACGTGTACGGTATATAACTTCCTAATGAAGATAGCGGCTAGGAGTACCAAATGCGCAAAGTAATTCTGGAGTCAATATTGACATGTCCTTTATGTGGATACTCTAAGACGGAAATCATGCCTACGGATGCTTGCCAGTGGTTTTACGAATGCGAACAGTGTCATACTGTGCTTAAGCCGAAACCCGGTGACTGCTGTGTCTACTGTTCCTATGGCACGGCTCCATGCCCGCCCATACAGGCGCAAGATAAAAACAACAATGATCATTGTTGCGGTTAGGCGTGGCGCTGTACAGCGTTTTTGCTGGACTTCTCAATGCTTGATCGATGACTAATTACTTTGGGATAATTCCAATAATTTCTGAATACCCACTGGCTCTTCTTTGAGCAAAGGCACGACGACATAGCGCTTTGCGTGTATGGTCGATACGGTTTCGATATCAGCAAGCTCATTACTAGCTCGCTGACATAATAAGAGTGACTGCACAGTGGTTGCTGCTAGGCTGTTATTGATGATCCATGCCCACGGTTCAATACCAGCACGGCGCAAATCGGCTTGTAGGTTGGCGGCTTCCAGCACCGGTGTCGTTTCCGCCAATGTCGCCAGTAGTATTTTGGTTTGCTTGGGGTTTTGTAGTTGCATCATCGGCGTGGTGTAGTGTGCGATGGAATGGCTATCCATTTGTTTGGCAACTTCGCGATGATAAGCGCCGGTGGCATCCAGCAACAATAGTGTATGCCCGGTGGGTGCGGTATCCATCACCACGAATTTTTTTCCCGCTTCGCGGATTATGCGCGAGAATGCCTGAAATACCGCAATTTCTTCCGTGCAAGGCGAACGTAAATCTTCTTCCAGCAAAGCTCTGCCCTGTGCATCCAGATGCGAGCCCTTGGTTTCCAGAACACGCTGCCGATAGCGCTCGGTTTCCGCGTGCGGATCAATCCGGTCAACCAGTAGATTATCCATAACGCCACTGAGCGTTTCGCTTAAATGCGCCGCAGGGTCTGAAGTGGTTAAATGGACGGGTAAGCCCCGATGCGCAAGATTGACCGCGATGGCCGCAGCCAGCGTGGTTTTGCCAACACCGCCTTTTCCCATCAACATGATCAAACCGCAGCCATCTTGGGCAATCTCATCCGTTAGCTTGGATAAGCTGGGAAATGGAATGGCAGGGTGGTTTGATTTATTTTCACTATCGACAGGCAGATCATCAACCAATAGTTTCCGCAAGGCTGTCAATCCGACCAGGTTAAACGGTTTGAGTACAATATGATCGCAAGGCAATTGGCCGAGGATTTCCGGTATAGCTGCCAAAGCTTTTTGCTCACGCTGGAAAATTGCGGTTGCCAATGGATCCTGTGTTGTTTCTGCCTGTGGAAACAATCCATTGATGACTAGAAATTGTTTCGTCAATCCAATGGTTGCTAACTCTTCATGTGTCCGCGCTACTTCGCGTAACGTGGCTTGCTGCGCGCGGGCCACCAATACCAGCCGGGTGCGTTGCGAATCGGCGAGCGCATTTACCGCCGCTTTGTATTGTGCGCGTTGTTTTTCCAAACCGGCCAGCGGACCAAGACATGACGCATCGCCTTTGCCTTCCGCAAGAAAATCACTCCATGCGCCGGGCAGTTGCAGCAATCGTATGGTGTGACCGGTGGGTGCAGTGTCGAAAATAATATGATCGTAATCCGCTGTCAGCGCCGAATCGACCAACAAAGCGGTAAATTCATCGAAAGCGGCAATTTCTGTCGTGCATGCGCCGGATAGCTGTTCTTCGATACCTTTGACCACCGTGTCCGGCAATACACCGCGCACCGGATTGACAATGCGATCACGATAGACTTGCGCTGCTGCTTGCGGATCGATTTCCAAGGCAGATAAACGAGGCACTGCGGTAACCGCTGTCATCTTATTGCCAATCGTCATGCCGAACACCTGACCCACGTTGGAAGCCGGATCGGTACTGACCAATAATACCCGCTGACCGGCATCGGCCAGCGTTATCGCCGTAGCGCAAGCCAACGAAGTTTTGCCGACGCCGCCCTTGCCAGTAAAGAACAGAAATCGCGGCGGTTGATCGAGAAATTTAAGTTGCGTCATGCAGTTGGCTCAGGCTTCTGTTAGCAACAGCCGCCGCAGCAGCTGGATTCTTCGGTTTCTTCCTCTACAGCAGCGCCAGTCCAGCGCGCCAGTTCACCGCGATTTGGATAGCGGCCTGCCAATGCCACTTCCCCATCCACGAGAATCAATGGCAGCGCTTCAGCACCGGAGCGTTCCAAGAATGCTTTCACTGTGGAATTATCCGCAAAAGCCATCGGCTGTTGCGCCAGATTAAAGCGCTCAATGGCAGCACCTTGTTGTTTGGCCCAGTCAACATCAGCGGAAAAACCGACCAATTCTTGGTCTACGTCGGAACCGCAAACGCCTGAGCTACAGCATGAAGCAGGGTCAAATATCTGTATGGTTGTCATTTTGATTCTCCAATAGTAATAGTTAAGGTAACAAGGGTTCGATAAAATAAATAATTAGTTTAAGGCTTTAGTTATCATTTTGTGTGTTGCTGCTTAAATTTCAAGAGCCCAATGTAATCCAGCTTTGTTCTAAAAGCGGCAGGGTTTTGCTGCAAATCATCCAGCGGCAGCGATAAAAAAGTCTCGATACCTTCACGCAAAGTTCGATAAGCCTGCGTGAATGCTGCATTGATTTCTTCCTCAGTTCCAGTAGCTTCGGCGGGATCATCGACACCCCAGTGTGTACGCAGCGCTGGGCCAAGATACGCCGGGCAGGTTTCACCGGCGGCGTTGCCACACACAGTAATCACAATATCCGGTGTAGCCGGCAGATTATCCCACGATTTACTGCAAAGCCCTTCGGTTGCGATACCTTCGCGTTTAAGTAAGGCGAGTGAACGCGGATGAACCTGGCCGGTCGGTTTGCTGCCCGCGCTCATCGCTTGCCAGCCTTTGGGTGACAGATGATTGAAAATGGCTTCCGCAAGGATGGAGCGGCAGGAATTTCCGGTGCAAAGAAATAGTACATTCATGATCAGGTCGCGCAACAGGTTTCGGTTTTAGTGGGAATGACGGTATCTTGTCCAAATACCGGAATGGTGGCCAGCGAATGAAACGCCTCCCAAGCGATGCCTTGCGGATCAACTGTCCAGTATTTATTTGACGAAGCATAGCAGCATTGCGCGTTTTTTTGCTCCGCAGCGGGCAAACCGGCGTGTGTCAGACGTTGGTTTACTTCGTTTAAGGCATCGTCAGAATCAACCTGGATACCCACATGATCCAAACCCGGCTTTGCACCTCGCGCCGAAAGCGCGAAATTGATATATGGATCATCCAGCATCCACTTGGCGTAATCCGGCTGGCTGACGGATGGATCGACACCGAATAATGCCGAGTAAAAGCGGATATTATCCTGCAGATTATCGACGGCAATATGGACATGAAAGCGTTTCATCATTGTCTCCTTCGTTAAGTTATATTTAGCTGTTTTTTTCATCGCAACAAACTTTAACAATGCCGCAAGGTGTACCGGTGCAACAATTCTCGGTGAGATAACTCATTAGCGCATTCATGGTTGCAAAATTTGCCGAATAATAAATAAAGCGGCTTTCCTGCCGTGCGATCACCAGCTCCGCATGAGTCAATTCTTTTAGATGAAAAGACAGCGTTGCATTGGGAATGCCCAATTCCTTGGCAAGTTGACCGGCCGGGACGCCAGATTCGCCAGCCTGAACCAGTGTTCGGAATATCGTCAGGCGAGTTTCTTGAGCCAGAGCCGCAAGAGCTTTAACTGCAATATTCATTTCCATGCTTCCATTATCATGGAAATGAATATTTTCTGTCAATACCTTTTGAGCCTAGTATATGAATACACAAATCCATAATTTTTTTACACACCCACCTACATTAAGTGAATAGATTAGTTGATTTATTTCCTATGCCTTTCATTCCATTGCCTTTTCATATTTTCAAAAACTTTTTCCTCATCTATTCCAAGAAAAGAAGCAACCAGTCGCCGGTGATTATGCTTCATGATCGTTCCACCGCCTTCCCAATCCTTCACAGTACAAGGATCAACGCCTAAATTCCTAGCAACTACCCGCTGGCTCAACCCTAACTCTCGGCGCTTAGCAAACAACAATTCCGCAATTGATTTGGGATTCAAGTTAACAGGATCATAACCAAGAAATTTTATCAGGATCGGTGTTTGGCAAAATTTTGGTTCTGAATGCCCATTTTCCCAGTTACCAACAGTGAAGTGAGTAACATTAAATAGCTCTGCCACCTCCATTTGTTTCATATTCAGAAAAAGCCTTCTTCTTAGAATATGTTGACCAATAGTGTGAGGCTCAAAATCATAATGCTTAGGGATTAATGACTTAAGAGAAATATGAGCATATTGCAAAAAGGCAACGCAACTATGCCCTTGCGGCTATTTAGGCCACCCCTCCGGCAAATGCCACTGCACCCCCGACCAAGTCGCCCGCTACCGCGGACGAATCTCCGGCCCATTACTCGACCGCATCGACATGCAAATCGAAGTCCCAGCCGTTCCGCAACAGGAATTGATGAAACAGCAAACAACGGGCGAGAAAAGTAGCACCATCCGCCAGCGCGTTGAAAAAGCGCACCAATTGCAGCTTAACCGGCAAAGCAAAACCAACAGCCGCTTGAGTGTTAAGGAAATCGACCGATTCTGCGCACTCGATGACGCCAGCGAGAATCTACTGAAACAAGCGATCAGCCGTTTGAATTTATCGGCTCGTGCATATCATCGAATTTTAAAAGTCGCGCGGACGATTGCGGATTTGGCGAGCATTGAGAAAATCAACAATCAACACATTGCGGAAGCGATTCAGTATCGCCGGTTAGATAAACAATAGGCTTCTGATAATCTAGAGCCTTGCTTTTTAATCGTTAAATAACACGAGCGTGACCTGTAGTATAGGTCAAACCACCGTAAGTCCCCCGGCAAAGCCGGGAGCTTACTTCACTAAGTTAGCCTTCGCATCAATCTCATTATGAGATAGACTACTATTATGAAAATTATTAGTCATAAAGCTCTGCGGATTTTTATTGAGGAACATCCGCAAGCTGCGCAATCGCTCTTGGGTTGGCGCCGTGTGATTGAAAAAAACCAATTTAACAATTGGGCCGAGTTGAAAGCCGCATTCAATACCGTTGATAAAGTCGATGAATTAACCGTGTTTAATATTGGCGGCAACAAATACCGTTTGATCGCTTATGTTCGCTTTGAAAAACAAATTATCTACATAAAAGCCGTATTAACCCATATATTACGACAAAGGAGCTTGGAAATCGTGACTACATCCGTCGATATTAAACAGTTGCTTCCTGCTTGGGAGCAATTCAGCAATCAAACCGATATTGCACCCATTCGCGATCAAACGCACTACGATCGCATGATCCAACTACTAGAAGCGTTGCTGGAAGAAGCATCCGGAGACGAGAAACATCCGGCTATGAGCTTGGCCGATATCGTCGGCGATCTGATCGAAGATTATGAAACACTACATTTGCGCTTACCCGATGCAACTGGTATCGATGCACTCAAATTTCTCATGCAACAGCATGGGCTTAAACAAAACGATTTAACAGAAATTGGCAGTCAAGGTGTCGTCTCGGAAATTCTATCCTGCAAGCGAGAACTCAACATCCGCCAGATCCGGGCATTGAGCAAGCGATTTGGCGTTTCGCCAGCAACTTTTATTTGACAGTTTTAGCTTGGTACATCGGTTTTATTGATTATGAGAAAAAATGGCATAAAAGAATGGAATCGGTTACCCAGTGACATTCAAAATTCAATATCTGCATCATGGCGGAATGATGTACCTCCACTAGCCAGTGCGGTATTTGCACGATGGTGGCAATTTGAAACCTGGTTGCGTTCGCTTATCTACTTAGAGCTTCGTGCTGCCTATGGGTCCAATTGGACAGAAAGATTACCCCAACTTCCCAACCATGAGAAACGTCAGCAGAAAGATGAAGAGTTTCAATATATGGCAACACCCGATGCTCAAGCACTGCTCGCATATACGGATGTAGCCGATCTCCTCAAGATCATTGATGAACAGTGGTCGCTATTCGAAAAATCTTTACTTCCTAAAGAAGTATGGAAAGGACGAGTAATCGAGCTGCGCAACATCCGCAATTGCATCGGCCACTGTCGGCGACCTCATTCTGACGACCTTTCAAGACTCGAACAAATATTGCGTGACCTCGAAAATGGCGCTTTCGAGGCAGTAGCTGCTTTCAATCGCCAATCGCTTGTACCTAAGAATTGGGAAGACCCGCTCGCAAAAGCATGGGTTGATTGCCAACATGAAACTGCGCAACGGCTAATCAAGCATGCACAACGACAATATCATACTACTTTTCAGCTGAAGTGCTCTAAGCGTCCATGGGTTCAGTCGACTCAGATAATACCGCCAGTGAGTGGCGAAAAAGGATATGTGTGGCATGCTAAATGGACCATGAGTCGAGGCTTGAATCTCCGAGACTTCTGGGAAGACGATGCATGGGATAATTTTCGAGATACGATTCTTTTAATGTGCGCCGCCAACCCATACTCGCTTGAGTTATCGTTCTCTGCCTTAGAGGATGCGGTATCAGTTGCAGACACAATCGGCACCGCTTTCGATTTGATTATTAACCATCAGATACGCAACAATCTCCCTCAAGATGCCCACGAAAGATGGGAGGAAATCAACACAGATTTAGATCCTCGAGTTCAGGCTCACAGTATCTGGTCGATAATTGGAGACTCCACCAAGTCGATTTCCATTTTTGGAGCCTAATATAAATAGTAGAAACCAGCGCAAAATGAATCAGGCCGCGAATCAAGAATATTGTTCAGTACATTCTCAATTCTAGATCTACCCCCCTTGTACATTAGGGTGGACTCAATAAGTAAGAGCGCACACTCCAGCAGTGTGGCAATTTCTTCATACAAATCGCATTCTCATCCGCCATCCCGGTTTAGAATTGGAATGATTTATAATTCCCTGCATCATTCAGCTATTGGGGAACACAAGATTAATAATCGTCAATCACAGCATAGTGCAATGAATTTTACGGCTATCGATTCGTCTTGCGGGTTCGCTTGGGTTGATAAAGTAGGAAAAATCATATCCGCCAATCCGGCTTTTCTAAAGCTACTTGCCCTGCCACCGGATATTGCAGATAAAACATGGTTTGATTTGACCGCTCCGCTCAATGTGTCAGCACCCGATCTACTCCGGCAAGCCGTTGCCGAGCAGCATACGGAAACGATCAAACTGGTTTCCGCCATCAATAACAAAACGCTTCATGTTCATGTGCATGTCATCGCCTGCGATCAGGAACAGCGATTGATCATGGTTGAGAGTTTGTCCTCCAGCAATTTTTCGCAATCCGGAATTAACCATCAGGCACAAAATCATAGCGCTGTACCGTTGGCTGATCGCGGCATGCTCAATGAATGCATCGCAAACTGGAAACCGGATGAGTCCGGCGCTGCTTCGCTGGCCATGATCATGATCGGGCTGGATCGCTTCAAGCGGATCAATGAAACGCTGGGGTACGATGCCGGCGATCAATTATTGAAATTTGCCGCGCAGCGGTTATTACGCATCGTTCGCTCGGATGATCTCGTAGCGCATTTTGCGGGCGATCAATTCGTCGTGCTGCAAATCAATCAAAATCAACCCGTAGCCGCTACCGCAATGGCGGAGCGCATCACCGGGCTGCTCAAACGCCCTTTTTTGATCAATGGCCAGCAAGCCAATATCAGTGCCAGCATCGGACTGGCGATTTTGCATCAAAACACCGAATCAAGCGGCGATCTGATCAAACATGCGGAACTGGCGCTGCATGATGCCAAGCACAATGCACGCGGGAGCTATCGCTTGTATGAGCAATCCTTGCAAAAAAATGCGGGCGAACAACATGATCTTGAAGTTGGCTTGCGGCGCGCGCTCTTTCTGCAGGAATTCACGTTATTTTATCAAGCGCAGGTCCGCATGCAGGATAGAAAAATAGTTGGGTTTGAAGCACTGATCCGTTGGGAAAAACCGGGCACCGGAATCATATCGCCGGTCCGGTTCATTCCGTTGGCGGAGGAAACAGGGGAAATTCACGAAATCGGCAAGTGGGTGCTGCAAACGGCTTGCCGGGAAGCAACAACCTGGCTGGAAGACATCAAGATTGCCGTCAACGTCTCTCCCGTGCAGTTTGAAAGCGGCAATCTGAAACAAATCGTTCAAGCGGCACTTTCAACCAGCGGCCTTACGCCGCAACGCCTGGAACTGGAAATCACCGAGGGCTTACTGATCAAAAATGTAGCAAACGCATTGGAGCAACTCAGGGAAATACAGGCATTGGGCGTGTCCGTCGCGATGGATGATTTTGGCACAGGATATTCTTCACTCAATTATTTGAGCAGTTTTCCGTTTTCAAAAATCAAAATCGATCAATCGTTTGTTCACCGTATGCAAATTGACAAGTCACGCACCCTGATTAAGGCGGTAATCACGCTCGGTAGCGCGCTGGGGATAAAAACCCTGGCCGAAGGCGTTGAGACAGAAGAGCAGTTCGACTATCTGGCACGTAATGGTTGCATGGAAATTCAAGGTTATTTAATCAGCAAACCGGTCCCGGCAGAACAAATTCAGGCACTCATCTCGTAGTTTACGATGGCCATCGCAGTGAGAGCAACCATGATACAAAATTTATACCGGCTCATTTATATTAGCCACAACACGATTCCTGGCAGTAATGAAAATGTCCACAAGGAAATCGAACAAATACTGGCCATTTCCCGTCAACGGAATGCAGCATCCGGCATTACCGGCGCGCTCATGTTCAACCGGGAATGCTTTGCTCAGGTGCTCGAAGGCGCGCATGACCATATTCAGGAAACTTTCGAGCGCATTCAATGCGATTCGCGTCATACTGATGTGATAGTTCTTGATTTCGAGCCGGTGGACACGCGCCGTTTTTCACGCTGGTCGATGGGCTACATCGGCTACGATACCCGGGCCAGCAAGGAATTCACGCAAATCCAGCTGGCGACGGGATTCGATGTGAAACAACTCAGCGGGGAACGCATCTACGATCTGCTGCACGTGCATTTATATGCGGCGGAAAAAACCGGCAGCGATCTGGAGAAAATTGCTTAACACGGACCAAACCGCTAATTCATTGCTGTAAAGTAAACCTTCATCCCGGCGGGAAGTCATCTCGCCAATCCAGTCAACCCTGCGCGCCACACAATTTCCGGTAACCGCAGATACCTGTTCCAACAATCAATTTGCCAAATTACACGCATCGTGTACCCCATAACCAGGGCAACCGTCCTAAAAAATTAAGGAACATCTGACTACAGCATTAAACCGTCTTACCGGTTAGCATATCGCCTTAGTGTTGAATATATCGTTGGCAACAATTGGATTTATTTTTACTCATTCAAGCAAAAGGTGAACATCATGAAACGCATCATACAACTCGCAGTCGGGTCTCTCGTTACAACTTTGTTCTCCGCATCCGCATTTGCGGTAACCGTATCCTGGACGGATTGGACCACCTCAACCGATTCGTTTTCGGCATCCGGCGATCTGTTGGTCGGATCAACCACGGTCGGTGTCGGATACTCCGCTACCGGTGCGCATTCTTTCGTAACAACCGGCGCAGGAACGAATTTTTGGACCGGATCGGCGTATACCAACGGCACCGTTGATAATGCACCGCCAGCTTCCGATATCGTTGCGCTCAGTACAGGCGGCACGGTCACGATCACATTTTCACAAACCGTAGTGGATCCATACATCGGATTGGTCAGCTGGAATGGCAATACCGTGGATTTTGGCGTGCCTATCGTGATCGACAGTTTCGGCCCTGGATACTGGGGTTCCGGCACCCCCATTCTGAACGGAACAAGCACGGGGTTCTTCGGTTCCGGTGAAGTGCACGGCGTGATCAGACTGCCGGGTTCTTTTGATTCCATCACGTTTACCCATGTCTCCGAAAGCTGGCACGGATTTACAGTCGGTGTCGCCGGTATCGCACCGGTTCCCGAACCCGAAACTTATGCCATGTTGTTAGCAGGTCTCGGATTGTTGGGTTTCGCAGCACGCCGCAAAAAAGCAAACGCATAATCGCATTTCACTGCATTGCTCACAAATCCCGCTCGAGTAGCGGGATTTGTTTTTCTAACCGGAGAGATTCCGGAAAACGCTCGATTGTCTACGTTTAGCTTAATATGCGCTAAGTTGATTTCGCAGCTGCGAAATCGATGCTCGGATGCGATTGTAATTGTGGAAACAACACGCGCTCCTCATAGCGGACATGCGCAGCTAATAATTCACCGAACCGCTGCAACCGCGCAGGCAAATCCAATTCACAAGGCCCGCAAGCCAGCATGCGCAATTCTGCATGTTCGGCCAGGATTCGACCGGCGGATGCAGTGGGTATAGCATCTGCCGCCAAGCGCAGCAATTGCTCCTCGCGTGCGAAGTGCTCCTGCAATACAGTCCGCCAATGATCTTCGATGCGCTGCGCCATCGCCGGAAAAACAGCGCTATCACAACTCTCCGCCGCTTGCCGCGCAGCACGCGCGATCACTAGCGAGGAATGATGCTCACGGGATAACGACAGTAAAACACCGGTTCTGGGCATAAAGTAAAAATAAAATGATATGTAAGTTAAACAAACTGAATTAGCTAATCATATCCATTCATCTTGCTGACATTCTGGCTAGAAATTCAGTAACCCCTTGCTGCATCAACATAACTTGTTCTTTTCCATACTCATTATATTTTCCGTGTGCCGCTTTATTTCTCAGATCAAGCCACATAGTGACCGCCTTTTGATCTAATCTTGTATATACCTCTGCTTTAGCCAAGTCTGAATTTAATTGATCCGCTTTTTTCGGAACTGGAGTACCGTCTTTCTCAATTTCTGTTTCTATTTTTGCGCTATAACAAAGCTGCCGCAAATTTTCTTCAAGCACACTGCCAATCATTACTGCTGCTGGATCTTTATAATCCTGTTCCAAAAGGTGTGCTGCCATTTCAAGAAAATCAGAGAAGATTTCTGCTGAAACTAATTTTTTCACTGAGAATATCCATCCTCCATTTATCTCATCTTGAATGGCAAGGAGTATTCCATGTCCTTGCTTAACATCAGACATGTAATTACCTTTCGCAGCCTTATCAAACTCAGAATAATGAGAATGATCTTTACTGTATACCATTGCTATAAATGACAATGCCGATGCTCTCAGACTCGAAAACTTTGTTGAATCAACAAAAAAAGGAGAGAATTCACCTGCTTGCTTATAGCTAGTGGATAAGACATGATTGGATTGATCTACTAACTGTTGAATTCTTTGTGACAATTCTTTTAAGTGCATATTCTTCCCTCAGATACAGAAAGTACAAATTTGATGAAACAAAATTACAAAAACAGAGTAGAAATCAAAAGAATTAAGATCAATTAATTGACTTACCATAACTCCAATACAACATAAATCCGGTAAA
>MSXT01000034.1:0-36753 GCA_002083595.1 Proteobacteria bacterium ST_bin16 | reverse complement strand
GTCATGATCGGCAGCCACATCGCGGCGATTTTGCCGATGGTGTTGGTCGAGGTGAATGCCATGACGGCACCCAATGTCACCATCCAGTTGCACAGCATTGCGCTGGTAAACGCGGCGATGGTGCCGTCGAAGCCGAGTTTGGCGTATTCGAGCGTTTTGGTTTCGGCGATGGTGATGGTGCGTTGCAATGCCGGGATAGTGGCCGGGTCTATCGAGCCCATTTTGGTCGCCACGATGCAGTATAAGTAGGCGTAGGTGACGCTGCCGATCAGGTTGCCGGTCAGCACCCAGGTCCAGTTCACGAACAGGCGGTTGAGCGGAGCTCTGTTATCTTTGACGGCAATCGGGATGAGCGCAAAATTACCGGTGGCGAGTTCCAGTCCGAGCAACACGATCATGACAAAACCCACCGGGAACACCAAAGCACCGGCGATGCCCAAGCCCGTTTGCGTCGCTGCCAGAATCGCCAGCGTGGTGGCGTAACCCAGGAAAGCGCCGGACAAAAAACCACGCAGTAACAGCTGACCGACCGGCAGGTTTGCTTTTTTCGCCCCGGCTTGCAGCATGTTTTCGACGATTTCTTCCGGTTTTACATATGCCATGACGCATCCTCCACTGACAAATTCGAGGCTGCGATTTTAGCGTATTATCCGGCGGAATTTTTTCCCGGCAGAAAGATTTGCAGCAGATCGTTGAGGAATCGTCTGCCCAAGATGGTCGGTTTGATGCGCAGATGATCGTGCACCAGCAAACCGCGTTGTTCGGCTTCATCCAGCTGTTGCCGCACGGCGCTGAGCGGCAGACCGGTACGTTCCTGAAACAGTGACGTATCAAACCCGCCGTTCAGCCGCAACGCGTTCATCATAAATTCAAAACCACGATCTTCAGCAGTCACTTCCTGGTGTGTGTGAATCATCAACGACTCGCCCGATTGCGCTTTCGCCAGATATTCCTTCGGTTGTTTGTAGCGCATTTGCCGCACGATTTTATCGGCGAAACTGATTTTGCTGTGCGCGCCCGCACCAATCCCCAAATAGTCGCCGAACTGCCAATAATTCATGTTATGACGCGACTCCTTGCCTGCACGCGCAAACGCCGAGGTTTCGTAATTGCGGTACTGCTGTTTTGCCGTAGTTTGTTCAATCATCTCCTGCATCGCCGCTGCTTGCTCGTCATCGGGAAGCGCAGGGGGAAAACGGTGAAACAATGTGTTCGGTTCGAGCGTCAGGTGATAAGCGGAAATATGCGTAACACCCGCAGCACATGCCGTTTCGATATCGTTTTGCGCTTCTGGCAAGGTTTGCCCGGGTAGCGCATACATCAGGTCGAGATTGATATTGTCGAAATTCTGCAGCGCAATTTCGACGGCGCGATGCGCTTCCCGGTCGTCATGCACCCGTCCCAAGGCTTTCAGATGTTGGGGATTAAAACTTTGGATACCGATCGACAAGCGATTGATGCCTGCGGCACGGAAATCGGCGAACTTCTGCGCTTCAAACGTGCCGGGATTTGCTTCCAGAGTGACTTCGGCGAAATGCTCCAGCGGCAGCAATGTGCGCACCGCCGTCAAGATGGTATCGATCGACCGGGCGCTGAACAGGCTTGGCGTGCCACCGCCAAAAAATACGCTGCTCAGGCGCCGACCCCACACATCCGCCAAGGAAAACTCAAGATCGCGTAGCAGTGCCGCCACATATTCGTCTTCGGGCGCTTGATTGTCCTGTCCGCGAATTTCGTGTGAATTGAAATCGCAATAGGGGCATTTCTTCAGACACCAGGGAATATGGATATACAGACTCAGCGGCGGCAGCGCTTTAAGTTTTGGAGCTAGCAAACCGGTCATCGATTATCCGATCTTACGTAAGGTCAACAGCGGCGGACTCGATAGCGCTGAACGCGTACCCAGCAAACCGGCGATTAACACACCGGCCACGCCGATGGACACGCCCACCACCCAGATCCAGGGATTAAACGTGTAATTAAGATGCAGCACATGCTTACCGATCACATACCCTAATGCGCTGGCGCCCGCCGAGGCGAATAACCCGGATAACCCGCCCAGAATCACAAATTCCGCAGCCCAGGCGCGCGACAATTGTTCACGCCGGGCGCCCAATGCCCGGAAAATAGCCGCTTCGTAAGTGCGCTCATCCTGCGTTGCGGCTATCGCAGCGTACAGCACGGCAAAGCCGGCCAGCAGCGTAAACACAAAAACAAATTCAATCGCTTGCGAAACCTGCTGGATCATCTGCTGAACTTGGTTGATCACCGTGGCCACATCGACCACCAGAATATTCGGAAACGCTTTAACCAATTCATGCACTCGATGAATTTCCGTAGGCGGCACATAGAAACTGGTGATGTAACTGGCTGGGTAATTTTCCAGCAAACCGGGAGGCACAACGACAAAAAAGTTGACCCGGAAAGTATCCCAATCGATTTTCCGCATGCTAGTGATTTTGGCGGAAAAATGACTGCCCGCGATATCGTAAGTCAGCTCATCGCCTAGTTTGACGCGAATGGTTTTGGCAATGCCCTCTTCGATCGACAATTCCGCTTTCTGTGTACCGTTATCCCACCAGGCACCCTGCACCACTTGGTTATCCGATCCCAGCTCATCGGCCCAGGTCAAGTTGAACTCGCGCCGGATGTGTCTTTCCGCATGCAAATCATCGGCATAATTCTCCGCGGATACCTCCTTACCATTAATCTTGATCAAGCGGCCGCGGACCATCGGATACATTCGTGGCGGCTCCAGCGCATGCTGCTGAAAAAATTCCTGCAGCGGTTGCAACTGATCCGCTTGGATATTCACTAGAAAATGATTTGGCGCATCCGGCGGCAGACTGGTATGCCAATCGTCGATCAAATCATCCTGGATCAGAGTCAGCACCAGCAAGGCCATCAACCCCAAACCCAGCGCCACCGCTTGCAGAACACTTGAAACCGCGCGGCGGCGGATACTGGCCAGACCATAGCGCCAGGCGCCACCGGCCTGATGCCGCAAGCTCGACAGCAAGCGGATCAGCAGCCAGCCGAGACCGCCGAAAATGGCAATGGCCGAGATAAATCCCGTCACGATATAAAGCCCCAGCTTCAGGTCTTGCGCTTTCCAGATAAACAGCAGCGATAACGCCGCCAATCCCAGTAAATAACCCGCAATGCTGTGCGCGTTGGATAATCCGATATCGCGGCGCAGTACGCGCAATGCCGGAACGCTGCGTAAATTGAGCACGGGCGGCAGTGCAAACCCGAGCAGCAACACCAGTCCCACCAGCAACCCTTGCACCGCAGGCAGCCAGTTCGGCCACGGCAGTTCGGTTTCTACAAGGCCGGTCAGCCAATGCGTCAGAATCTGCTGCGCGGCGAAACCGAGCAAACAGCCAATGCTGCTGGCGATCACTCCCAAGGCAACGAAATAATAAACATACAAATAAAACAGCTGGCGCTGGCTGGCCCCCAGACTGCGCATCACCGCGCAACCATCCAAATGACGCTGGGTAAAGCGACGCACCGCCAAGGCAATTGCGGCGGCAGCCAGCACTACGCTGGCCAGCGCTGCCAGGCTGAGAAATTTTTCCGAGCGTTCCAGCGCGGCTTTAATTTCCGGACGTGCATCGCGTATGCCTTCCATTCGTTGCGCTTTGGTCAGTTGCGGTTTGGCCCAATCACGGAATTGCTGCACCGCATGTGGTTCACCCGCGATCAGCAATTGATAGGAAACACGGCTGCCTTCTTGTATCAAGCCGGTTTTTTCCAGATCGTCAGCGTTGATGATGGCGCGCGGCCCCATGTTGATGAATCCCACCGAATGATCCGGCTCTCGCACCACCAGCTCTGTGACTGTCAATTGGGTAATACCGACATCGACTACATCGCCCATCTTAAGATCTAACCGGGTCATGGCTTTTTCATCGACCCAGATGGTGCCCGGCTGCGGAATTCCATCGGCTGCGCGGATTTCCGCTTGCGCCGCGTAGGCTTGGGATGACTGATTGGCCAAATGCACACGTCCACGTAACGGATAGCCTTCGGTAACCGACTTAACTTCAGTCAGAAGATTGCTGTCCTCATGAGAGAGCATGCTGGCAAGTTTGGTCAGCGATGAAACGGACAAACCAAGACGCTGAGCTTCACTGGCGTATTGCTCCGGTAGCGGCTGGCTCGAAATAACCAGCAAATCCGCGCCCAGCAGTTGGTTGCTTTCACGCGCCAAGGCCGATTCCACCCGGTCGGCAAAAAAACCAACCGTGGCAATGCCGCTGACGGCAATGATCAGAGCCAACAGCAAAACATTGAGCTCACCCGCGCGCCAATCGCGGTGCAGCATGCGCAAAGACAGCTTAAAATGATTCATGAAAATGAGGGCCTTGGTGAAAAAATAAAGAAGAAATACCCGCGCTGCTCAGCTTTTGCAACTACCGCACTAACCGCCCATCCGCCAAGCGGATCTGGCGCGCACAACGCCGCGACAAAGATTCATCATGCGTAACCAGTACCAGGGTCGTGCCATGCTCGCGATTGAGTTCAAACATCAAGTCGATAATTTGCACACCGGTAGCCGAATCGAGATTGCCGGTAGGCTCATCGGCCAATAACAATTTCGGATCGGTTGCAAACGCGCGTGCAATGGCGACCCGTTGCTGTTCACCACCGGATAACTGTTTGGGATAATGATGCAGGCGCTGACCCAATCCGACCCGTTCCAGCAATCTTCGCGCAGTGGCTTCCGCGTTGCCGGTGGCGGCCAATTCGAGCGGCAGCATGACGTTCTCAATTGCAGTCAACGCAGGCAACAGCTGGAATGATTGAAATACAAAACCGAGAATCCTGCCGCGCAATGCCGCCCGGCTATCTTCATCCAGCGAGAAAATATCCACCGCATCCAGATGAACTTTCCCGGAAGTCGGCAAATCCAATCCAGCCAGCAGTCCTAATAAAGTCGATTTACCGGAACCGGATGCACCTATAATTGCAACCGCTTCACCAGGATTTACTTGCAATTCGATATCCTGCAATATAGTCAATTGCTGATCGCCGGTATTCACTTGTTTGGTGAGCGCCTGCGTCCAAAGAATGGGTTGATTTACACGATTATCTGACATGAAAAAAAATTTCCTGATTATTCTGATTCTTGTTTTTACTTTCGCCACTCCTGCTACTGCATCCAGCAAAACAGTATTGGTCTTTGGCGATAGCCTGTCCGCCAATTACGGCATAGCGAGAGAAGCCGGCTGGGTTGCATTGCTCACGCAACGGCTACAATCCGAATTTGCCGATTATCAAATTATCAACGCCAGTATCAGCGGTGAAACCACGCTGGGTGGCCGCAACCGGATTCAGCAAACCCTTGAGAAACATCACCCTGAGATTATTATCCTTGAGCTTGGTGCAAACGACGGGTTACGCGGCGCGGCGATTAAATCCATCTATAACAATCTGGCGGCGATCATTGAAAAATGTCAACAGCACAACGCTTTGGTCTTACTGGCTGGAATGCAACTGCCGCCCAATTATGGCATGACTTATACACAAAAGTTCCAGGCTATTTTTCCGCAACTCGCTGAAAATTATAAAATCAAATTAGTACCGTTTCTACTAGCCGGTTTTGGTGATAAACACGAATATTTTCAGGCCGATGGAATACACCCGAACGAAGTTGCGCAGAAAAAGATTGTAGAAAATGTTTGGGAAGTTTTATACACCATGTTTAAAACCAAACAAGTTGCCGCCACCCCGGAAAACTAGCAGCGCATTATAACACTCAGCCCCGTTCAATTAAGATTCGCGCGCATGCTCCAAACCATCGATAAATTTCTGTAGATCCATCGACAGCGGCGATTGCAGCTGCATGCGCGCTCCTGAAACCGGGTGTGTGATATGTAACGTGTGAGCGTGCAGAAACATGCGCGCCAGCTTATTTCTTCCGCTGGCTTTAGCCAGTTGTTTGTTCACTTCAAAATCACCGTACTTATCGTCACCGGCGATGGGAAACCCGAGATGCGACAAATGGACGCGAATTTGGTGTGTCCGCCCGGTTTTAATCTCCGCATCGAGCAAACTGAAATTTTTCCAGGATTTTTGCAGTGTAAATATCGTATGCGCTTGCATCGGCTTGCTGTCTTTGTGATTCCCGCTGGCGACCATTACGCGCCGTTCACCGGTTGATGTCACAAATTTGTCGAGCGCCAATCTGACATGCTGCTTGGCGTTACGCCATTCCCCATTGACCATCACCCGATAATGCTTTTCCATCAAGCCGTCACGAATTTGCCGGTGCAGGTCAACCAGCGCGTTTCTTTTCTTCGCCAGCAAAAGCACGCCGGATGTCTCCCTATCCAAGCGGTGCACCAGTTCGAGAAATTTCCAGGTTGGATGCTGTGTGCGCAACTGTTCGATGACACCGAAACTGATACCGCTGCCACCGTGAACCGCCATGCCGCTCGGTTTATCAATCACCAATAATGCATCATCTTCGTACAAAACGGTAAAGTCATAAAAATTGGCCGGGGCAATCTGTTTGGCGGCACTTTTTTCGGTAGTCTTGACCGGCGGAATCCGTACCATATCACCCGATTGCAGGCGGTAACTGACATCTATCCGTTTTCCGTTAACACGCACCTGGCCGCTTCTCACCAATTGATAGATGTGGCTTTTCGGTACATTCCTAAAACGCTTGAATAAGAAATTATCAATCCGCTGATCGTTTTCTTCTTCTCCTATGCATTCTTTGACGATTGATACAGGGGATTGAGTATTCATTGTCACATTTTTGATTATTTCGGTTATTGATGAAAAGAAATGCAGGTTTCTGACAAAAATCTAAAGATTTTACTTATTTCTTTTTAAAGTTGTTGCTGTAAAATTACCGCCCTTACTCGCTACAAACAGTGTTAATAATAATATTGACATAAAACAAAGTTCTATTTGGAACTTTATGTAAAATCTGTTACCTTAAACGAGGACAATAAAACCTGCTTAGTAGAGCATGGACGAGCTTTAATGACTTCGACACGAAAAGAATTTCACCAATAAAAATAAGATACTGAAATATAATAATAAAATAATTGAATTGATAAATAAGCATTACAATAAAATTATTAAATCAAAGCCTCGTCATTACAACTACGCATACCAAAAAAATCTAACCGAAGAAATTGCGGGTAGTGTATTTATAAATAGAACACGTAAGGCTTGTAAATGAAACGAATGTTATTTAATGCGACCCAACCTGAAGAGTTGCGAGTTGCAATCGTCAATGGTCAGACACTGATCGACCTTGACATCGAATCTATCAGTAAGGAACAACGTAAAAGCAATATCTACAAAGCTGTCATCACACGAATAGAACCCAGTCTGGAAGCCGCATTTGTAGATTATGGCTGCGAACGTCACGGTTTTTTACCCTTCAAAGAAATAGCCTCCTCTTGTCTTGCCGAAAATGGTACCGCCAATGGCCGCATTCAGGATTTATTGCAAGAAGGCCAGGAATTAATCGTACAAGTCGATAAGGATGAACGTGGCACAAAAGGTGCTGCGCTGACAACCTATATCTCACTGGCTGGCCGGTATCTGGTTTTAATACCCAACAATCCCAATAGCGGAGGCGTATCACGCCGTATCACCGGCGAAGAGCGCAACGATTTACGCGAAGTAATTGCGCAGCTCCAAGTACCTGATGGAATGAGCATTATTGCCAGAACTGCCGGAATTGGCCGCAGTACGGAAGAGTTGCAATGGGATTTGAATTATCTGACACAACTCTGGTATGCGATTGAAGAAGCAGCCAATCATCAGGATGGTGTTTTTCTGATCTATCAGGAAAGCAGCTTGGTGATTCGCGCGATCCGCGACTATTTCAGCCAGGAAATCGGTGAAATCTTAATCGACAGCCACGATATCTATGAACAAGCCAGTCAGTTCATGGCGCATGTCATGCCCGCCAATGTCGATCGCTTGAAGTTTTATCACGACGATGTCCCGCTTTTTTCACGCTTTCAGATCGAACATCAGATAGAAACGGCCTATTCCAGGCAGGTAACGCTTCCTTCCGGCGGTGCAATTGTGATTGACCACACTGAAGCATTGGTATCGGTTGACGTCAACTCAGCACGTGCTATCCGTGGATTGGATATTGAACATACCGCTTTAAATACCAATCTAGAAGCTGCCGATGAAATCGCCCGGCAATTGCGCTTGCGTGACTTGGGTGGATTGATCGTTATCGACTTTATCGATATGGATGTGCAACGCAATCAACGTGAGGTTGAAGCCAGGCTGCACGAAGCATTGCGGCAAGATCGCGCGCGCATCCAAGTCGGAAAAATATCGCGCTTTGGTCTGCTGGAGTTATCACGGCAACGTCTGCGCCCTTCCCTGGGTGAAAGCAATTATATTCCGTGCACACGCTGCCACGGTACCGGATTCATCCGCGGAACCGATTCTTCGGCATTACATGTGCTGAGAATCATCCAGGAAGAAGCCATGAAAGAAAATACCAGTGCATTGCACGTCCAGCTTCCGGTGGATGTGGCCACTTATCTTCTGAATGAAAAGCGAGCGGAAATTTATGATATTGAGGTGCGACAGCGGATTAGTATCGTCCTCATACCCAATATCCATATTGAAACACCCACATACAATATCACCCGAATACGCCACGAAGACAGCAAAGCAAACGAATCCGTAGCAAGTTATAAATTGGTCGAAAAAAATAGCGAAGAAAATAACCCGGTCATTTCCGAGCAAAGAAATAAACCCACCCGCCCTCAAGCCGCAGTTCAAGGCATAACACCTGCTCAACCTGCACCGATCCGCGAAGATAGATCACGCGATACCTCGCTGCTGGATAAATTTTTCAGCTGGTTTAAGCCCGCGTACAGCGAAGAAACAAGGATTGATCTTGAAGAAAAGCCGTTTGATATGGATAAAACCAGACAACAGGAGCGTGGACGCTCGCGTGGACGCCGTGGGCGCAACCGCAATGAGCGCAAAGATACTTCCGCACAAAAACCGGCCAAGCAGAGCGATGCACCAGATTCAACCGGTGCGGCGCAGGATTTGAATAATCCGGAATCCGGGCAATCACCGCAATATAATCCAGTAGCCGCAGAATCCCCAAGGAACAATTCGAGGAGAGTTGCTCAGCCAGCTACCGCAGGTTTTGTGGAAGCTGCCGAGATTACCGATATTTCTGCCGCGGAAACTGAAAGCGCTGAAAGCAGCGGTACAAAACCCGATGAACGCAGACGAAGCCGTCGTCATCGTGGCAATAAAAACCGCGACCATAACGGGCAGGTGAAGAATGCTGCGGAAAACCATGAAACTGTCGCGGATGCAGTACCGGGTGATGCTGTTCAACTTGATGAGCATCCAATCAGTCTGCAACCGGTGGTAGTGGTAGCAGAACCGATACCTGTTAACGAAGATTCACCGCCTCCCGCTGCTAAAAAGCAATCCAGCAGGAGAGCACCGGCGGTTAATCAAACAGTACAAAACAGTACTATTCAACCGGAATCTTCGTCGGCTCCAGCGCCGATAGCGGAAATTAGTGTGCCCAAAGAACTTCCGGATTTGAGCAAAAGCGGCCTGATCATGATAGAAACACCGCCCGAGAAAGTCGAAATGGTGACTGAAGAAATCATTATCCCTAAAAGACCGCGCAGAAGGGTTAGAAAAGCTGCCACGCCAGAAACCGAGCCGCTGATGCAAGTTGAAACGCGCGAATAAGCACCTGTAAAAAGCAGCAGGCACATTGAGTTTAATGTGCCTGCTCCCAATTATCCCCAACGCCGACCTCGATCAACAGCGGCACATCCAGCCGCAACACATTGCCCATACACTCCGGCAAAGTGTTTTTGACTAATGCCACTTCATTCTCCGGCACTTCCAGAACCAACTCATCGTGCACCTGCATGATCAATTTGCTGTTTAACCTTGCCTGATGCAGCCAGTTACGCACCGCGATCATCGCCAGCTTGATGATATCGGCGGCAGTACCTTGCATCGGCGCATTAATGGCGGCTCGCTCCGCGCCTTGGCGGCGGTTTCCATTGGCGTTATTGATTTCGGGCAACCATAACCGGCGTCCCAGCACGGTTTCCACATATCCAAGTTGCCGCGCTTTTTCCCGTGTTTGCCGCATATACGTGTCCACCCCCGGATAGCGGGCAAAATACCGTTCCATATACGCGCGCGCGGCACTGCGCTCGATACCGAGTTGAGACGCCAAGCCGAACTCCGACATGCCATAGATCAAACCGAAATTAATGACCTTGGCGTAACGGCGCTGCTCTTGATCAACTTGATCCAGCGGAATCCCCAGAATTTCCGCAGCCGTTGCGCGGTGGATATCTTCTCCGGCGGCAAATGCCTTGAGCAATCCTTCATCCTGGGAAATATGCGCCATGATGCGTAACTCGATTTGCGAATAATCCGCTGAAATGATTTTGTGACCCGGCGGCGCAATGAATGCTTCGCGGATTCTGCGGCCTTCGCTGGTACGCACCGGAATATTCTGCAAATTCGGATCGGAACTGGCCAAACGCCCGGTCACAGCGACCGCCTGTGCATAATTGGTATGCACCCGGCCGGTATTGCGATCCATCATCAATGGCAGTTTGTCGGTATAGGTCGACTTCAGTTTGGCCAGACCGCGATAATCGAGCAACAGTTTGGGTAATGGATAATCCAGTGCCAATTGTTGTAGCACATCTTCATCGGTGGAAGGCACGCCGGTGGGTGTTTTTTTGATAACCGGCAGCTTGAGTTGAGTAAACAGAATTTCCTGGATTTGCTTCGGTGAATTCAGATTGAAAGGTTGTCCTGCCAGCGTATGCGCTTGTTGCTCCAGTGTTTGCAATTTTTCGCCCAGTTCGTGGCTCTGCTTTTGCAACAGCTTATAATCCAACAACACACCGTTGCGCTCGATTTCAAACAGCACGTCCAGAACCGGCATCTCTATTTCACGATAAATATAATTCAGCCGTTCATCCTTTTGAATGCCGGGATACAGCGTTTGGTGCAAGCGCAGTGTGATATCCGCGTCTTCCGCGGCATACTGCGTGGCGATATCAAGCGCCACTTCATCGAACCCGATGCGATTCACGCCTTTGCCGGTCACATCGTCATAACTGATGGTTTTCACATCCAAATGACGCAGCGCCAGACTATCCATATTATGCGGCCGGTGCGATTCCAGCACATACGATTGCAGCAACGTGTCATGCACAATACCGTTCAACTGAATTCCATGATTGGCAAACACATGCTTATCGTATTTCAAGTTCTGCCCCAGCTTGGGTTTTTCCGCATTCTCCAGCCACAGCTTTAATTTATTCAATACCGTTTCAAGCGCAAGCTGTTGCGGTACACCGGCGTAGTTGTGCATCAGCGGAACATACGCCGCATGATAGCTTTCAACGCAAAACGAAATGCCTACCAGTTTCGCTTGCATCGGATTAAGACTGGTCGTTTCGCTATCCACTGACACCAAGGGCGCTGTATCCAGCCGGATTAACCATTCGTCCAACTCGCTTTCGGTCAAAATCATTTGGTACATAGCGGGGCAATCCGGTGCGGCAGGAGTGCTGTTATCGTTCATCGCGTTACCCGGCATTTCATTGGCGGCGATCGATCCGGATTGGCTCTCGATCATCTGCTGGCGCAATTCGCGCAAAGACGATTTCATGTCGAGCTGTTCATACAGCTGGGCCAATCGCTCAGTATCCTGCGGCTGTGGCGCGAGATCGGTAATTTTCAAGGGCAAATCGACATCGCATTTAATCGTAATTAACTGGCGCGAAGTATCGAACCAAGTCAGGGCCTGGCGTAAATTATCGCCGACCGCGCCCTTGATTTCACCGGCATGTGCAATGAGATTTTCCAGCGATCCGTACTGCGCCAGCCACTTGACCGCCGTCTTTGGACCCACTTTTTGCACACCGGGCACATTGTCGGACGTGTCGCCGACCAGCATCAAATAATCCAGCATGCGATCCGGCGGCACGCCGAATTTAACCCGCACGTTCGCTTCATCGAGCACTTCGTTGCTCATGGTGTTCACCAGCGTCACCTGCGCATTCACCAGTTGCGCGATATCCTTATCGCCGGTCGAGATGATGCAGCGCATACCGGCAGCGGCAGCTTGTTTGGCCAACGTGCCAATGACATCGTCGGCTTCAACGCCATCAACGATCAGCATCGGCCATCCCATCGCACGGATGCAAGCATGCAACGGCTCGATCTGCACCGCCAAATCGCGCGGCATCGGCGGCCGGTGCGCTTTATAGTCGGGATACAGTTCATCGCGGAAAGTTTTACCTTTTGCATCAAACACACACGCGCTATAATCGGCGTGGTAGTCCTTATGCAAGCGCCGCAGCATATTGAGCACGCCATGAATTGCGCCGGTCGGTTCATTGTTATGATTACGTAAGTCTGGCAATGCATGAAAAGCGCGATACAAATACGATGAACCGTCAACCAGCAACAATGTTTTCATTGATAAGATTTTCCTATGAGCCTATACGATAAACCGGCCACGCATTTGTCTGTGGATAAACCCTGGTCAGCAAAAGAATCATGGCGCTTGTTCGGCATTATGGCAGAGTTTGTCGAAGGAACAGAACGTCTTGATACCATCCAACCCGCCGTGAGTATTTTCGGCAGCGCGCGCACCGATCCCAATAATCCGCACTATAAATTAGCCGAGCAAATTGCCAAACAGCTTTCCGATGCCGGTTTTGCGGTCATTTCCGGCGGCGGCCCGGGTATTATGGAAGCCGCCAATAAAGGCGCTTATTATGGCAAATCACCCAGCATCGGATTGAATATTCAGCTGCCGCACGAACAGCATCGCAATGCTTATCAGGACATCAGCCAGACTTTCCGGCATTTTTTCGCGCGCAAATATATGTTTGTCAAATTCGCCACGGCTTACGTTGTGCTGCCCGGCGGCTTCGGCACTCTGGATGAATTGATGGAAGCGCTGACGCTGGTGCAAACCGGCAAAACCCGCAAGATGCCGATCATTCTGGTGTATTCCCAGTTCTGGCGCGGTTTGCTGGATTGGTTCCAGAACACTTTGATCACCGAAGGCTTTATATCCGCTGAGGACATGAATCTGATTCAGGTCATTGATGAACCGGATCAAATCGTCAATGCCATTTTTAAATATTATGAAAGCAGCGGATTTGAGCCGACCGCCGCCGAGCGAGAAATTCAACTCAATCTTTAACTGTCAGCGATGATTTTAGGTAGAATACCCGTTAATCTCGACCTGCCGGTAACCAACATGATGTACCTGTATCCACTTATTTTTATCTTGGTGATCATTTCTGCGCCGCCTGCCACGGCGCAATCCGATCAGCCGAAGCAAGCTAAAAAGCTTTCGCACCCGGATAACCTCATTCCATTGCCGGAGCCTCCCGAGTTACCCAAGGAATTGGCGGATCCTCCGCCGCTTCCGCCCGATATTCAGCCGGATCCCGAACTGGAAACGCAAGTTACCATCATCAAGCGCGGCGAAGACACTATTGAAGAACATCGCATCAACGGAGAATTGATGATGATCAAGGTGATTCCGCGCATCGGTCCGCCGTATTATCTGAAAAAAAATATTAGCCGTGGCCATACGCACGCAGGTGATGCCGGTATTGATGTCAGCCCGCCAATGTGGCAATTCTTGAAATTTTAACCCCGATAAAAAGCGAAAGCATGTAATCCGATGAAACCTTTCTGTTTCCACTTTCACGCTTTTTTAGTCTGTTAACCCATGTCAGTTTTTACACCTGTTACCGATAGCCAGCTCACGGTCTGGTTACAAAATTATGCGTTGGGTCAGTTAGTCCAATTGCAAGGCATTTCATCGGGCATCGAAAATACCAATTATTTCGTCACGACTACGCAAGGCAAATTTGTATTGACGTTGTTCGAGAAACTGACGCGCGACGAACTGCCGTATTATCTGAATCTGATGGCGCATTTATCCCAGCACGGCATTCCCTGCCCCGCGCCGGTTGCGATGCTGGATCGGCAATTGCTGGGCGAGCTCAACGGTAAACCGGCAACGATCGTAACCTGTCTGCCGGGACAATCCGTTATGCATCCCGTTGCGGAGCACTGCGCGGAAGTTGGCCGGATATTGGCTCAAATGCATGTGGCGGGCAGCTCGTATCCGGGACGAATGAATAATCCACGCGGACTTACCTGGTGGCAAGCCAGAGCACCCGAGATTACCCCTTTTCTTTCCGCTGACGAGCAATCCCTGCTTGCGGCAGAATTGAATTTTCAACGATTGCAGCAAACCGGTACATTACCTGGCGGCGTTATTCATGCCGACTTGTTCCGCGACAATATTCTGTTTACCGGGCATACCATCGGCGGTGTCATCGATTTTTATTTCGCCTGCAACGATGCGTTCTTGTATGATCTGGCCATTACGGTCAACGACTGGTGCATGACTGAGAACAAAGTCTTGGATGAATCATGCACGCTGGCGCTGATTAAAGCTTATCATGCCGTACGTCCGCTTAACGCGACCGAACACGATGCCTGGTCTGCCATGCTGCGTGCCGGCGCACTGCGTTTCTGGGTATCCCGTTTGTACGACTATCATTTACCGCGCCCGGGGGAATTGACACACGCCAAAGATCCGGCGCATTTCCGGGAAATATTAAAAAATCATGCGCGCGATTCAGTAAAACTACAGCAGCTCTGGATATAACGCTTCATTAAAACCGTTTACTGAAATTAATTGGAGAAACATTAATGGAAATTCATCAAGTTCACGCAAAACAAGGATTGCAATGGATTCTGAGCGGTTTCTACTTGTTCCGTAGAGCACCGCTCACTTGGATTTTTGTGTGCTTTACCCTGATGTTGATCGCAATATCGATGTCATTGATCCCATTGCTGGGAAAATTTATTTTCACTTTGGTTTCACCCGTTTTCTTGGCTGGAATCATGCTGGGATGCAAGGACATGGAGCAAGGCAAATCGCTTGATATGACGCACTTATTTGCTGCTTTCAAAACCAATACCGTGCCGCTCATCACAATCGGCGGGATTTATTTGGTCGGACAGATTCTGATCATCGGCCTGGTCATGTTGATCGGCGGTTCCCAGATGACCGACATGATGCTCTACGGCAAAAGAGTCGACGAAAGTGAGCTGATGGGCGTAATGAGCAGTTTCCTGACATCCTCCTTGATTGCGCTGACACTTTCCATTCCATTGATGATGGCTTCCTGGTTCTCGCCGCTGCTGGTGGTGTTTGAAAACGTACCGCCCATTATAGCCATGCAAAAAAGCTTTTTTGCCTGCCTGAGAAACTTCATTCCATTTCAGTTGTATGGCGTTACGCTCATCGTGCTGACCATTATCAGCGTGATGCCTTACGGTGCCGGTCTGATCATTTTGATTCCTACTATTTTCGCGTCCATCTATGTCAGCTACAAAGACATCTACCTGAATGAACCCATCCGCTTCAAAAACAACCAATCCGAAGCGGATTTACAAAAAGCCAATTGGGGCGATGCCGATCAACAACCGGGACAACAACATGAGCCTGAAGCCAAACAGGAAACGGCTACAACTGGAAATAAACCTCAGGATAAGGATCAAAACGAACGCTGAGCGTGTGATACATGGTCATTAAAGCGCGGTCAATTTGGCATATTCGAGCAACAGCCATTTCACACCGGCATGATCGAAATTAACCTGAACGCGTGCATCGCTGCCGCTGCCTTCGTAGTTGATGATAACGCCGTCGCCGAACTTGGCATGTGAGACATTTTGTCCGATGCGCCACTCTCCACCGGAAGATTTTGGCTGACCGTAGGCGGTCCTTGAAAAACCTGTTGCGGTTTGACTGCCGCTATTGGAAGCGTAGGCACCTTGATTCATTCGCGGTGCTGATTGCAGCCATTTCAAGCAATTCTGCGGAATTTCATCGAGAAAACGTGACGCAATGTGATAGCGGGTTTGACCATGTAGCATGCGGCTTTGCGCAAAACTAAGATATAACCGGCGGCGCGCACGCGTCATGGCCACATACATCAGCCGTCTCTCTTCGGCAATGCCGTTGATTTCATTCAGACTGTTCTCATGCGGAAATAATCCTTCTTCCAGACCGCTTAGAAAAACACTGTGAAACTCCAATCCCTTGGCGGCGTGAACTGTCATCAATTGCAGTGCGTCCTGGCCGCTGCCCGCCTGATGCTCACCGGCTTCCAGCGAAGCGTGCGCGAGGAATTCCGCCAAGCTGTCGTTTTCCGCTTCATGCACAAAACTGGTCGCGGCATTGATTAGCTCATTCAAATTCTCCAGCCTTTCCGCGCCCTCGCGCTCTTTGCCGTAATGCGCCAGTAATCCGCTGCTTGTCAGCATGTGCTCAACGATTTGCGGAAGCGGTAATGCTTTACAGTACTGCTGCATGCTCAGAATCAAATGCACGAATGCCGCGATGCCTTTTAACATCTCCGGCAATTTTTGCAGCACGGCCGATTCACCGCCGCACTTTTGCACGGCGGCAATCCACAGACTGCCACCAAGCACTTTGGCGTCTTCCTGTAATTGTTCCAGTCCACGAGCGCCGATACCGCGCGCCGGAAAATTAATCACCCGCAATAACGCGCTATCATCACCGGGGTTGGCAATCAAGCGCAAATAGGCCAATGCATGTTTGATTTCCTGCCGGTCGAAAAACCGCATACCCCCATACACACGATACGGTATCGCGGCATTGAACAAACTGTGCTCAAGCACCCGCGACTGCGCATTGGAACGATACAGCAGCGCCATTTCCGACAGTGCGACACCTTCCGCATGCAATGCTTTGACTTCTCCCACGATAAACGCAGCTTCATCGAAATCATTCGGCGCGTTATAAACCCGCAACAATTCGCCCTTCCCTTCGGCAGTCCAGAGATTCTTACCCAGACGCTCGCTATTGTTTTCGATCAAAGCATTCGCTGCATCCAAAATATGGCCGTGCGAACGGTAATTTTGCTCGAGTTTGATAACTTTGTTGATACCAAAATCATGCTCAAAGTCCCGCATGTTGCCGGCATAAGCACCGCGAAACGCGTAAATACTCTGATCGTCATCGCCAACGGCAAAAACCGCCGCGGCATTTTTTGTTCCGGTACCCGCTAGTAACTTCAACCATTTGTATTGCAAAGGATTGGTATCCTGAAACTCATCCACCAGGATATGCTGAAAGCGCTCGCGATAGTGCTGACATAGAATTTCATTGCGATTCAGCAGTTCATAACTGCGCAGCAGCAATTCGGCAAAATCCACCGCACCTTCCTTCTGGCATTGCTGCTCATACGCTTGATAAAATTCCAGCATACGGCGCGAGTAAGCATCTTCGACGGTAACATACGCCGCACGCAATCCGGCTTCCTTGGCATTATTGATGAACCATTGCACCTGGCGCGGCGGGAATTTTTTTTCGTCAGCCGATAGATCTTTCAGAATGCGCTTGACCAAAGCCAGTTGGTCGGCGGAATCGAGAATCTGAAATGCTTGCGGCAAACCGGCATCCTGATAATGCGTCCGCAACATGCGATGGCATAAACCATGAAACGTGCCGATCCACATACCGCGTGGATTAACCGGCAGCATTGCGGTAATGCGCGTCAACATTTCCTTGGCTGCCTTATTGGTGAATGTCACGGCAAGAATCCCGTGCGGACTGGTCTGCCCCGATTGAATCAAATAAGCAATGCGCGTCGTCAGTACACGGGTTTTTCCGCTACCGGCGCCAGCCAGCACCAGTACCGCCTGATGCGGTAGCGTGATCGCTTCGAGTTGCTGCGGATTAAGGTTGGATAATAAGGAAGTCATGTAGCCGATATAGTCAGCGACAAACTGACTAGACTTGGAACCGGGTGTATCGAGTGCATTTTCAACGTACTGATTAATCCGGAATACGATAGATCAGAGTTTGCACTTGATATCGTAATTCACGAATTAACCGGCCGTTGGTTAGAAACTACTATGCCCTGCTTTTGGCAACGATATCCAAAATCAGCGGCGTCAGTATCAGTTCAATCGCCATGCCCATTTTGCCGCCAGGAACAACGATAGTGTTAGGACGGGACATGAACGAATCATGGATCATTCTCAGCAAGAATGGAAAATCCGTCGTCTCAGGATGTCTAAAACGAATCACGACCATACTTTCATCCAGTGTTGGAATTTCCCGGGCGATGAACGGATTGGAAGTATCAACCGTCGGCACGCGCTGGAAATTGATATGTGTACGCGAGAATTGCGGCGTAATGTAATGCACGTAGTCATGCATGCGGCGCAATATGGTGTGTGTGACAGCTTCAGCCGAATAACCGCGCGCACTGGTGTCGCGATAGATTTTTTGAATCCATTCCAGATTAACGATAGGCACTACACCGACCAGTAAATCCACATATTTAGCAGCATCGGCGGTATCGCTCTTGGCGCCGCCATGCAGTCCTTCATAAAACAGCAAATCGGATCCCGCTGGAATCTGCGACCAAGGTGTGAATGTTCCCGGTTTTTGATTCCAAGGCGCAGCTTCTTCTTCGTTATGCAAGTACAAACGCTTCTGCCCCGTGCCTTTCTCGCCATATTCTTTAAACAGCGCTTCCAATTTTTCAAATTCGTTGGCTTCTGGACCGAAGTGGCTGATCGGACGGCCACCGTTTTTTTCTGATTCGGCTACAGCTTGTTTCATTGCTTCACGATCATAGCGATGAAAACTGTCACCCTCGATCACCACCGCACTGAGTTTTTCACGGCGGAAAATATGTTCAAAACTGGTTTTAACCGTTGAGGTGCCTGCACCTGATGATCCGGTAACGGCGATAACCGGGTGTTTTTGCGACATTCTTATTTTCTCCTAAAATATATCACTATTAAAATTTTGCATCCTATATGATACCTTTTTTCTGCTAATCTTTGACAGGGATAATTGCTTTGTATTGAACTTTGTCAGAAAGCGTTATACGAATTTCAATCGCAAGAACTGTCACTGCTTGATCATACGCAGCCCCTGAACCCGTATGCACGATAATGGAGTGAAAACACCATGAGAGCAATCAAACAACTGATCATACCGTCGATAGCTTCCTGCATGCTGGGAGCTTGCGTCAATTTACCTACCGGCCCCAGCGTGATGACTTTGCCGGGTTCCGGTAAAAGTTTCGAACAGTTCCGCTATGATGATTACGAATGCCGCCGCTATGCCTATGAGCAAGTCGGCGGTGTAACGCCACGGCAATCGGCGCAAGCGAGTGGTGTGGAAAGTGCAGCGATCGGTGCCGGACTTGGTGCGGCGGCAGGCGCCGCTATCGCAGGCGGTGGAGGCGCGGCGATCGGCGCGGGTACCGGTTTGCTAGCCGGCGGACTGGCCGGTTCGGGCACGGCCAGCACTTCCGCGTACGTCAATCAGCAGCGCTATGACATGGGCTATATTCAATGCATGTATGCCAAAGGGCATCGCGTTCCGGTATCCGGCCGAATCAGCGGCGGTCCGCCCGCACATACCGGTAGCGGTACGGTACCTGCGTCATCCAATTTTACTCCGCCACCTCCGCCCCCGGGTAATCCCCCGCCACCGCCACCGCGATAATTTCTCGCTTTGATTCGCGCATTGATCTCGATAACCGGTATAACATTACGGGTCATCAATACCCAGAGCTTTATTACGGTGAGAAAAGTTTACAGCGGGATTGGCATGAATTCGTGTTCAAATGGATAGATCATTGCTTATCAAACAACCCATCACTCAGTATCATATTACGTTAGAATATGTGTTGAAAACGATCGCTGTTGCATGAGTAACCGGCGATTCAGGATAGAAACTCACAATTAGTTTTTTTACCCGTTGCATTTGAACCTTAAGATAAGAACATAGGAGTAAAACTGTGCATCCGCTTGTACCTATTATCATGGCACTTGGTGCCATTCTGTTTTTAATTGGAATAATCGTTCAAGCCTGGTTTGGTGTGAAACGGACCAGCACCATAAAACTGCGGGGAAAGGAATATAAAATCTGGCAGTTTGTAGCAACCACTGTGGGATCGGGTGTAGCGCTGTTCATGTTCTCGGTCTTGATGCCTAAATACATGCCTTATGAACCGGAACAAGGGCCTCAGCTGGCGCAACCTGCATTATCCGGTAATCTGAAATATGAATTGGATTCCATCCTGGCCAGTTTGAATATCAAGAACGATACCATGCTGAACGCAATCGACCGGTTCCAAGTAGAGTATCAAGCGGCATCGCAGAAAGGTGACAAAAACACCATGGATTTGCTCGCGCTGGAAATTGCCTACAGAATCAGAACGGAACTGCAAACCCGGGGACATGCGGAAAGCCGGATCGAGCGCGATGTTGAAGGAATCCTGGGCATTCTAAAACAACCTGCAAAACCAGGGGATGGCAAGTAGAAAAATTACCCGGCATTTCGATAGAATGAAAAATTTAATTAATTACTCGATAGGATTGACCATGAAAAGAACGATTCAAGCACTATTAATCGTCTGCACCATGCTTTTAGCAGCCCCGCAATTAGTATTGGCCGACCAGTATCCTGACAAAGTTGTAGAAAAACTGGGAAATGGCCTTGCAAACGCGGTGACCGGGGTCGTTGAAATACCAAAAACAATCACAATCGTTGGCAACCGGGATGGCGTCGTTCACGGCATGACCGTCGGTTTTCTAACCGGTATCGCCAATGCGGTAGGCCGCTCACTGAGCGGAGCGTTCGATATTGCAACCTTCCTGGTACCGACGACGCCTTTTGTCAAACCAGCCAACATCTGGGATGATTTCAACCGCGAAACCACTTTTGTCGAAGCGCACATGCGCTAATCGCTTCACTATTTCTGCCACTGTCCATTCTCAGCAGAAAATGCAGTGGCAGAAAATAATCTTTAGGAAATAAGTTTTTTAGAAACTAGATGGACTTACCAAAGTTTGCCGGTGGTGAGTCCGCTTCCAGACATTCGCTGAATAGATAACTGTCTTCCTCTTCGGCAAATCCTTCGCTTTCAACCAGTACGAAACTGACACAGTCCTTCTTTTTAAAGGAATAGCGGTATTTATCCGGGTGTCCTTTTTCCGGTAACGCAATCTCGTGGAATAAATCATCCTTGATCCACCAGCGGCCCGATTCGCTAAAACTCTGCGCCGTATCATCCTTTTCCGTAAAACTGAACTCGATGGTATAGGTGCCATCGGCATTTCTCGTTTGCGTCCAACGTTTTAACGTACCGCCCTCTTCCAGGTATTCGCCTGTCCATACCCCGATCAGTTTGACATCAAGCGCAGGACGCTGATGACCGGCTGTGATCGCAGTACAGCCAAGCAAGGCAATCGCTAGGAATGGCAAAACTAGCAACTTCATTGATTCTCCTTTCATGACTGTTAATCCGAAGCGTGCACTATTGCTTTGCGAAGCCACACACTTAAACGATCCAAATAAAATATCGCATTTTTCCATATTAGCCTATAACAACCAGAAGTCTCCACAGAGGCTAATCCGGCATTCAATAATTCCCAACATCCGGTAATAGTCCTGCAATAGGCACGTCACATCCCGTTCTTATAATCCATCGCGTACTGTAAAGCTATACCCGGTGTGAACCGGGGACCGGAAAATCCAGGATCTGCAACGCAGATAGCCAGATTGCCTGTACTTATCATTGGATTAAAGAATTTTTTAGATTATTTCGGGAGAATACAATGTACAAACAAAGAATACTCGCTACTGTCGTTTCCGGAGCACTCATGATGATATCCGGAGCACCGCAAGCCGTTGCCGCCAGCACCGGTTTTGATAGCTTTACTGCTTTACCTGGCAGTGTTCCCGGCGGCTCATTAGCGGAATCCAGCCCATTTCTGCTCGCAAACCCAAGCTGGAGCCAGACCTCCATTGCCAATCGAGCTAATCAATTAAGCCAAGGGATCGATAATAGCGGTAATTGGGACATGATCACGGCCAACGAATCCGGCGTCGATTCAGGCCGTTATTTGTTCATGCCGTTTGAAACCGGATCCGCTGGCGTGCAACGTATCGATTTGTGGAATGCCAATTACAATACCCGTACCGTGACACTGGTCGCATCTGGCACGCAAAACTTCGTTTCCGGCGACGCTTCCCTTTGGACTCCCTGGGGTGGCTATTTAACCGCCGAAGAATCATGGGGTGCCGGCAGCAGCAAAGGACGTCTATTTGAATTGACCAACCCAGTCACCGCAACCGGCTCAAGTGATTCCAATTTTGTGCAGCGCAGTGTTCTTCCACGCGTGTCGCACGAAGGTTTAGCGTTTGACAAAGACAACAGTTTATACTTCATTGATGAGGTGAACGGTGGCGGCATCTACAAGTATGTCTCGGCAAATCCGAATGCAACCAATGGCGACGATTATTTTGCCGCCGGACAAACCTTCGTGATGCTGGTTAACGGCGGTAACAATGCCAATGCAACCGGCGCCATCACCTGGGCGCCGATCACCGATGCCAGCGGCGGCGCACTACCCGGAGTCTCCATACTCAATGCCGATGGCACCATCGATGGCCGTTTATCCGCCAACAATGCGCTTTCAACCGATTATCAACGCCCAGAAGATCTGGAAATCAAAACATTGGCGAACGGCGATCAGATCCTCTACGTAGCCACTACCACGACGGATGAAGTGTATTCCTTCAATCTCGCCAGCAATAACGCCAATCTGTTTGTCAATACTTCCACGCTGGACCAAGCCACCGGTTTGGGTGTCGGCAGCGTATTCAAGAATCCGGATAATTTGGCTATCGATGCCAAAGGCAATATCTACATCGTTGAAGACCAGCCGGGCGGCTCCGCCGATATCTGGTTTGCTCAAGATGCGAATAACGACGGTATCGCCGAATCGGTCGGCCGTTGGGCTTCCCTGTCAACTTCGGGCGCAGAACCGACCGGGCTTTATTTTGACAAATTCAACCCGAACATCGCTTATGTGAATGTACAACATCCTTTCAGCGGCGATGATCGTACCGTGATGATTGCGGTACCGGAACCCGAATCGTACGCGATGCTAATGGTCGGACTTGGTTTGGTGGGTGCTTCTGCGTATCGCAAAAAACGCCCTGCGCACAGCAATTCGTAATTGATCATTGGAGTTCAATACCGCCGGAAAAACCGGCGGTATTTAATCGAACTGTTTAAAGATGCACTCCTCTATTTTGGCAACACGGTCAAGATACATCAGCCAGTATAAAAGATGACCAGCAATTGCCTCCTCGAGTTCTTTAGTTCGCCGGTTACTTTCATTTATACCGACCAGGCTGTCACCATACGCAAACAGCTGCACCCACAAGCGAATCAACCAGAAAAACCACTCGCAATAACCTTTGATGCAAGAAATGTGAATTCGTTATTCCTTGATTTCTGCCGTCAGTAAATCGTCAACAATACGATTTAGCAATAGAAATCAGGAATATAATATTGAATTTCTCCACTTTTTATCCCAGTCTTAGATGAGACTTTAACCTTGGGAATATTTCTAATTGCGGTATTTGGCATTTCTCGTTCTTGCTGGTAGCAAAAAGATCTACAACACAACAGAATGAGAACTTGTTATTTATTCTCTCATCCTGATAACCGATGTTTATCTTATAAGGATCATAAGACTGTGAATATTAGCAATCATGAAGCAGTGACTGAGAATGTGGGTCAGACCAATAATACGATACTAAAAAAATTATTGTTTTTTACAATAATAATGTTTGGTTTCGGTTATGCCCTTGTTCCAATGTATGAGAAGTTTTGTGAAGTAGCCGGAATAAATAATCAGCGAATACCGGTAGCGTTAGATAATGTGTTTAAAGCCGATATGTCGCGGATAATTTCAGTCGAATTAGATGCAAATGTACGTGGCATGCTCTGGAAATTTAAACCGCTACAGTCTAAAGTTCAAATGCATCCAGGTGAGCTTGTCGAAGTGATGTATGAAATAAAGAATGAATCAGATCATGAGATTACTGGACAAGCAGTTCCAAGTTACAGCCGCCGCAACTTGGATCAATATTTGAGAAAAATCGAATGCTTCTGTTTTACCCAGCAAACGTTGAAACCGGGTGAAGTACGGCAGATGCCTGTCAAATTTTTTATTAATCCCGAATTACCAGCAGAAATCGATACTGTAACTATTTCTTACACCTTTTTTACGCAAAAGCAAAATTCATGGAAGTGAATAGCGCTATCTGCCAGCTTAGATCTGATTTCTTATCGCTATGCTGGCAGATAAGCTGCTGTTTCAGATACGCTTAATTTCCGGAATGCAAATCCCCGGATAAGTTGGATAAACCCAAAGTAAGTAAGTCATATTTTAATACCACAAAAAATTACAGTATGTTTACAAGTATTTTGAGAGTATATTGACTTCCATCAAGCTTGATGTGAGTTTGAGTTTGATTATGATATTTTTAGCTCGAAACTTTCGTTTTATTTCCATATAACCTTAATGGAGAGAATGATGCGGCGTATTTACTTTCTAGTTCCGGATATAAACATCACAAAAAAATAACAGAGGACTTGCTATTGGCAAAAATTGAAGAAAAGCATATCCATATAATCGCAAAACGTGGCACGCCACTTGAAGATTTGCCTGAAGCGAATCTATTGCAAAAATCTGATTTTATCCCAGCCGTGGAACAAGGGGTCGCATTGGGCGGCGCAACTGGTATGCTTGCCGGATTGGTTGCAATTGCGTTACCACCTGCATCGACGGTCATCGCGGGCGGTGTTTTATTGGCCACCACGTTGGCAGGTGCAGGTGTTGGTTCATGGTTAGGTGGCATGGTCGGCATGAGTGTCAGTAACCGGCGAATTAAAGAATTCGAAGAGGCAATTGAAGCTGGTCATCTTTTAATACTGGCCGATGTCCCAACTAATCGAGTCAATGAGATTGAAAATCGAGTGAAACAACATCTACCGCAAGTTGAGGTCGAACAAACAGAGCCACGAGTACCTGCGTTTCCTTAATTGCATCAATTTTCCGCAGTATTGGCTCTCTATTGAGAGCCATTTTTTTGTTCTTACAAAAGCAAAATTAATTTCATATGAATGCTGAAATAATGAGAAGTAATCAGTATCGCTATGTTGCGGAGGATTCATATTCTTCACTGGCGGTAAGGTGCTTCCTGTTTATTTTATTGCTGTTTGTTCAAGCGGTAAACGCGAGTAGTGACGAAACGAAGCACACAAACAAAAACAATGTACTCGAAGTTTTTGTGCGCGATGGTTGTCCACATTGCGCAAAAGCGAAAGAATTTCTATCAACTTTGGGCAGTGAACGACCTTGGTTGCGCATCGTTTACTATTCAGTAGATCATGACCCCAAGGCACTTAACATACTTTTAAGTTATTCACAAAAGGCAAGTGTCTGGCCGCCGGGTGTGCCTACTTTCCAATTTAATGGTGAGTTAGTTGTTGGTTTCGATAGTCCTGATCATACTGGTTCTGCTTTAGCAGCTTTAGTTGATGGAACGAGGATAGTTTCAGGTAATGTTGAGACTTCCCTATTTGGAACTCTAAATGTTACCAATCAGGGATTGCCGTTATTCACGCTTACAATGGGTTTGCTAGATGGTTTTAATCCATGTGCTATGTGGGTATTGCTATTTTTGCTCTCCCTGCTTGTACATTTGCAAGATCGTAAAAAGATGGCGCTCATCGCTGGTACTTTTGTGCTGGCAAGCGGAGTCGTCTATTATGCCTTCATGGCAGCCTGGCTCAATATTTTTCTGTTGATTGGCTTCTCGACAACGTTAAGATGGGTATTGAGTGGTTTGGCATTTGCTATCGGTGGATTGAATATTAAAGATTTCTTTGCTTGGAAACGGGGTCTTTCATTAACTATTTCCGATTCTTCCAAACCGGGATTATATGCACGTATGCGAGCGGTGCTCGCTGCCGATAAGCTGTTGCCTTCCATTGTTGCGGTTGCAACGCTGGCTGTTCTGGTCAATTTCATCGAGTTGTTATGCACCGCAGGTTTTCCAGCTATTTATACCGCAATATTGGCGCAGCAAGACCTAAACCTTGTATCTTACTATGCCTACTTGGGTCTTTATATTCTAGGGTATGTGGCTGACGATACATTGATGGTTGCGGTTGCAGTCATTGCATTAAGCAACCATAAGCTTACCGAGCAAACGGGACGGTGGCTTAAGTTAATAAGTGGTGTGGTCATGCTCGGATTAGGTTGCATCTTGATTCTACAACCGGAATTGCTTAACTAAAAATCAAGATTACTTCGAAATAGTAATTGGCAGACCAAGCGACTTTGTATCTGTAACTGTCAACCGGAATAAGATATACAACAACTGGAATGCATTGAGATTCCAATGTGCATTTTCGTTTGTCGTATCGACAGCATAATATTTACCGTGTGAATGAGTAAACAGATTAACGTGATCCGGTCGTTGATCGGCAACGATCAGACCTAACGTGTGACTGGGATTCTCATTTTTGGCAATAGGCAGTGTGCGTGAATCTTTCTCAACATAATATTCAGCTTGTTCGCCCAGTGCATGGCCGATGAAATTCAAAATCGTGTGAAAACTTCTTAACCGAAATGCCCCTCGAATGGGCCATTCGCCACCGGGATAGCCAGGACGGATATCGAAGGCGACATCATTTTCGATCCAAGGATTAATTCGATTATATAAATCCGCTCGTTCCTCACAACACAGAATATCAGGATCATAGTTGGTAATAAGAATCGGCCCCGGTAATTGCTTGCTCAACGTATAGGTATTCTTTTCTTCGTCATGGCTCACGGTGAAATCTTTTTCTATTGCTTGAAAGAGTCCTTCCGGAGAAATTGCGGCGGCAGGAATTGTCCAGCTACGCTCGAAAGTTAATGGCTCAGCATACAATTGCTTTTGATCCTGAATAGCTGAGAGATGTAATACGATACGCCGAAACATTTCGTATCCAGGACGATCTGACGGATTATTGTGAAAAGCAGTTTGCTGTAGATGTATGCGTTGCCGGTTGCGCAAGCGGTGATTCTGTTCTTTTGTCAGTTGAATGCCCGGAATAAACTGATCGTTGCCATTCTGTACATTAAAATCCGTGATTGGAAGATCAGCTGCTTTTGCCGACTCAAGGCGTAGATGATACTTGTGTCTTTGTCCTTTAATCGAAGGAGAAATAACACTATTTTGTTCTTCGCTATGATGCAAGTAAACTTCTTGCGCCATCATTCGCAACATCAAGTCGATATCAAAGTGTTGGCGCAGCAACAAGGTCAACTTATGCTGACTGAATGGAGTCAGAAGCCGTTTGGTAAATTCGTCACTGGCGATTGGATCAATACTGAAAGTCGGGTTTTCCGAAACACCTGCACCAAATACCGGAGCCAGCAAGCCTCCGCTTTCGCCAGTCAAAGCAGGAGTAACTCCTGCATTATCGCTGAAATTGAAAGTAGCAGCTATGCTTGAAACGCGGGTGAAATGCAAAGGCTCATGATGTTGAGCGCGAGCAATGTTAATGAGAAGTTGCCTGGATTCGGCATGAATGGCAGCTTGATCATAGACCTCGACAGCCCGGTTCAATGCAACGGGCGATAGGCACCCTGAGAGTGTTGAAATGACAAAGAATGTAAGTAATATGCGCGATAATTTTTTCATAAACACCTATTCAATAATTTTCTTGTATCATTTCAGAATGATATGATTATCAGCAGCTAATTTGCATAGCATAATTTTGCATTATGCCAGTAATATACTGGAATCAAGCATTTAGAAGAAGCAATGAAACATGCAGACATGGGACATGGGACATGGGACATGAAGAAGAATCCGCCACACATTCCGAAGAAGTCATGAAACATATGCATCAATCTAGCCATTAATCATTCAAATCAGCAAATACCCTCTCTACTGATGTACAGTTATTTGGAACAAACACCGATTGTGATGTATGGATTAGAGATAATGCTACGCGAAAACCTGTGTCGGTGATTGGTTGCGGAAATTTAGTAAATCCTAATGAGTGATAACGAGCCTGGTGTTAATAATTAACTTGGTAAGAGTGACAGGAATAACTAAAACTAACCGCCGACGCAAATTTGGCAACGGTCGTTAATTTAACAAATTCAATCTCAATATTGCCTACATCAACGTATAGCATCCGTTCAGTGGCGATGACCGTACCAGCTGTTTGCAATCCCAGAACCAGAAAAACCGGCGGCATTGAATTGCGCAATTGACAGATCACCCCCACCCCGGAGAAATGAGGTAATCTTTTTTATAGGGCGGCTTGTTAAAGTAACGTAAAGCCAATTTCCTTATTCACATTATCCTTCACGGCACTCAGCGCCGAATTGATGGCCGCTTCGGCAGACAGAACACCTAATCCTTCTATTGTCATCAGTACCATACACGTCGCATTCTTTTGCATTTCCAGATGTAACTCAGCCTGCTCCTTATTGATTTTCCCGGTGGCTTTCAGCGTTCCGATCATCACCAATGTCTGCGCGAGTTTTTTCGCTTCGGCTTCACCATAATCTTTAACATCGGGCCATTTTTCCGCAAGGCTGCCATTCAACGCAGCGAGTATGTCTTTCCCCAATTTAACCGCATCCAGGCTCATCATATTCTCCTCAGATAGATATCAATCGTTGTGCAACAATCACTCGCCACGCCGTTTCGCAAACTCGAGCTTTAGAATTGCCGTAAAGCTGGTATTGAGATGCGTGCGCACGAGCGTGATTTGATCCTTGGATAAGCACGCGATCTTATGAAGCTTTTCGAGATTTTCCAACTGACTGCCCAGCAATTGCGATTCTTGCGTGGTGATGTCATTTCTCGGAATCGCCGCAGCACGGACGGTAATCGCGCTAATGTCCACTTTGGCTTCATCGTAAAATTGCTTATGATTTTCGTATGTGCATTCGGGCAAACCTTCTACCGACTCAAGCGTCACCAGATGCGCTTCCGTTTTGCGCTGTAAATCAGTCACCGCCCTATCGGTCGTCTCGTCATAACCGCTGACCAGTTTTACCGTACAACTGGATAATGCCAGCATCACCGCGAGACAAACAGAAACTAAAAATACGCCGGATCCCGGTATTCTTCGATCAATGTTCATCATTTGTCATCTCCTGATGGATATAACCCGGTTAATAGATGGATAAATTTAATCTAACACCGCTACCATAGTGCCTAAGTATGCGTTGCTTGACAAGACAAACCACGGTTGCCATCCAATTTGCACCGGACCTGCGCCCGGTTTGCCATTTTCATGACTTATTCAGCGGTGACCAAGGATAATTTTCCAAATGCTCCTTTAACTCTTCCGCACGGTAGCGATTGACCCGCACAGCAGCCAAAACGATTACCATGACGATCGGCAGGGTAAAAATCAATATACCGGTCAGCGCGATCAGATACTCACCGATCCACAGTGTGACTATCCAGTTAAAGACCAGTACCGACAGATACAAAACCGGCCCCAATAAAGAGCGGAATGGCATGGCAAAAATCCCGCGCGGTGTTTTCCCGTCCCGCTTGCGGTCAATTTGTTGCAAAGCGGCCACCAATAGAAAACTGGTCAGCAGCCAGCCGAGGTAATTTGAAATCGGCACGCCAAAATGCAATCCTGCTTCGTAATAACCGTAAATCTGCCCGAGAAACCAGCGATTTCCCTGCAATGCCACCGGATCGATGATGATATCCAGGAATGTTTGCAAAAAAGCGCCCAATACCAGCACTGCCCATGAATGCCGGATAGCACGCGTCTCCAGCGTGATCAGATCGGCACCTTTGGTTGCCAGCGGAGACAAAATGAACAATGCCGTGGTGTAGCTGCAATAAGTCAGGAAAACGTAAGAGAGCGAATCGAAGAAAGGTACCCCCCAAACCCACAGCTCCTGATGGCTGGTGTCGTCGATGTAATAGTACCAGCCGTAAGGAAATCCGGTGGTAATCGAAAGTTTCTCTGAGGTGAACGCGATCAAGTATCCGGCCAACGTAAAAGTCAGCGTCTTGCGCCAGCCTAAATGCGGCACACAGGCCAGCAGAAATGCCGCAAAAAAAGTAAATACATAGGGACGCATGACAATGGTGTCAATTGCGGCATCAAACATGAATGACTCCTAGGCCGATGAACCGTTTAGTCCGTTCGATTTGAGGGTAAATCGTCTGTTCCGGCATTTTATCCGCGGCATTGGTTTGCGATTTTCTGTGTTTTCACAACCTGCCGGGTTTTATTTTCTGGTTGATTTTGCTGCAATAAGCTTAATCTGACGATAAACTGAGTAATGGAACAAAACAAGGCAACGCATATTTTACGTTGCCGGATAAGTATCCGCTTAATCCATTACTTTTGCCGTGCGACCCGTACCTTTGCTCCGGGCTCACCAGTGTTCAATCTGCGGCTTTCGCCATGTCGATGGCGCGCATCACCGTGTCACGCGCTTCGGCGGAATCACCCCAGCGGCCAACACGCACCCACTTTTCCGGCTCGAGATCCTTGTAATGGGTAAAGAAATGCTCAATCTGCTGAAACACAATATCGGGCAGATCATCGCGTTCGCGCACATGGGCGTAATACGGGAAAGTTTTATTATCCGGCACACAGATCAGTTTTTCATCACCGCCATGCTCATCCTCGAGATGCAGTAATGCAATCGGACGGGCGCGCACCACACAACCGGCGAGAAATGGCGAACGGGCAATCACCAGCGCATCGAGTGGATCACCATCATCGCACAAGGTGTGCGGAACAAAACCGTAATTGGCCGGATACCGCATGGGCGTATGCAGGATCCGATCCACAAATAATGCACCGGATTTTTTATCAAACTCATATTTGACAGGTTCACCACCGGTCGGTACTTCGACGATGACGTTGACATCGTTAGGCACATTTCCGCCTACAGGAATAGCGTTGATATCCATGGAATTTGCCTTTTTGCTAGATTTGAAGTGAGTGACAGAAGTTGCCGCTCATTGGGTTTGAGTGTACTGAGGAGTGGAAAGGCTGTCAAACCAGCGTTAAAAACCGCACATCGCCACCCATATGCAAATCCAGCCCCTTAGAAATTACGCAATGTCCAATCATCGCCGGTTGCTGGATCGGATGGACTAAGTTTCCGGGAAATTTGGCGTCAATCGGCATGAGTCCAATTCTGGCTAAAAAACACTCCGTTTCAATGAAAATTTAAAAAGGAAATGGTCCCCCGGTTTGCTGATTCATTCGGGATAACAGCTTTTACACATGTTCGTACTACGCTGTTTTCTTAAACAACTCCAATAAAAACTGATATAACCACGATCCGCCGTAAGCTATCGCGGCGATCATGAGTATCGCCGCGGCACCATAGATAATTTTGTCCATCACACGCCCACTCCTTTCAGTGCTTCAAGTAATACCTGCGTTGAAACCAGATCCATCGACGCAGATTAACCTCAGCAGTTTACTCGTTTACAGGTTGTTTTAGATGCTAGTTCTCGACGAAACAATCTTTCTCGGTCATTTTATTCAGGATGGTGTTGTATAAACCGGCATTCTCCAGTGCGGGTGCAGACTCGAGTAACCCGGACATTTGCAGGCAATTGGCACGGGGCGCATTGATCACCGCCAGTACCAGGAGATGCGTGGGTGAATTACTAGCAACCACGCGATCGAAAAGATCCTGCGGAAGCGCCGCATTGGCCGCGAGCGCCGACAAAACATAGGTTTTATATAAGCCCTGACGCACGGGATCGGCAGCATTACTATCGTTCATCGCTGCCGCTATCAATTTTTCCATGATGGCCCGCGAGATTTTTTGATTACCGGCCAGCCCAGCGACCCGCTCGTAAGTCAGCGGCCCTACCGCGATTCTTTCCAAAGCCGCCAGCGGCATATTGGCATTCGCGCCGGCATGCTGCACCACGGCATCATCGCTGGACAAGGCCAGCTTTTCGAGAATGGCCGGTGGCGCTAATGAATGCTGTGCCAGTGCGATTTCCACCTCCCGGCATCCCCACGGAATCCAGCGCTGACTCACCGCCTCAAGCGCTTGCGGTGTCGATGCCGGATTTTTGGCAACCGCTAACGCACGCTGTTGCGCGAAGAAACCTAACCCCGCGAGCACGAGCGCAGTCAGAAATACAGCTGCAAATTGTACATTCCTGCTATTCCATGTCGCTCTGCCGGAACATAAATCAAGCAATGCAAAAGCGCTATAAACCAAAGCCCACCCCGCACCCGCAGCCGGAAAACCATAAAAAGGGATCATGATCAGGCCAATAGCCGCTGTTGAGCTGGTTGATGTAAAAACGGCCTGTAGAATGAATACCGTGGCGCCCAAGAAACCTGCGTAAGCACCCGCTTTCAGAATAGCTGTTCGATTTTGCATCCCGCCCCTCTTCTTGAATTGCCTTGTCCCAAGCGTTCACATTGCTGAATACAATGCGCTTCGGTTATTGGCATCTCACAGGTAACGGCAAAATCCGGAGAAAAAGCCGGATAGGTTGTTTGCGGTTTATGGCTCTGGTTCGAGATGCAGTAACAGCACACCAAGCTGCACCTCGGATGAAACGACATGAACAAAGAGCAAGTGACTTGCACTTGCTCATTTCCATTAATCAAATGCTTGAATTTAGCGGGAAGTCACAGCGGATTGCAGCAGATTAGCCGTTGCCTGCCCGCTTGTTTTGCTCACATAGTTAGTAATTACCGGAATGAATTTTCCCACCATATCAGGGGAAAGATTCAACTGCTGAAATGATGCGGCCAGTGCTGCCGCACTGCCGAGCGTGCTATTTCCACCCGCTAGCGCGGATAAGTTGGACATGGCTGGTGCTGCACCCAGCATGGTGCTCATTCCGGGAACAGACCGGGACAATGACGAAAATGCCTGCGGATTCATATTGCTTTGCGCCATTTGAAATATCGCCCCGGCGCCGCCTAAGGCCTGTTGCGGCGAGACACCAAGACGGTGAGCCAAAATATCCACCAGACCAATCTGCGCAGCTCCTTCAGCATTACCGGCCACCGCGGCGCCGGCATTAAGCACTTGTTTGCCGCTCTGCGCCGCGCTTTCTATCGTTGATAGACTTTGATTGACCGCACCCACAGGATTCGTACCGCCGGTATTAGTCGCGCAGCCCGTAACTGCCGTTAAAATGATCACGGCGCCTAATTGAACGTAATTGCTTTTTTTCATCATAACTCCTTCTCGTGTATAGATATGTGATCGATGGCTATTGTCATAATACAAGTGTGCTGAGAATAAAAAATATTTTAGCCTCTCTGAACAAGCAGAGCTAATAATATCCGATAAGCTACCATAGTTCCTTGGCAAGTGCATCAGGCTGTATCCCAGCAGCATTAAAACTCTTATAACCAGCATACCGCCGCTTAGTAAAGTTCCAAACCATCGTAACCGTCCCATGCCGCCATAAATGGATACTTTGCGGAACAATCTCTAGTGCTGTTTACAGCACTGCCAGGTGATTAGCATCCTAAAACCCGGAATAACCTGTGGTTTCTTTAATATGCGTGTAAGACAACGCTGATTTAAATTTATTCTTCTTTTTGTTAACTTGTTTTCCTCCTTATTGATTCCTTCCATACAGCGTTCCGAAATTTTAAACATAGTTATCAATAAAGGATGTTTATTCAAACCAATACATTACGTTCGCCAATTGATTGGCTCTTAGAAAAAATCACCGCAGAAGAGGTATTGAATTTCAAGTAATTGACTATTAGAAATAATCATTTGCAGAAGGATGGGCACGTATGAGCGGATACATCAAGATACTGATTGTTGAAGATGAAAAAATTGTTGCGCTTGATCTGAAAAGACGTCTGACAAAATTAGGCTATCAAGTTACCGGAATGGCTGCCAGTGGCCCAAAAGCACTGGCACTGGTGGATCAGGAGATTCCCAGCATTGTGTTGATGGACATTCATATTCAAGGCGATATGGATGGAATAGAAGTCGCAAATCAACTGCAGAAAGCACACAGTATTCCAGTCATTTATTTAACCGCTTATTCCGAAGAAAAAACCGTGACTCGGGCTAAAGCAACCAAGCCCTACGGGTATTTGTTAAAACCATTCTCCGACAGAGAACTGCACATCATTATCCAAGTCAGTATAGAGCGTTACGAAAACGATATTCTGCTAAAAAAGAATGAACAGCACTTTCGTCTCGCACTGGAAGCGGCGCGATTGGGCACATGGGAAGTAACGAAAGAGTCTCGTGAGATATTCATGGGTAAAAGCCCTGAAGGAACCATAGAGCCGATATCCGACTGGGAAAGCTTCTTTCTTTCAATAGACGAAACAGACAAGCAGAAAGTATCTGACTTTATCGATAAACTGCGCAATAAAAAGGGCTTGGCTGCTGAAATAGAATTTCGCGTTAGCCCCGATGCCGGAAAAAGCTGCTGGTATAAGTTGTATGGCAAATCGTTTAAAAATAGTGATGCAGGCAAGCATCAGATCGTCGGTATCTTGCAGGAAACAACCGAGAATCGTCTTGCGAAAGACCGCTTAGCGCAAGCGGCTACTGTTTTTGAATGCGCATCGGAAGGTATCATCATTCTGAACAAAAATAGAAAATTTAATTGCGCCAATAGCGCTTTTTATAAGATCACCCGGTTTCAGCCCCAAAATCTCCGGAATAAAGAGTTACCATTTCTTACCAGCCGTTCCTTGGGTAAAAATACCTACAATAGCATATGGCAAAGTATTGATAAGCATGGGCATTGGCGTGGAGAAATCACGGCATTCAAAAAAAATAATGAGACAATATTTGTCTGGCTGACGGTTGGACTCATTCCCGCGGAAGCAAATGAAGAACAGCAATTCGTCGTCATGATATCGGATATTACGGCGATCCGCGAAACGCAGGAACAGTTATCGCATATTGCGTACTACGATAATCTGACCAACTTGCCCAATCGTATGCTGATCATGGATCGGCTTCAATTAGCGCTGGCAAAAGCAATCCGGAGCTCCTCGTTTCTTGGCGTGTTGTTTATCGACCTCGACAACTTTAAGAGAATCAATGATACGCTGGGGCATACGCACGGAGACTCGATGCTCTGCTTTGTTGCGCAGAGAATGCTCTCCGTGCTGCGGCAAAGCGATACATTGGGCAGATTGGGGGGTGATGAGTTTATCGTTATTGTGACGAATGCTGAATCCCGCGATGCCTTGGTGATCGTCGCGGAAAAAATACTGGAATGTCTTTCCCATCCCATAGTCATCAGTAACATGGAAGTCGTCCCATCGTGCAGTATCGGTATCAGCGCATACCCGGATCATTCTTCACATCATGATGAATTAGTGCAAATGGCGGATACCGCCATGTACGAAGCAAAAAATAAAGGGCGCAACAGTTACGCTTTTTATCATCCATCCCTGACACAAAAAGCCGCTCATTATTTAACGCGGGAACGGGAACTGCATCACGCTTTAATTAAAAATGAATTTCTGCTTCATTATCAACCGCAATTTTCTTTATTGCAGAAAAAAATAACCGGAGTGGAAGCTTTGATCCGCTGGCAGCATCCGGAAAAGGGCTTGTTATCTCCCGCTGAAATTATTCCGGTTGCTGAAACGAGCAGGCTTATCGTTGAAATCGGCAACTGGATTCTGACCGAAGCGTGCAGGCAACTCAAACAATGGCGAGATGAAGGTTTTAGTGATCTCCGCGTGGCTGTCAATATCTCGATACGTCAACTTGCCGATAAAGATTTGCAGCAATTTATCGCGGGACTGTTACAGCAATACGCATTGCCAGCACACTCACTGGAACTGGAAATAACCGAATCCTGCCTGCAAAATGAATTGATTTATATCCGATGCCTGGAACAACTGGAGAGTCTGGGTATACCGATATCCATCGATGATTTTGGCACCGGTTATTCCTGCTTGAGTTCATTGAAAAACCTTCCGATACGGCGGCTGAAAATCGATCAGAGTTTCGTCAAGGGCATACCCTATGATACGAATGATTGCGCCATTGCAGCGGCGATTCTGGCATTGGCTCAGAAACTGAATCTGCAGGTAACTGCTGAAGGTATCGAGACTTACGAGCAAGCTGATTTTCTTGGTAATCTTGGCTGCCACGAACTGCAAGGTTATTTGCTGAGTAAACCGGTAGATCCGGAACAGATACCTTATTTGATCCAGAAACTGCCGGGGCGCCTGGATTCCCTGAAGTTTTAGATCGCTCCCATTTTTTCACGCCAGGATTAAATAACGATATGCCGCCAACCCGATTCAGAAGTTTCAGCAATACCGAGGAAATGATGCATCTTGCTGTGGAAGCTTCTCCCAATGGCATGGTCATGACCGGTTGCGATGGAAAAATCGTCATGGTGAATTCCACCACGGAAAAGCTATTCGGTTATTCCAGGCAGGAATTAATCGGCCATTCCATCGAAATGCTTATTCCCGAACGATTCCGCCGTCATCATCCCGGCTATCGGGAAGCTTATATCAGCGAATCAAAATCGCGCTCCATGGGGCATGGCCGGGATCTTTACGGTCTGCACAAGAGTGGTAAGGAATTCCCGGTTGAGGTTGGTCTGAATCCCGTGGAAACCGAACATGACGGCATCTTTGTGCTGGCCGCAATCGTCGATATTACCGATCGCAAGCATGCCGAGGAAATGATATACCTAGCGGTCGAGGCTTCTCCGAACGGTATGGTGATGACCAATCATGAAGGAAAAATTATGATGGTAAATTCCACCACTGA
>MSXT01000033.1 GCA_002083595.1 Proteobacteria bacterium ST_bin16 | reverse complement strand
TCAAGTCATTTGTCATAAAATCCCCTGCTCTAATTTAGGGATTTTTACTCAAAACCTACCCGATTCTACTTCGTATACAAATACTAAGAAAACACTCCTCAAGCATATTAAAAATAAATCCCACTCTCCTTACTAAACTCAATGGAAGATTAGAATGGCATTCTCACTAGCCAAATAAGGTTACTTAATTTTGCTGCAAAGTATAGCTGCGTATTATGCTCAATAAACCCTCTGCGGTAAATGGTTTAGTCAGATAATCGCTCGATCCTGCCATTCTGCCCCGCGCTTTATCAAATAATCCATCTTTGCTAGATAACATAATCACCGGCGTAGACTGATAAATTGGATTATTTTTTATTAACTTACACGCTTGATAACCATCCAGTCGCGGCATTGTGATATCCAAAAAAATAATATCAGGCTGATTCTCAACAATCTTAGACATCGCATCGAAACCATCTTCTGCTAATATGACTTCACAACCAAATGGTCTTAGAAAAATTTCGGCACTTTTCCGAATCGTGTTACTGTCATCGATCACCATGACTTTAATACCCTTCAATACACCGGCATTATCCACCCATACTCCTTACGAAAATTTGGCATAAACTGAGCTGTACATTCTGGATTTTATTTCCTCCAGAATGCAGGCGTAAATATAGCGAGCACGGTAAAAAATTCCAATCTACCCAGCAACATGGCAAAGCTACATATCCATGTCTGAAAATCCGTTAGCGATGCATAAGTGGTTGCTGGTCCAATTTCCCCAAGCCCCGGCCCTAGATTATTGATGCAAGCCACCGCGGCCGAAAAAGCTGTAATGACATCCAATCCGCTCAATGTGAGCATCAGCATCATCAGCACGATACTCGCCGTATAAACAAACAGAAATACCAAGACTGCAAGAATGACCCGGCTTGCCAGCACACTTCTTCCCAGTTTCGCGGGCATTACCGCATTGGGATGCATAATCGTAATAATTTCACGATAAACCTGCTGATACAGAATACGGGCCCGTATCATCTTAATGCCACCGCCAGTGGAGCCTGAAGAAGTGCAAAATCCGGATAAAAATAACATCCAGAGAGGAACGAATATCGGCCACAGGTTGTAATCGGTGTTACTGTAACCGGTCGTCGTGGCAACCGACACGATATTGAAAGCAGCATAACGCAAGGCTATCAGCGGTTCGGAGTAAACGCCGGTTAACCAAAGATAAAATGCCAATCCGGCGCAACTGAGAAAAAGGATCATGACATACCAGCTCACTTCGGAATCATAGCGATATGGAGTTAAATTTTTTGCCCGCCAAGCCAGAAAATGGGTCGCAAAATTTATCCCGGCAATCAGCATAAAGACTATTGCAACCGATTCGATGAGCGGAGAGTCCCAATAAGCATAACTTGCGTCATGCGATGAAAAACCACCCAATCCCAGAGTCGTAAAAGCGTGCATGACCGCATCAAACCAATCCATGCCAGCCCACTTGTAAGCAAAAACGCATATCAAGGTCAGGCTCGCGTAGATCGACCACAACCCTTTGGCCGTCTCGGCGATACGCGGCGTCAGCTTGTTTTCTTTCATGGGACCCGGTATTTCGGCATTCAGCAATTGCCGGCCGCCGACACCCAGCAGCGGCAAGATCGCCACCGCTAGCACAATCAGCCCCATACCGCCAAGCCACACGATTTCGCCGCGCCATAAGTTGATGGACGGCGGCAACGCATCCAACCCCGACAATACCGTACCGCCGGTAGCGGTTAAGCCCGAAACAGCTTCAAAATAAGCCATGCTGAGATTGAGTTCGGGCAAATACAGCAGTAATGGCAGCATGGCAAAAGCCGGTAACCCGGACCACACCATGACCACCAGCAAAAAGCCATCGCGTGTCTGCAATTCACGTTGATAGCGGCGTGTCGCGAGCCACATGACTAAACCACTACCCAGGGTAATCAGAATAGATTCACCGAAAACAAAACGCGCACCGTCATCGATCCATAACGCCAAACCGAATGGAATCAGCATGGTCAGCCCGAATACCAGCACCATTTTGCCCAGCACATTAACAACCGTAAGCAACCGATTCATGGAATGATGTGCTACAGAAAACCAACGTTAACCTGAAACAGTTTTTCCACTTCGCGAATCATTTTCCGGTTGACCACAAATAGAATCACATGATCCTCCGATTCGATCACCGTATCGTGATGCGCAATGATGACGCGTATCGAGTGACTCGACTCAGCTAGATTCTTTTCCAGTTCTGCGGAACTCAAACTCTCGCCGAATAACCCTTCGGTTCTCGGTAGACCACGTACTATTGCGCCAATGGTCGCGCCTTTAGGCAGCTTGATTTCATCAATCTTGCGCCCGACCACATTGGACGATCTGGCATCGCCATGCGCGACCAGCTCCAGTGCCTCCGCCGCACCGCGCCGCAGGCTGTGCACAGCAGCAACATCGCCGTGCCGGACATAAGCCAGCAATGAACCGATCGTCACTTGCGCTGGCGAGATCGCGATATCAATACGGCTGCCCTGCACCAAGTCCACGTAAGCGCGGCGATTGATCAGCGCGATCACTTTATGCGCCCCCATCCGTTTCGCCAACAACGCTGCCATAATGTTGTTCTCTTCGTCATTCGTCAGCGCGCAAAACAAATCCATTTCGGCGATGCTCTCATTTTCCAGCAAGGTTTCATCCGTTGCATCGCCGTGCAGCACCAGCGCACTGCTCAATTCACCAGCCAAGCGCTCACAAGCTTGGTAATTACGTTCTATGATCCTGACCTGATAATCTTTCTCCAATGTCATGGCCAGACGCCTGCCGATTTTTCCGCCACCGGCGATCATCACGTGCTTGACCGGCTTGTCCATTTTGCGCAATTCCCGCATGACGGTGCGTATGTCTTCGGCTGCGGCAATGAAAAATACCTCATCTTCAGCTTCGATGATGGTGTCGCCTTCCGGAATGATCGGCCGGTCTTGACGGAAAATAGCCGCCACGCGCGTATCCACATTGGGCACATGCTTACGCAATTGCTGTAATTCCTGCCCGACCAACGAACCGCCTTTTAACGCGCGCACCGCCACCAAGCTTACTTTTCCCGATGCAAAATCCAACACCTGCAAGGCTTCGGGAAACTCAACGAGTTTCTCAATATATTCAGTCAGAATCTGTTCCGGAGAAATGGCAAAATCGACGCAGAAATTCTCCGTTGAAAAAATTTCCGGATGCGTCAAATACTCCGTAGAGCGGATCCGGGCAATTTTAGTTGGGGTGTTAAACAGTGTGGCGGCAAGCTTACACGCCACCAGATTGGTTTCATCGTGTTCTGTTACGGCCAGCACCATATCCGCATCATGCGCACCGGCATTCACCAACACTGATGGATGCGACGCATTGCCAACAACCGTACGCAAATCCAAGCGATCCTGCAATAGCGCCAAACGTTTGGAATCGACATCGACCATCGTAATGTCGTTGGCTTCACTGACCAAGCTCTCAGCCACCGACGAACCGACTTGACCCGCACCCAGAATGATGATTTTCACTTGAACAACCTACTCTTTCCGGTTCTCGCGCACCCAGTCGCGCCATTGCGCAAATAACCCGGGATCCAGCGCCGCTATCACGGATCGCGTCCACGGCGATCCCGCCCAGTAGTCATCCTGCTCGAAGCCGCACATATGTCCACCCGCTTCTGCGAGAATCAATGAACCCGCGCCGTAATCCCAGGGCTTCTGTCCGCCGTGCAGATACAAATCAAAATAACCGGCGGCGGTATAGCACCATTCCAGCGCGCATGCGCCAAAGTTGCGCTGCGAGGCAAACGGTGGATAAGCAGCCACTCTGGCCGCGAATTTCCGGTCCAGCCGCTTTAAATCGACATTGGCCATGGCACCCGATAATGCGGGTGTATACGTCTTCAGCGGCAACGCAATGCCATTCAAAAAAGCACCGCCACCTTTGGTGGCATAAAACATCTCATCCGTCACTGGATTGTAGATCACGCCCAGCACACTCCTGCCTTGCTCCATGAACGCCACCGAAATGGCAAAGTACGGTAACCCATTGAGAAAGTTGGATGTGCCATCGATCGGATCGATGCTCCACAAACCGGATTGCCCCTTGATCCACTGCGCTTCCTGCTCCTGCTTTGTCATTTCTTCGCCCATCGCGGCGGCTGGATAAATTTTTTGCAGTTTCTCCAGCAGCGCATTCTGTGCCGCGACATCTGCTTCGGTAAAAAAACTGCCATCCGCTTTAATCTGACGGTCGACTTGCAGGTAGCGCGGCATGATAACTTGCTGCGCGACATCTTTTACCGCTGTAATCACTTCTTCTAGCACGTTTACTCCGATCGCCACTTGATCGAACAGCCGATACTAGGGATTTGTTCTGCCGGACCACGGCCGGTTTTGGCAACTTGCAACATACCCTCGAACAAATCCCTGCGTACATCGGCAGGAGCGGCTTCTTTGCGCGATGCGTCCAGGCGGCCGCGATATTGCAATTCCAGTTTGTCGTTGAAACCGAAGAAATCCGGTGTGCACACTGCGCCATAGCGTTTGGCAATTTCTTGTGTCTTATCCCACACATACGGGAAAGGATAGTTTAGTTGTTTCGCCACCAGTGCCATGTTTTCAAATGAATCTTCCGGGTAATCGGCCGGGTCATTGGACATGATCGCAATGGCATTGATGCCGTGTGATTTCAACTCGCTCACATCGCGAATGATACGATCCTGCACCGCTTTGACATACGGGCAATGATTGCAGATAAACATCACCAGCAGGCCGTTTTCCCCTTTTGCGGAAGCCAGGTTATGGCGCTTACCGTCGACGCCCAACAAATCAAAATCAACCGCTTTCCAGCCAAAATCACAAACCGGCGTTTCCAAACTTGCCATATGCTTTTTCTCCTACTATCGATAATAATCTTGAAAATCGCTTCTCCAGCCCGTCGCGCCCACCCATTGCAACAGCGGTCAGACAATGAATGCCGGATAAATAACGTGCTATATTATCATGAGTCCATTTATCGAATTGCTACTTACCCCGGTCAGCCCCCATCATGCATGCGCGCTTTTACCATCCCGAAGAAATCACTGCCGGAACGGTTGTCGAATTATCGGCCGAGAACAAACACCATGCCGCCCGAGTATTGCGGCTGAAAGAAGGCGATGCGGTCACATTGTTCAATGGCCAGGGCGGTGAATTCTCCGCGCACATCACCAGCATCACCAAATCCAGCACGGCCGTCCGGATCGACGCCTATCACGCGATGGATCGCGAATCGCCATTGTCGATTGAGTTGGCCCAAGCTGTCTGCGTCAATGAAAAAATGGATTGGATCATACAAAAGGCGATAGAGCTGGGCGTGACGCGCATTCAACCCGTGACCACGGCGCGCAGCATCGTGCACTTGTCCGGTGAGCGCGCCGGTAAGCGCCAGCAACACTGGCAAAAAATCGTCATTTCCGCTTGCGAGCAAAGCGGTAGAAATCACGTGCCACAAGTACTGCCGCTAATTTCGCTGCCGGAATGGCTGAGCCGGAAAAAATCCGATCGGTCGCCTCGTGATGTTTGCTTTATGCTATCTACAACAGCCACGCAAAGCTTGAAAGAGATTCCCAAACCACCGGCCGATGCCAGCCTGTCGCTCGTGATCGGACCGGAAGGCGGGTTTACGCCGGAAGAAGAAACAGCTGTTTTACATACCGGCTTCGTTCCGCTACGGTTGGGAAAACGCATCCTGCGTACCGAAAGCGCGGCTTTGACGGCTATTGCCGCATTGCAAACCTTGTGGGGTGATTTTTAACCGATCGCATGAACAAAAATCCGCTTTCTTCACAGACCATGAACACACCTACTGAATTTGTCGCCTGGTTCCGCTCGGTCGCTCCGTATATCAATGCGTTCAGAGGCAAAACCTTCGTCATTGGCTTTAGCGGCGAAATGGTCACTAACGCCACCTTTGTCAATTTCATCCACGACGTCAATCTGCTCGCCAGCTTGGGGGTCCGGCTGGTATTGGTGCATGGCGCGCGTCCGCAAATTCAATTACGTCTGGATGAGTCGCAACTGGAAACACAAACCGTCCTGGGCATGCGCGTCACCGACCCCGCCGCGTTGCAGTGTGTCAAGGAATCGGTCGGGCGCGTGCATCACGAGATCGCCGCCTTGCTGTCGATGGGTTTGCCCAACTCACCGATGGCCAATGCCTCCATTCGCGTCACCAGCGGAAATTTCGTCACCGCTTGTCCACAAGGCGTGATCCAGGGCATCGACCTGATGCATACCGGGAAAGTGCGCAAGATCAATGCTCCGGCGATTCATTCGCGTCTGGAACAAGGCGATGTGGTGCTGATTTCGCCGCTGGGTTACTCGCCCACCGGTGAAATTTTTAATTTAACGATGGAAAATGTGGTAACTGAAACCGCCATTGCACTGCGCGCCGAGAAGCTGATTTTTCTGTTGGACGCCATCGACTGCAAAGCTGCCGAGGAAAACAAAGCCGGAATGCTCCCGCGCGAACTGACCGTTGCCGAGAGCAAATTGCTGCTGGAACAAGAAATTACAGCCGATATGCGTAAAATACCCGAGGCAGTTTTACCGGCATTTCAATCGGCTACTAAAGCCTGCGATAGAGGTGTCGCGCGCGCGCATCTGGTCAGCCGCCATAACGATGGCGCGATCATTCAGGAGCTTTTCACGCACGATGGCATCGGCTGCATGATTTCGCAGGAAACGTTGCAAGCGCTGCGCAGAGCCAGAATCGACGATGTCGGCGGCATTCTGCAACTGATCGAGCCACTCGAAGCCGAAGGCATTCTGGTCAGGCGCGGCCGTGAATTGCTGGAAATCGAAATCGACCGCTTTACCATACTCGAGCACGATGGTGTCATCCTCGGCTGCGCCGCGCTATACCCCTTCCCCGAAGAACACGCCTGCGAACTCGCCTGTCTGGCGATCCACCCGGATTACCGCGACCAAGGACACGGCGAACGCTTGCTCAAGCAGATCGAAAATAAAACCATCGCGCAGGGCATCCACAAACTGTTCGTACTCACCACGCATGCCACGCATTGGTTCATCGAACACGGCTTCAGCCAAGCCACCCCGGCTGAATTACCGAAAACCAAACAGAATTTATATAACTACCAGCGCCGCTCGAAAGTGCTGATCAAGCACTTGTAATTTTTCATACAAAATACGCTTCGGCTGTTTACTCAATGAAACGAACGTTTCATAATGCCGGTCTTTCCTCAAAAGGAAACTCTGGTTATGTCCTTCGACATGTTCGGAACGCACGGCAACAAGTTTTTTCAGAGAATTTCCAATACTCTTTTACTGATTCAAAGCAAGGATACGAAATGGCAAGAATGGTGAAATGCATCAAACTGGGCCGCGAGGCCGAAGGGCTGGATTTTCAAACCTACCCCGGCGAATTGGGTAAGCGGATTTTTGAGAATGTTTCCAAAGAAGCCTGGAGTCAGTGGATCAAACACCAAACCACGCTGGTCAACGAAAACCGTTTAAATCTATCAGACGCCAAAGCACGGAAATATCTGGCAGAGCAAATGGAAGCGCATTTTTTTGGGGAAGGTGCCGAACAGGCGGCGGGGTATGTGCCACCACCCCAGAACCATGCATAAATTTTGTTTGTATCACAGACTATCCGGCACAACTCCGTGAAAGAAGATAATTTTCGCTATAGTATTCATAAGCCACAGCGGCATTAGAACAATTTCTCTTTTAACACAACGCAATTGTATTGACCGGAGAAGATTCTCATGACATTCCCTTTCTTTGCAGTAATAACTTGACTCTCGTATGCGATTCCAGAGTATCTATCAATAGAAAGAGAAGAATTAAATTTTCCTTCTGAATTACTCAAGGAGTATTCACTTTCATGGGAAAGCACTGTATCCGATATCGTGAATCTCAATGAGCTATCATTAGCTACTAGGGCAAACAATGGAAGTCCAGTGATTTCTGCCAACCCTGAACTTAGCTGAATCCTAAGAGTAAATGTTGTAGGTTCTCGGCTACTTCTTCCTCCAGGTTCCAGATCAGAAACGGAGAACTCTTCTTGAAATCCGTCACAACGAAGCTGCAAAATTGGTGCTTCTTGAGCAAAACCTTGCAGCGAGATTGGCGCAAGTATTAGGAAAGCTCCAACGATATGAATTCTTAATTTATTTAATTAAAGGCACCATGCTAAGAATTTCACCTAATACGAATTTACAGTAGCATCAGTTTCTGCTTTAGCGGACACAAGCCTGAATGGAATTACTAAGAAAATTTTCTGATCATGAGCTCTATGATTGAGAATAAAAAGTTTTCATCTCAATCATAGAGTTATTGCGCGGAAATTAATGCAATTAATTAATTTACTTAATAACCGCGTTCAATTCGCCTTTAGCATAACGATTCGCCATACTTTCCAGAGAAATCGGTTTGATTTTTCCGGCTTGTCCGGCGCAGCCGAAGGCTTCGAAGCGTGCTTTACAAATGTCTTTAGCAGCAGCAGTCGCTTCTTTCAGGAATTTGCGCGGGTCAAAATTGCTTTTGTCTTTTTCCAGACTGCGGCGGATCGCGCCGGTCATCGCCAGACGGATATCGGTGTCGATATTGACTTTACGTACGCCATATTTGATGCCTTGTTGAATTTCTTCGACCGGAACACCGTAGGTTTCTTTGATGTCGCCGCCGAATTGACGGATGATTTCCAGCCATTCTTGCGGTACTGAGCTGGAGCCATGCATCACCAGGTGAGTATTGGGAATGCGCGCGTGGATTTCCTTGATGCGTTGGATCGCCAGAATATCGCCGGTAGGTTTGCGGGTAAATTTGTACGCGCCGTGTGAGGTTCCGATAGCGATTGCCAGTGCATCCACACCGGTTTTGCGCACAAAGTCGGCAGCTTCTTCCGGATCGGTCAGCAGTTGATCATGCGATAACACGCCTTCCGCGCCGTGACCGTCTTCGGCTTCACCCATACCGGATTCCAGAGATCCCAAGCAACCCAGTTCGCCTTCTACCGATACGCCAACCGAGTGCGCGATATTAACGACATCGGCTGTAACATTAACGTTGTATTCGTAAGAAGACGGTGTTTTGGCGTCTGCTTGCAATGAGCCATCCATCATGACACTTGAGAAACCGCTACGGATCGCATTGACACAAACGGAGGGAGAAGCACCATGATCCTGATGCATCACGATTGGTATATGCGGATAGGATTCAACGGCTGCTTCGATCAAATGACGTAAAAATGCTTCACCGGCATATTTGCGTGCACCGGCGGAACCTTGCATGATAACCGGGCTGTTGCATTCATCGGCGGCTTGCATGATCGCCTGGATCTGTTCCAGATTGTTGACGTTGAAAGCCGGCAAACCGTAGCCGTTTTCCGCTGCGTGATCGAGTAGTTGTCTTAATGATACGAGTGCCATTTAGATCTCCTTATTGATTATCTTAATAAAATT
>MSXT01000032.1 GCA_002083595.1 Proteobacteria bacterium ST_bin16 | reverse complement strand
CGTATATAAATCCTGCATCGTGGATATCGAACAGATTCCTAACTCTTCAGACTCACGAAGCTTAAGACAGGTTCCGCAAGCTAAAATTGCACCGCCTATATCCGAAAAACTGTGAATCTGGCCGGTAATATCAAACTTGTCCCTATCAAGAGATTCTACCTCCACACCTTTTCCGAGTAAAAACACTGAAACAGTATCCCCCTGCTTGCGGGAGAAAATTCCAAGTCGGAAGGCGTTCCATACAGTTTCTGAGTCATTCGAATAAATGATAATTCCGAGTTTCATTTAATCTCCTTCAATTCCATTAGTTGTTCGTTAGCCTCGATAAGAAGCTAACTGTATGCAGTATAGAATTCTTGTGTAGAAATTTGTTAAATTTTTAAATTGGAATCGTGCTAATCGGATTAGGGTTAGCGTGCCAATTTCTCGTAATTCGGTATGGGTACTAATACTCCGCATCGGCAGCACTTAGATTTGTAATGATTAATGGGATGGATCTGCTGTAAAACGTTGCTTCTGCTTCTATTGCAGTCTTGACGCATTGTGACTTTCTAATAATTTGACCCAGTACACTACGGTTTGGGTTGAGCAAAGCTAATACTTAGCGGGCTGTCCGAATTTGCGTGGCCACTTCGAGATTGATATGATGGCTTCAATCAAAAATACGGAATTCTGCCAAGTTTATTTCGTATTTTTTTAGTTTGGCGTAAACAGCACGTGAAGTAATTCCCATGTTCTCAGAAACTCTTTTTATATTTCCATGATGCTGTTTCAAAGCTGTCTCAAGGAACGATTGCTCTATTTTGGCAAGAGTATGTTCTTTTACGCTTTTCCATTCAACAACACTTTTGGTTTTAGCTGGAAGCTCTAAATCCAGTTCGGTCATTTCTTTGCCACTGGCAAACAGGATACTGCGCTCAAGAATGTTTTCCAGCTCGCGGACGTTACCTGGCCAATGGTAGGCGCGGATTTTCCGCATGACTTCACGGCTTACTGATTCAACCTCTTTGTTATAACGCTTGTTCAATCGCTGAATGATCAATTGCACCAGGTAAGGTAAATCTTCCGACCGTTCGACCAAAGGAGGGATGTTTAAGCGGACTACGTTGATGCGATAGTACAGGTCATTGCGAAATAAATCCTGTTTTACGAGACTCTCCAGATTTTGATTCGTTGCAGAGATGATCCTTACATCAATCGCCAATGTTTGTTTGCCGCCAACTCTTTCCAGTTCCCCTTCCTGGATTACACGAAGCAATCGAGTTTGTGCTGCTGGCGATAATGAGTCGATTTCATCCAAAAACAGAGTACCGCCTTCGGCTCGCTCAAAGTAGCCTTGGTGTACTTCTATGGCTCCGGTAAAAGCACCTTTTTCATGCCCAAACAAGGCACTTTCAATCAGACTTTCCGGGATTGCACCGCAGTTAATAGCGATGAACGGTTTATGATAACGCTCGCTCATCGCATGTATGGCACGTGCTATCAACTCTTTACCCACACCTGTTTGCCCCTGGATTAGCACTGTTGCCACTGTAGGCGCAACAACCTCGATCGATTGCAGTATTTTCTGCATCACTGGTGATTTTGCTATGATTGCAGGAGATTGATGTTTCTTTGATGCTTGCCTGCTTTGTTTATGCCAAAGCCGTTGCATGCTTGTTTCAATTCTGCACTGTAATTCATTGATATCATTAATCTCCTTAACCGGTGTCGTGTCAGTATATTCCATTCCGGCGTGCCCTTTTGCTGCATGCGGATTGGTATAAATACATACATCACATTGGCCATCCTGACGGGCTATGCTTTTTTTGATTTCAACCTTGGCATAACCGAAGTTTCTGGCTGCGATCCCCCCGAATACGCTGGAAGTCATCCGGCATAATTCAGGGAAGCTGGTGACTTGCTCGCCGAAAGGACAACGTGAATTGGTAACCGTTATGCAGTCCGGATTACTGGAAACAAGTGAAAATTTACCGCCGATATTGTTTTTGATGCCGAGTATGAGTTCGGTATAGCTTTCACTATCGAGCTGCTCACTTTTATTGGTATTCTCCCGGTAAGTTTCTTCAAAAAAGCATCCGGCGGTTTTGGCGATATGTTCAATCAACTGCTCGCAATGCTTTTGCCCCTGTTGTTCACTGGCATGCATCAGCTCAAGAATAAAGGTTTGCAGAAAAAAAACCGGTGTTAATTCAGCAAGAGGATTTTTGTTCATAGTTTATGGATGATTTGTGAAGTGAAACTTCATCAATTGAAGCACAGCTACACTAATGTAGCAACAGCTCATAAATAACCTATTGTAATTAATAATAAAAATTATTGATCCTCAGTGGCATGGTATTTGCATGTAATTTTATTGCATCTAACAATTACCAGGTGTGCGGGTTAACAGGCCGTTGAAAAACTTTTTCGAGGCTGCCGATACAAGGCAAGAACAGGTGAAGCGCAGTTTATGCTTAATCAATGAGCGTTTTGAACCCATTTTTTTAAAATCGTAACGGCAACACAGATAGTTTTTCAACGGCCTGTTAAATATCCGTTATGAATCCCTTTAGGGTCTATCGAAAAGATAGATCACTTAAAGTAATTTTAAAATTGCAACCTATTACCGAGGAGACTTAACATTGAAAACTCTCAAAGATGAACTAAACACACGCGTTGCCGCATATGACCACTGGGCACAGCGTCGCCGCCATGGGCCGGCTGGACATAACAACCTGAGATTATGGGTACTTGCCTGCATGGACGAACGTCTGCCGGTAGATGAAGCGCTCGGCATTCACGTAGACACACCGGCCGGACATGGCGATGCGCACTGTTTCCGCAATGCCGGTGGAATTGTCACCGATGATGCAATCCGTTCAGCGATGCTGACTTGTAATTTCTTTGGTACTAGGGAAATCGTCATCGTGCAACATACGCAGTGCGGCATGCTGTCGGCGAATGCAGCCGATTTGGAACAGGCTTTTCGCGACAAGGGGATCGATCCGGACAATATCGCGCTGGACCCGACCCTGCCGGAGCAGAAGCTGGAGAAAGGTGCGTTCGCCAAGTGGATCGGAATGATGGATGACGTGGACGAAACCTGCTTGAAGACCATCGAGACATTCAAAAATCATCCTCTCATTCCCAAGGACGTAGCCATCAGCGGCTGGATCTGGGAGGTCGAGACGCGCCGGCTGAGAGCGCCAACCCGAGACCCTGAAAAACGGGCCAGAACCGATGTCACCTCCGCTCAATTCGGTGTCAAAGTGAAGCAACCACCTCGTTGGAGCTAAGTTCAAGAGAAAAACCTGGAAACGTGATCACTTGTTGTGCCAAGTGGTCGCGTCATAACATTTCTGAGAAATGCCTTGATTAATGGATAGGGATTCTAAATGCCAACTTATGATTACTTGTGCACACAGTGCAAACTACAATTCGAGACACGCCATTCAATCAATGCGCCCAATCCAGATTGCCCGGCATGCGGGAGTACGACAGAAAAGGTTATTCTTTCTGCTCCTGCGGCGCATGGCAACATGGCGCGTGGCCGTGATCTGGCAATACGTTCACTTCAACCAAAAACCGATCCGGTAAATCACCTACACGTGCCTGGGTGCGGATGTAGTCGTCATAAGCATTTAGGATATGTTAAGAAATAACCACTACTGTCTCGTTAACTTTCACAGTAGAGTCAACTGAATATCAGACGCGTGATTATGGAATGGCGGATCATCTCGCAATGTGACCTGACGCCCCAACGGTTTAATCATCGGGGTTTTCTATACACTTTGTTCGCCGAATTTTCGAGCTCAATGGTTAATCCATCACGCTATAAAGCGATCAGAAATTCACAAAATTTGTGTTTAATCGACAACAAATAGCGTTAATTCTGGATCTTTTTTAAAGGATAAAAAGGTTATTAATGCAGTGTCATTTTGATGTCAATGGACACACTACTCCAATTTGAATCATTTGCAGTATGGCATGACGAGCTGTAATAGAGGTCTTTCATGTTGTAATGGAATGGATGTTCGCTATTTTTACGATATCGAAGTGCCAAAGTTGTTGTAAGCATAACCACTAGCGTAATCGATTGAAATTTTCAGGCCATTTTCTGGATGTATGCATGACAGCTAATATGCGAATATCTCTGTCGGTTATTTGATAGGCAAGAATGTATGGAAGATCGCTCATCACTATTTCACGCGTACCAAACACACGGCCTGGGCGACCAATTTCGGGGTGGAGTGATAGATTATTGGCAGTAGCTTTTATTCTAATTAAAACATTATAAGCAGCATTGGCGTTCTCTTGTGCAATATAATCGCCAATTGATTTTAAATCTTCTAGTGCTTCATCGAGCCATACAACAGCGCTCATGCTTTGAATTTATCTATCATGGCATCAACATCATCGCTTGAATGAAATTTTGCATTTTTCCCTGAAGCAATATCCAGACGTTCTTGAATTTTTTTTGTTTGCCAATCGTAAATTTCCAGATAGTGATCAATAGCCTGATTAACTAACCAGTTTCTGGAACGATCCAGACTGTGCGCAATTGCATCCAGCTTTTCTTGTTTTTCTGGTGCCACTGATACACTCATGCGTCCTGTTTCGCTTGCCATTTCTTATTCCTTAATCAGAAGTAATCATGTTTAATCTTGGCATAGATAAGTATGATTTGCAAATTGAAACAGCAAACAGATATTGAAACAATCATTGCTAAGAAATGACTGTGTCAAATTTGTGCCAAACTGCGGCAGAAATACCATCATTTGAGGCTGTTTGACACTGGTTTTGTGCTTGGCAAGCATTGTAAGCGATTGATTATATTAATTGCATATTCAATGGCTGCGTCTCATAATCCCTTGGTCGTAGGTTCAAGTCCTACCAGACCCACCAATAAACCAAGAGGTTAGATGATTATCTAACCTCTTTTCTTCTTTATGGTGTGCGCGATTGTATCGTCCAGGACATTAGAAACAAGGTTTGCATGCTGCATTCGGGTCGGCATCGAAGGGAGCTAAAAGGATAGAGGTCATGAACGGTGAAACACCATCTGACCGACCGTAGTACACATGAAAACAGATGGGAAATTGGATCGAAATTGGTTCAGGGGAACTCGAAGATAGCACTGTGTGCATTGCGGAAAAATTCCACTATGATTGCTTGCGATAGAACTCACACTTCAGTGCGTAGAGACTTTAGCTCAATTAAACTGAGATTTCTAGCACTAAAAGAAGCAACAAGAGATTGTGTTATGCATTGACAGAAAAGAGCAATTGTCATATCTCCGGTTGCTGGGATAACTTAAAATAAAATTATAGATTACAGAAGGTGAGTTCAAATTTCACATCACCTTCATAGACTTTGTTTTTTTGGTTCGTGTGCATCGGAATGAAACGGATATTCAGTGCATATTTGTTAGCGCTGATCTCTGGCACGCAGGGCAATTGATCGCTTAAATTAAGCCTTAGCATGTGTGCGGTGTATTCCGATCCTGTTTGCTGAAAAATTCCTTGATTTGCAACCACTTGCAAGGTTCTGCCACTTTTTCTCAACAGGTAAAGCACAATTCCAAATGCGTTTCGAATTGGTTGGAACGGTGTTAACCACTCGTCGAAGTCTTTGTGACGATGGGCAGGGTCCAAATTCAACCAGTAATGATAGGATGGCAAGTCAAACACACAGCAACCGCCAGGTATTCCAATGCGTTGCTTGATTGCCATTAACCATTCATTTTCACGAAGATGTTCACCGACTTTGCCTGGGAAATCGAGCATTTCCCGAAAGGTGATTTTTATGTCATTGAGTACATTATCCAATGCGGTTTCTGAGACCTCGGGGTTTTTTCGCAGCATTTCGAGTATTTGTTTCTGCCGCTCAAGTTCTTGCAATAAATCTGATTTGATATCAGCCCGGCTGGTAATCTCGAGCACTTCAAATAGAGCGATGAGCGACGCATGGTGCTCGGTAGCGGTATCTTTCGTAGAGAAGAAGTCAATCTTATTAAATAGATCCTCAAGTCGGAGAAGGGTACGGATGCGCTCATTAAGCGGGTGTTCGTAACAAATCACAATAGTTATACATCCACAAGAGAAATTAGAAGTTTTTAAGCTTTGCTGCAACTAAGATTATTTCACAAAAGAATAAATTTTCCCAAATAATTTCTTTAGTGCAAGTTTATGGCATCTGATTTATTCTGTGAAAGAATCAGATACTTATGATGTAGCTGGCTGACTTGTGTCTTCAGGAAATCGATATCTCGATTATTAGTAATTATATCATCGGTTTTTTGTAGGCGAGTTTGTCGAGAGATCTGTTGCGCCATGATCGCCTTCACTTGCTGCTCCGGTAATTGACTGCGTGCCATTGTGCGTGAAATTTGCACTGATTCCTCACAGTCAACCACCAGACTGCGCTGAATGATGCCGTCGTAATCATTCGTTTCAAATAATAATGGAACCACAAGTACGATATAAGGTGATTGGGTTTGTTCAATTTGTTCGATTACTTCTTTCAGTATCAACGGATGAAGGATTTCTTCCAGTTTACGTCGCGCATGACTGTCCGAGAATACCTGATTGCGCATTTTTTCTCTATCCAGAGAACCGCTCGCTGTTAAGAAAGCATCTCCGAATAAGTTTCTTATTAAGCTGATAGCTTGACCATCTGGCTGGGTTAATTTCCGGGCAATTACATCGGTATCGATGACATCAATACCCAATTCAGCGAAAAATTGACTGGCGCTTGATTTTCCACAACCGATTCCGCCAGTAAGTCCAACTATAAAAGTCATTGATTAAAATAAGCCAATGTAGGTATGAATGAGCTGCTCTCCCCAGAATAAAGCAATAAGCGCCCCGCCAACCAAATAGGGACCGAATGGAATAGGGATACTCTTATTCAGCTTGGCGGCAAGAATCAATCCGATACCAACCAGCGCACCGACCAGAGATGAGGAAAGTATCACCAATGGAAGCATGCTCCAGCCTAACCAAGCACCAATTGCGGCCAACAGTTTAAAATCGCCGTATCCCATGCCCTCTTTGCCGGTTATAAGTTTAAAGCACCAGTAAATGGACCACAAGGAAAGATAACCGGCGATGGCGCCAATGACTGCCGATTGGATATCGGTAAAGCCATGATTGATATTAACCAATAGGCCGATCCATAGTAATGGCAATGTTATATCATCCGGTAATAATTGCGTATCCAGGTCAATAACAGCTAAGGCAATAAGCGCCCATACGAAAATAAGTGCTGCAATCGCAACAAAGCCGTAACCGAAGTGCCAAGCAACAAAACCGCTGAAAATGGCGGTTGCCGCTTCAACCATCGGATAGCGCGGAGAAATGCGCGCATGGCATTGAGAGCAGCGTCCTCGTAGAAAAAGGTAGCTAATAATCGGAATATTTTCCCATGCGGTTATTTTATGTCCGCAGTGTATACACGTTGAACGCGGCGTAAGAAGGTTGAATTCGGGTAATGCTTGGGCCGCCCCACCATGGAGTTCCGCGCATTGTTGCAGCCAATTCCTTTTCATCATTTCAGGCAGCCGGTAAATCACAACATTCAGGAAGCTGCCGATCATTAAACCGAGTATTGTCGTGCAGGACACGAAGAAAACAGGAGAATCTTGCAATATGGATAAGAATGACATGTTCTTGAGGAGATTATGTTTAATTAACAACCATACCCATTTTGAAGATAGGTAAGTACATCGCAACAACCATACCGCCGATGAGTGTGCCCAATACGACCATAATGATAGGTTCCATCAGGCTGGAAAGCGCGGCTACCGCATCGTCCACCTCCGCTTCATAGAAATCGGCAATTTTACTGAGCATCGAGTCAAGCGATCCGGCCTCTTCACCAATGGCGACCATTTGGATGACCATATTAGGAAAAACGTTGGTGCCGGCCATCGAAGACGTCAAGCTGTTACCGGTACTGACTTCAAGCTGGATGGTCTTGGTGGCTTCGTAATAAATGAAATTTCCAGCAGCACCCGCCACGGAATCTAATGATTCTACCAATGGGACACCGGCGGCAAACATAGTTGATAGTGTGCGAGACCAGCGTGCGATAGTGGCTTTGCGAATGACTTCACCGAAAATCGGTAATTTGAGCGCAAGACGATCCATGACCCGCTGCATGGGAACTGAACGTTTCCAGGCATATAAGAAGCCATAGATTGCGCCGCCTAGAACCCCTAGAATTGCCCACCAATAAGCAACAAAGAAATCCGAGATCGTCATTACCAGAAGTGTTGGAGCAGGCAGTTCAGCGCCGAATCCTTCAAATAAATCTTTGAAAGCCGGAACGACAAAGATCATAATTACTGCGGTAATAATAAACGCAACCACAAGAATTGAAATTGGGTAAAAGAGCGCGGATTTTATTTTTCCCTTGATAGCTTGAATCTTTTCTTTATAGGTAGCCAGACGATCCAAAATACCATCCAAAATACCAGCCGCTTCACCTGCGCCGACAAGATTGCAGTAGAGTGCATCAAAATAAAGCGGATATTTCCGGAAGGCGTCCGTCAAATTACTACCGGTTTCCACATCCGCTTTGATATCCAATATTAATTTGCTTAATGCGCGGTTGCTGTGGCCTCTTCCCACGATATCAAAAGCTTGTAATAGCGGCACACCAGATTTCATCATGGTAGCCAGTTGACGCGTAAATAACGTAATATCCTTGTCTGTTATTTTGCCGCCGGATTGGGTTTTCTTGATTTTTGTGACTTTAATCCCTTGACGGCGCAATGTGGAAGTTACCACAACTGTTCCGGCAGCGCGCATCTCACCCTTCAGTTGTTTACCAGCTTTGTCTTTTCCTTCCCACGAATAATTGATTTCTTTTACTTTCTTTTCTGCATGCGCTGTGACAGTTGCCATCGTTAACTCCTAAGAACAGGGGCTCTCATAAAAATCAATACATTAAAAGTACTGCAGAGGCTAAAATTCTGCTGCGGCTGTTGACAACAAAACCCCAGTGATTGTTTTGAGATTGTGCGGAATTAACGGCAGAGTTTTGTATATTCTTAGTGTTAATTTGAGAAACTGAATCAGCGAAGAATGTAACCGCAAGTCTTTATGAGCTGTTAGCTCGAGCGGCTTTAACGCCTGCGTGAACGGTTGGGTATAACAACTGAATGCGCAGTTCCTTCTTCATTCTGAGATTCTTAAGCTGCCTGGATTCTTTCATGAAAGATAGCATGCCGGGCGATATTTGCTCGTAAGCTTGGCTTCGGCTAATGCGAGGAGGGTGCGGTAAATCAAAATGATCCGCGACCAGATCAAAATATTCTCCCATTTTGAGGCGGGAGTCATCACAGGTATGATAAATCCTGCCGGGCTTCGCGTGATGCAAAGCAGCATAAATGATTCGCGCAAGATCATCTGCGTGAATATGATTGGTATAACTGTCTTCACTGGCCAATATTGCCGGATGCCCTTCACGTAATCGCTTTAATGGTAGCCGGTCCGCCGCATAAATTCCGGGGACACGTAAAATCGAGACAGGAACGTGATTGCGTTTGCCCCAGTTGCGTATTTGCCTTTCAGCATCAATACGCCGAATTGCCCGGTCATTTTCAGGATTTGCGGGGTGACTTTCATCGATCAATGCACCATGACAATTACCATAAACACCACTGGTACTGATATAGATAAATCGTTGTGGTAGAATCAGCGCACGATTTCTAGTCCGATTGGTTAATGCGGACAGTAAATGCGCGGTTCGATGATCGCGTAACCCTTGGTTGGGTGGAGGGGCCAGATGCAATATCAACTGTGCAATTCCAGCGAGTTTCTCAAGACTCTTCGGAGAATCCAGATTTCCGTAAACTGGAATAATTCCATGTGATCGTAAATGGTCGGAGTTATCTAAGTTACGGTACAGACCGAGAATCCGGTAATGTGCTTGTAATAGTGGCGCTGTTCTAAGCGCGACATCACCACAACCAATAATTAATACTGTTTTCTTCATATAAGTTATTTGTTTCTAATTATTATATTTTCTATTTGTTTGCTACTCAATGTCGCATCAAATCATTATTCAGCCCAGCGGGCATGTTTTCCAGGTTGAGCCTGGAGAAACCATTCTTGAAGCGGCTCTGCGTGAAGGATTTTCGCTGCCCTACGGTTGCCGCAATGGTTCCTGTGGTATTTGCAAAGGAAGAATCATTCAGGGAACGGTCGCTTATGGTAATTACAGTGAAGAAACCTTGACCGAAGAAGATAAGCGTGCCGGCAATGCATTGTTTTGTTGTGCTTCCCCATTAAGTGATTTGGTAATCGAGTGTCACGAAATTGGTGCAATCAAAGATATTGAAATTAAAACCTTGCCCTGTCGGGTGCATAGGCTCGATCTTGTTGCTCCAGATGTGATGGTTATTTCTCTGAAACTTCCAACCAATCAGCGATTGCAGTTTTTAGCCGGTCAGTATATCGATATTTTGCTCAAAGATGGTAAACGGCGCAGTTTTTCCTTAGCGAATGCACCGCATGACGACGAATTGCTGCAACTGCATGTGCGAAATTATCCGGGTGGCGCATTTACAGAGCATGTTTTTACGGACATGAAAGTTAAGGATATGCTTCGTTTCACAGGTCCATTGGGCTCATTCTTCTTAAGGGATACGCCGTCCGATACCGCTATTACGTTCCTAGCAAGCGGCACGGGATTTGCACCGATAAAAAGTATTCTCGAGCATATTTTTTATCAGGCAAGTAACCGGAATGAGAAAAGGAAAATGATCCTATACTGGGGAGCTCGTGCGAAAGCTGATTTATATCAGTTGGGTTTGGCGGAGAGCTGGCAACAACAGCACGATAATTTTACTTTTATTCCCGTGCTGTCGGATCCGTTGCCATCGGACAATTGGCAAGGGAGAACAGGTCTGGTGCATGAGGCTGTCATGCAGGATTATCATAATCTGGAAAAGCATCAAGTGTATGCTTGTGGCGTCCCTGCCATGGTTAAAGCTGCTTACCATGACTTTACCAGTTATCGCAGCTTGCCAAAAGATGCTTTCTTTTCCGATGTATTCACGCCTTCAACCAGCAATCCCCAGGTTGCGCGGGAATCCTAGTGTTTTAACTGAGTTGTTTTAGTGTTAATTGCAGTCCTTTGTTGTAATGATCCATTGCTAATTCATGTTTTCCGAGCTTTTCATTTAATTGCGCTAACGCAAAATGCGCTTTGTGTCCGAGTTCAACAGATAAGCTTGCTTCCAGATAATTCTGCGCTTTACCCCAAAGTTCACAATACGTACAGAGTTTGCCCAGCGTTAGCAGTAGAATCGCATTATTGGGGTGTGATCTGAGCCATACTTCAGCGCATTCGATTTGCCTGCTGACGTGGTAATCCAAACATTCCGAATACAGCTCTATTAATTCGTTATCCCATGTCATCGGGACATTCGATTCAATAATTTTGTTGGCCATATTGCAGTTACCTAACGAGATATAGGCACGCACGGCTGCGACAGAAAGTTTGCTGTCCATTTTATCCAGCGGAGATATGCATTGCCAATATTGATTCAATGAATGCAAATCGGTGGCTTTGCTTTTGATATTTTCTATTTGCGCATCGTGTTTTAATTTTCTTACCAGCGCTTTGTTCACTGATTGGCGTTTTGCCAATATGTCAGCCAATTCAAGAACCGCATCCCAATTGCCGGCTTGCTGCTGAGCCTCTAGCTCCAGCTGCAGAACGGCAATGGATTGCAATCCGCCTTCTGAATACAACGACTGTAATATTCTAAGGGCTTCTTGATAATCCCCTTTTTGCAACATAAATTCGGTTTTGGCGGCAAGGCATAATGATCTTTCATCCGGTGCTTGAGCCAGCGCAGTGTTCAAATATTGATCACGGGCAGCCACTTCATTAAGTATTTGAGCCGAGCGGGCTGCAATAACAGCGCTGATTGCTTTGGCCGTCGATGAATCAGCTAACTTAAGCGCAACCGCAGTATTTTTTTGTGATTTAACGTAGTCACCTTCAAAATAAGCTTTTAATCCGGATAAGAGCATTTCATCCGTTTTTTTATGGCGATGCCGTTGACTGAAACCAAAAATCCCCAGAACAAAGCGGACTAAAATATAAAAAACAAAGAAAGCTACTGCTGCCGCTAGGATGAATTGATCCAGCGGTAACTCCAATTGATAAGGTGGCATCTCGATTAGAGCGCGCCCCGTTGTGTTTTTAGCAGCTAGCGTGACAGCTACAGCAGCAGCGAATAGTGCCAATAGCCAGAGTATCAGTTTCATATATTCTCCTCATTGCAGTAGAGATGATCGTTGTTAATCTTAAACCGTCGATGGCAAATTACATGAGCATCCATCCGGTTGTATTATTTTCCGGTTACCTGAAAGTATGTTTGTAAACCTTTCAGTAAGCCTTCGTCACCCGCGGAAGGCGCTTTTATGATTTTTTCCAGTCCTAACTCTTTGGCCGTTTGGGCAATTCGTTCATGAACTGTAAAAACCGGAGTTAATTTCAGCAATTGTTGGCCAAGCATGCCTATTATGTCAAATAAATTATGCAATCCTTCGCTGCTGGTGATGATCACGGCATGGATTTTGCCTTGTGACCAATCAACGAGTAGCGGTGCCGTATCAAGATCGGGTTTTCTGCGTTGATAACATTCGGCGTATTCGAGATAAGCACTGCGTTGAGTGAGTGTATCGCCTAATAATTGCCGGCCGCCATTGCCGCGAAAGATGACAACTCGTTGCCCGGCCATATGCTGTAGCTGATCGAGCTTAAGTAGCGCCTCGCTATCGGAATGCTCGGTTGGAATGAGTACATCGTTGACGCCGTATTGCTTCAAAGTGTCTGCGCTACCTTTCCCGACTGCGGCAAATTTCAGATGCGGCGGCAGCAATGCATGCTGCTTGGTTATCAACGGCATGCTTTTGTTCACGGCATTGGGGCTGACAAAAATTGCCCAGTCGAATTCATCCAAGCGCTTGATCAGGTCAGTTAAAGGATTCAGATCCGTGACATCGGCGATTTCCAGCACGGGAAGTAAAATCGGATTGCCGCCCAGAGCGCGTATGCCTTCCGCAAGAACAGCGGATTGATGCTCAGGGCGGGTGACCAGTATATTAAGACCGGTAAGTTGTGTGCTTGCAGGCAATGTTATTTCCAGCCCTCTGCAGGAACCAGGGTTGCCAGAATTTCACCGGCACCTTTGGTGATCAGCTTCTGCGCTAATTGCTGTCCCATCGTAATGCCGGTTTCTGGTTTGCCATTCAGTGCATCGCTGACAATGCGTTTGCCATCAGGCTGCGCCACGAATCCACGCAGCTGGAGTGTGCCGTCGCTGATTTCGGCAAATGCGCCCAGCGGCACTTGGCAACTGCCACCCAATACACGGCTCAAGGCCCGCTCGGCTTCGACGCAATAAGCGGTTTCCTGATGATGCAGCGGTTGCATCAGCGCAACCAAATCGGTGCGATCCGCCCGGCATTCGATGCCCAAAGCGCCTTGACCCACTGCGGGCAGGCTTTGCTCGGGACTCAGCAGTGCGGTAATGCGATCGGATAATCCCAGCCGTTTTAAACCGGCGGCGGCCAGAATGATTGCGGCATATTGTCCTTCATCGAGTTTACGCAACCGGGTCTGCACATTGCCGCGTAAGGGATGAACTTCGAGATGCGGGAATTGCGCGCGCAATTGGCTTTCGCGCCGTAAACTCGAGGTGCCGACGACGCTGCCTTCAGGCAATGCATCCAGGCCGCTATAATGAATGGAAACAAACGCATCGCGCGGATCTTCCCGCTCCGTTATGGCCGCCAGTCTAAATCCTTCCGGCACATTCATGGGCATATCTTTCATCGAATGCACCGCAATGTCGGCCCGGCCGTCTTCCAATGCCTGTTCGAGTTCTTTAATGAACAGACCTTTCCCGCCAATTTTTGCTAAGGATTGATCCAGTATTTGATCACCGCGTGTTGTCATCCCAAGTATGCTGACTTCAGTTTGCGGGTATAATTCGCCGAGACGTTTTTGGATGAATTTGGCTTGCCACATGGCGAGTAAACTTTCTCGCGATGCAATGATGATTTTCTGTGGAGATAAAAGTGAGTTGGGCATTAATAGTATAAAATGAAAAAATTACAAAAAGTTTTGTATGATGATTATTTTAGCATGGCCAGTACGGACTTTGCTTGTTGCAAGCACGTGCCGGATTCTTTTTTGATCGTGGGTATGTAATGCAATGAGCGCTGCTGATTCAGGGAATAATAGTGCCAATAATAAATTGGCAAATGATAAAGACTTACCATTGCGCGAGGACATTCGTTTTCTCGGACGTATGCTGGGAGATACGTTGCGGGAACAAGACGGTGATAGCGCTTTTGAACTGGTCGAGAATATACGCCAGACTGCGATTCGTTTTCATCGAGATCAGGATCCCAAGGCGCGCGAGGAGCTGGATGCGATACTCAACCGTCTGAGCGATGAGAACGCCTTGCCCGTTGTTCGCGCCTTCAGTTATTTTTCATTGCTTTCCAATATTGCCGAGGATGTGCATCACAACCGGCGGCGGCGTACGCATTTGCGCGCAGAATCTCCGCTGCAGGAAGGCAGTTTGACGCTGGCGCTTGAACGTGTGCTAACCAGTAGTAACAATTCCCCGGCTATTCTTTTCGATTTCTTTAAGAAAGCGGTCGTTTCGCCGGTTCTAACAGCGCATCCGACAGAAGTGCAACGGCGGAGTATATTGGACTGTCAGCTCACCATTGAGCGGTTGTTAAGAGAGCGGGCGCGGACGGAGCTGACACCCAACGAATTGCGTCATAATGAAGAAAATTTACGGGCGACCATTGAAATTCTGTGGCAAACGCGCATGCTGCGGCCAAGCCGGTTATCGGTTAACGATGAAATCGAAAATGGTTTGACTTTTTACAGTTATACGTTCTTGGCCGAAATCCCTTATATCTATGCAAAAATTGAGGATTTTCTCGAGCGCCGTTTAAATCAAAGCGAAATTCCCGCGGTTTCTTCATTTTTACGCATCGGCAGCTGGATCGGCGGCGATCGCGACGGCAATCCTTTTGTTACACATGATGTCATGTTGCGCGCGGTTGAACGTCAATCATCGGTCGCACTGGATTATTATATTGATGCAGCACAAAAAATTGGCCGCTCGATGAGTTTGACCGAGCAATTGGTTGAAGTCAGTGATGATGTCAAGAAATTGGTGGCTACCGCACCCGATATTCCCAATCGATCCGATGAGCCCTACCGGCGGATTTTTCTCAGTATCGGTGCGCGTTTGGTTGCGACCGCCAGACAATTCGGGCACCAAGTCTTGCAACTCAGCTCGGCGGAAAAGAGAGAACCTTATGCCGACTGCGCAGAGTTTTTGCGCGATCTTGATACTATCATTGCCTCATTGAAACAGCACAAATCCGCCTGGATTGCTCGCGGAGCATTACGCAATTTGCGCCGTGCCGCGGATGTGTTCGGATTTCATTTAACTCCGCTGGATATGCGGCAACACAGCAAAATTCACGAGCAAGTGGTCAGCGAATTATTCCTGCATCACACCGGCAACAGCGGCTACGCACAACTCGATGAAAAACAACGCACCGCATGGCTACTGAACGAAATCGGTCAATCCCGGGCGATACTCGCCACTTATGACGGCTTTTCCGAACTGGCGCAATCGGAATTGCGCATTTTGCACTGTGCTGCTGACATTCACCGCCGGTTTGGACGTGCCGCGCTACCGAATTACATTATTTCCATGACAACCAGCATTATCAATGTTCTGGAAGTCGCATATCTGCTGCAGCAAGTCGGTCTGTTGCAAAGCGGTGAAATCCCGGAATTGCACCTGAATATTATTCCGTTGTTCGAAACGATCTCGGATTTACGAGTCTGTGGCGAAATTATGGATCAATTATTCTCTACGCCATACTATCGCAAGCTGCTGGTTTCGCGCGGCAATGTGCAAGAAGTTATGCTCGGTTACTCGGATAGTAACAAAGACGGTGGTTTTATCACGTCGAACTGGGAGATCTATAAAGCCGAAATTGAGCTAACCAAGGTTTTTGCCAAACATAAAGTGGAGCTGCGTCTGTTTCATGGCCGTGGCGGCACTGTAGGGCGAGGTGGCGGACCCAGCTATCAAAGTATTCTGGCGCAACCGCCAGGTAGCGTGAACGGTCAAATACGCGTTACCGAGCAGGGCGAGGTGATCAGTAGTAAATACGCCGAACCCGAAATCGGGCGGCGGAATCTCGAGACATTGGTTGCCGCGACAATGGAAGCGACACTGCTGAGTCATGATTCGCTAGGCGCGAATGCAGACCGCTATTACCATGCGATGGAAAAATTGGCATCCGGCTCATTTGCGGCGTATCGTGATTTGGTGTACGAAACGGAGGGGTTTAAGCAATTCTTTCTGGAGTCCACACCGATCCGGGAAATGTCGGGGCTGCACATTGGCAGCAGGCCGCCATCGCGCAAGAATTCCGATGCGATTGAAGATTTACGCGCGATTCCCTGGGTGTTCAGCTGGAGTTTGAGCCGGATGATGCTGCCGGGATGGTATGGGTTTGGGCATGCGGTGGAAGCTTTTGTCAATCATCAAGATCAGGGCGGTCAAGGGTTGGCGTTATTGCAAGAGATGTACCGGGAATGGCCGTTTATGCAAACATTATTGTCGAATATGGATATGGTGCTGGCTAAGACGGACATGGGTATCGCCTCCCGTTATGCGGAATTGGTCGAAGATGTGGCGTTACGCGAGCAGATTTTCGGTCGCATTAAAGATGAATGGTCAAGAAGTCAAAAATGGTTATTCGCCGTGACCGGCCATACCGAGTTGCTGCAGGATAATCCGACGTTAGCACGCAGTATCCGCAATAGAACACCGTATATTGATCCGCTCAATCACTTGCAGGTGGAATTGTTACGCCGTTACCGCTCGGGTGAGGATAGCGAGGAAGTTAAACGTTCCATTCATCTGACCATCAATGGTGTAACCGCCGGTTTGCGCAATAGCGGTTAATCGGAATGGATTTTCCTTATTTACTTTTAGTGAACGCACTGCGGGAGGTATTGGGGTGCAAATAAAACGATTCATTTTCATTGTGCTGTTCAGTCTTTACGCGCAATGGGCCTGGGCCACATTGCCGATCCAATACTGGCAAACAGCTTCCGGCGCGCGGGTGTATTTTGTCGAGAATCATGACTTGCCCATATTGGATATCAGCGTTGAATTTGCCGCCGGTAGCAGTACGGATAGCGCCGGTCAATCCGGCCGCGCCAGTCTGGCTCAGCATATGCTCAGCCTTGGCGCGGGTGGCTTAACGGAAGACCAGATTGCGACCGCGCTGGCCGATGTCGGTGCGCAAATGAAGAACCATTTCGATCGCGATCGTGCCGGTATTGCTTTGCGCACCTTGAGCAGTGAGCGGGAACGCAAGCAGGCGCTCGATATATTGGCGCGGATTATTCAGCATCCGGAATTTCCGCAAGACGTTGTGGTGCGGGAAAAAGCCAGAATCATTGCCAGTATCAAAGAGTCCAGCACAAAACCGGATTACATCGGTGATCGTGAATTGATGAAAATGCTGTATGGCGATCATCCTTACGGATTCAATGAGATGGGTGAGATTGAGCCGTTGAATCGATTGCAGCGCGCGGATCTACTGACTTTTTACCGTTCCTATTATGTCGCCAAGAATGCCGTGATCGCCATCATGGGCGACATCACCCGGCTTGACGCGGCAGCGCTTGCGGAGTCACTCACCGGCAATTTACCTGCCGATGGCGCGAAGACCGGGATTGCACCGGTATCAATCCCGGTAGCGGGGATAAAAAGAATTCCCCATCCTGCAACGCAAAGTCATATCCAGCTGGCCTATCCGGGACTGCGGCGTAGCGATCCGGATTATTTTCCCCTGCTGGTCGGCAACCACATTCTGGGCGGCGGCGGATTTGTTTCGCGCCTGATGGAAGAAATTCGCCAGAAGCGCGGCTTGGCTTACAGTGTGTATAGTTTCTTTTCTCCTTATCAGGAGCAAGGACCGTTTCAGATCGGTTTGCAAACCAAAAAGGAACAGTCGGAAGAAGCATTGGCTTTGACGCACAAAGTGCTGAAAGATTTTGTCGCCCAAGGTCCGACCGAGGATGAATTAACGGCGGCGAAGCAAAATATTATCGGCGGCTTCCCGCTTCGTATCGACAGCAATAGCAAAATATTGGGTTTTCTGTCCGTGATCGGTTTTTATCGTTTGCCGCTGACCTATTTGACGGATTACTTGGAAGCCGTTGAGGCAGTTACCACCGAACAGATCCGGCAGGCATTTCAACGCCGGATTCAGCCTGACGGTATGGTGACTGTGATCGTGGGTGCGATCGAATAAAGTTTGTGCCGATGGCTTTAACTCGAGGAAAAGTTCGTATCATCGGCGGTCAGTGGCGCAGCCGTTTACTGGCTTTTCCCGAGCATCCCGATTTAAGACCCACCGCGGATCGAATCCGTGAAACGCTGTTTAATTGGCTGGGACAAGATTTGAGCGGCATGCGTTGTCTCGATTTATTTGCCGGAAGCGGGGCGCTAGGTTTCGAGGCAGCATCTCGCGGTGCGGCATCGGTGGTGATGGTGGATGCGGATGCGGGAATCTATCGCATGTTGCGAGAGAATAAGGAAAAATTGCAAGCAACACAGATTGAGCTGGTGATGATGAATGCGATGAATTTTTTGAAGTCGGATGCGCGGAAATTTGATGTTATTTTTCTCGATCCTCCTTACCGTCTGGCGTTGTTGCCGGAATTGCTGCCTTTATTGCCATGTCACCTTGAAACGGGCGGACTGGTTTATGCTGAGGCCAAAGGCAATTGGACTGCGGATGCGCAATGGCAGGTAAGGCGCAACACAAGAGCCGGCAGTGTGCATTGCCAGCTGCTGGAGCTGGCGCAGAATGGATAAGGCGATTTATCCCGGCACCTTTGATCCGATAACCCGCGGACATGAGGACCTGGTCCGGCGAGCTGCGCGCTTGTTCGATCAAGTGGTGGTGGCGGTGGCCGTGAGCAGCAGCAAGAAGCCATTTTTCACATTGGAAGAGCGCGTGGACATGGCGCAGGAGGTCTTGTCCGGCTGTGCAAATGTCACGATTATGCCCTTTTCCGGCTTGCTGATGAATTTCCTGCAACAGCAGAATGCGCGCATCATTTTGCGTGGTTTGCGCGCGGCGTCCGACTTTGAATACGAATTCCAGATGGCGGGGATGAATCGTGGTTTGTATCCCGATGTCGAGACTTTGTTCATGACGCCCTCCGAACAATATATGTTCATTTCCGCGACCATGGTGCGTGAGATCGCTTCGTTGGGCGGGAATGCGGATGCATTTGTACATCCCTTGGTGGCACAAAAGCTGCGTGAGAAGATTGTTAATCAATAGTTTTGTGAGAATTAAATGGCATTAATCATTACCGATGAGTGTATCAATTGCGATGTTTGTGAACCCGAGTGCCCGAATGGCGCCATTTCCCAAGGCGAGGAAATTTATCGCATCAATCCGGCCTTGTGCACCGAGTGCGTCGGACATTATAACGAGCCGCAATGCGTGGAAGTATGTCCGGTTGATTGCATTTCGCTCAATCCCGCTGTGATTGAAAGTAAAGAACAACTGCAAGCAAAATATCAAGCGCTTATTTCCGCTAAGAAATAAAGTATTTCGCAATACACTTCCCGTCCCAATGATCCTTCTCGACGAAATCCGATAGTTTTCCCCGTTTAATCGTCAGCGTAACCCTTCCGGTTTTAGTTTAATCTTAGCGAGTATTTAACCTCCTAAGACCCCTTTTTATTTCTTCTTAACAGAGACCTGAATGGATGATCCACGCACGATAGTGACTAACGTTCGCTCAATTTTTTCATTGCCTGATGTTGTGGTTCGCGTCAATGACCTGATCGACTCCGGAGAAGCAACCAATACTGAGCTGGAGCGTGTTATTTCAAGCGATCCCGCATTAACGGCAAAGATATTGAAATTTGCCAATAGCAGCTATTTTGGTTTTTCTGGAAAAGTGGAAACCGTTTTAAAAGCGATTGCCATTATCGGGCATAAAGAACTGCGCAATCTGGTTCTTGCCACATCCGTGACCTCTACATTCAAGGACATTCCACCGGATCTGATGGACATGGATACCTTCTGGAATCACAGTATCACCTGCGGAGTTACTGCGCGCTTATTGGCTTCCAGTGTCGACAGCCGGGAGCGTTTTTTTATCGCCGGATTGTTGCATGGCGTGGGGCGATTAATTCTTTTCAGTCAATATCCGAAGGAATCGGCCAAAGTATTGAGCTGCATGAATCAAGGCGAAGACGCGGCAATTCAGGCGGAACGCAAGATCTTCGGTTTCACCCATGCGCAACTAGGCGCGGAACTACTGAAGCAATGGAAACTACCGGTCAATATATGCAAGATGGTTGAATATCAATTCAATCCGATGCAAGAAAAGGAGTTCCAGTATGACGCCAGCACATTGTGTGCGGCAGTCAATATTGCCAGCTATATTCAACCTTGTACCAACCAACCGGTAGAGCACGAAGAAACTATCTCCGATCGCGCACTTCAGGCTTGGAGTTTTCTGGGCTTATCGGCTGAAATTGTCGAGTCGGTAATGACGGTGGCGAAATTGCAAGTTAACGAGGTATTTAACGCCATACGCTAATCATCATGGCATTATAAAGTTTCATATTAATTGAATTATTTCATCATGTTATTTCCATAAAACAAAAGCTCAAGTTGATCCTATCCGGGACGATAAACAAAAATCAGCAGGACAGCGTAAAGTTACAGGAGCAGATGGGATGGAAGTTTATCTAGGCAGATTGCCGATCCTTGATAACAAAAAAAATTTGGTGGCATATGAGCTTTTATTCCGCTCCGATCAACACAATGTCGTTTCGATAACCGATAACTCCGCAGCTTCCGCAAACGTCATTATCGATACCTATGGGCAGTTAGGCATAGAGAATGTCATTGGTAAGCGGCGCGGTTTTATTAAGGTGGACGACAAGTTGCTGCTTAACGATACCATTTGCATGCTGCCCAAAAAACATGTCGTGCTGGAAATTTTAAGAAGCGTGGAAATTAACGATGAGATCATTCAGCGCTGTTCCTTTCTGAAACAAAAAGGCTATCAGCTAGCGCTTTCCAATGTGACCCACCTGGATGCGCGATTTGATCGCATCATGCCGCTCATTAATGTGGTGAAGATCAATATTACGGCACTGAGCCAGCAGGATTTGCTGAGTCTGGTGAAGCGATTAAGGCGCTGGCCGGTGCTGCTGTTAGCCGAGAAAGTTGAAAGCCAGGAGATTGCCAGAAACTGCATTGCACTGAATTTTCAAATGCTGCAAGGATTCTATTTTGCAAAACCGGAGATTATTTCGGGAAAACGGATTGATCCATCCAAACTATCCCTGTTGAAGCTTTTGTTGCTGGTGGTCAGAGATAGTGAGGTGGGCGATATTGAGAACGAACTCAAATACCAGCCCGGTTTGAGCTATAACCTCTTGCGCATGGTGAATTCGGCTGCCAATGGCTTGCCGAGCACGATTAACTCGATCAAACGGGCCATTATGATTCTGGGCCGCAAGCAACTGCAACGCTGGGTGCAGATTCTGCTTTACGCCGCCAAGCAAAGGGATGGCGGCACTTCCGATGCCTTGATGCAAACAGCAACCGTGCGGGGCAAACTATTGGAGTCGATTGCCATCGCGGATCGCCCACATGATAAAAACCACCAAGATCGCGCGTTTATGGTCGGTGTTTTGTCATTGCTGGATACATTGCTGGGAATCGAGATGTCCGAGCTTGTGGGCACCCTCAGTATACAAAAAGACATGAGCGAAGCCTTGCTGACGCGCCGCGGATCGCTTGGATATCAACTTGCATTGATCGAAGCGTATGAAAAAGGTGAATCCGAAATAGCTTCAACGATGCTGTTGGAACTGGGATTTCTCAGCATGGAAGAATTCACCCGATTGGAACTGGAAGCTACAGCCTGGGCTCACCGGATCAGCGATGCCGTCAACCAGACGGCATAGAAATCGATGTAATGCTTATAACTGCTGATCTGAAGAAGCTTGAATTTCTAAACCAGCTGCATTCAATTTTTTATTGCCCCTATCCGTTAACAAGCGGGTTGATTCAGATCCTGATCCTTGCGGTCATCAATTCTTATCCAAATGTTTCACGTTACATTTTGCATTGTCACAAGAGGGTGTCACTATGAATATCGTAGAGCTGCTTGCATTTGTCGTTAAAAATAGCGCTTCGGACTTGCACTTATCGGCCGGAATGCCACCCCTGATCCGGGTGCATGGCGAGATCCGCCGCATCAATCTACCGGAGATGGGGCATAAGGAAGTACATGCGATGGTGTACGACATTATGAACGACGGTCAGCGAAAATCTTATGAAGAGCACCTGGAGTGTGATTTTTCTTTTGCGGTGCCGAACCTCGCCCGTTTTCGTGTCAATGCCTTCAATACGCAACGCGGCGCCGCCGCAGTGATGCGGACGATCCCGTCAAAAGTATTGAGCCTGGAAGATATTAAAGCGCCCAAAATATTTGCTGAAATTGCCAAGCAACCGCGCGGGGTGGTTTTGGTGACAGGCCCCACCGGCTCAGGCAAGTCAACCACGCTGGCGGCAATGATCAACGACATCAACGAAAATGATTATGGACATATCCTGACTCTTGAAGATCCCATCGAGTTTGTACATGAAAGCAAGAAGTGTCTGATTAATCAGCGTGAAGTGGGAAAGGATACCCTGAGTTTCTCGAATGCCTTGCGCTCAGCCTTGCGGGAAGATCCGGATATTATTTTGGTTGGTGAGTTACGTGACCTGGAAACCATCCGCTTGGCGATGACGGCGGCCGAGACTGGTCACTTGGTTTTCGGCACATTGCATACCAGTTCCGCCGCTAAAACGATTGATCGTATCATTGATGTTTTCCCTGCCGAAGAAAAGGAAATGATTCGTGCGATGCTGTCCGAGTCGTTACGTGCGGTAATTTCTCAAGCATTGTTGCGAACCAAGGATGGCAAAAGCCGCGTGGCGGCGCATGAGATCATGATTGGCACACCGGCAATCCGTAATCTGATACGGGAAGGAAAAGTTGCGCAAATGTATTCGGCGATTCAGACGGGCCAAAATGCTGGCATGCAAACGTTGGATCAGAATTTGACCGATCTGGTGAAGCGCGGCGTGATTTCAATGGCCGAAGCCAGAACGCAAGCGATGAATAAAGATAATTTCAGGGGTTGATCGGCCAGTTCAGTTGAGTTGAATTCCGGGAGTGCATTATGGATAAGGAACAAGCATCAAAATTTATGTCGGATTTACTGCGCTTAATGCTCAGCAAGAAAGCCTCCGATTTGTTTATTACCGCCGGTTTTCCACCAGCGATGAAAATTGACGGAAAAATGACACCGGTATCGCAACAATCCTTGAGCATGCAACATACCGAAATGCTTGCGCGCGCGATCATGAACGACAAACAGGCGGTGGAGTTCGATGCCACCAAGGAATGCAACTTCGCAATCAGTCCCGCCGGAATAGGGCGGTTCCGGGTTAATGCCTTTGTGCAGCAGCAAAGGGTTGGTTTGGTGCTGCGTACCATCACTACCAAAATCCCCGAATTTGACGATTTGGGGTTGCCGCAAGTGCTGAAAGAAGTGGTGATGAGCAAACGCGGCCTGGTCATTTTTGTCGGCGGCACCGGTTCGGGAAAATCCACATCCATGGCCGCACTGATCGGGCATCGCAATAAAAATAGCTACGGCCATATCATCACCATCGAAGACCCGGTCGAATATGTGCACGAGCACATCAACTGCGTTATTACGCAGCGGGAAGTCGGCGTCGATACCGAATCGTGGGAAGCGGCGCTGAAAAACACTTTGCGGCAAGCGCCGGATGCCATTCTCATCGGCGAGATCCGTGACCGTGAAACCATGGAACATGCGATTGCCTTCGCTGAAACCGGTCATCTGTGCATGGGCACGCTGCACGCCAACAGCGCCAACCAGGCGTTGGACCGGATCATCAATTTCTTCCCGGAAGAACGCCGGGCACAGTTGCTGATGGATTTATCGCTGAATTTGCGATCCCTCGTTGCACAACGGTTGATACCGGCCAAAGACAGCAAAGGGCGAGTTGCCGCGATCGAGGTGCTGCTTAATTCGCCCCTGATCGCGGATTTGATTTTCAAGGGAAATGTTCACGAGATCAAAGATATCATGAAAAAATCCCGTGAACTCGGCATGCAAACCTTCGATATGGCGCTATTCGAGCTGTATGAAGCGGGAAAAATCAGTTATGAAGACGCATTGCGTAACGCGGATTCAATGAATGAACTGCGCCTGCAAATTAAGCTGGAAGGCGCTGAAGCTAAATCGCAGGATCTTAATTCTGGCATTGCGCATCTGGCAATCACATAAGAACAGAGCGCGAAATTCGCGATTTTGAATCCGTTCTGTCAGTCCACTTCTTCTTTTACCACCTGAATCCGGTATAACTGTGCGGATGCGCTAGCTGGATGACGATTGGCACAGTTTAATCAAACATCAACCAACCGGATATAATTGATCTCATCGTCTTTAGGGCACATATTTATTATGTGCTGCTTATGGCGCCCTGAACACGAATCGAACGTGCGACCTACCCCTTAGGAGGGGGTTGCTCTATCCACTGAGCTACCAGGGCGAACTTGATATTTTACGCTAATATCACACCATGAATAAACCTGATCAGCCGGATCCTCCAAGTCCAGAAACTTCAGAGAAACTGCCGAGAACAGTTGTTGTTCTAGGATTAGTCAGTTTTTTCAATGATTTTGCATCCGATATCGTGGTGCCATTGATCCCCATTTTGCTGGCAACTGTACTGGCTGCGGGGCCGATTGCGCTGGGATTGATCGAAGGGGTTGCGGATGCACTGGCCTGTTTTCTGAAGTTATGGGCGGGACGGCATTCCGATGTGATGAGCGGGCGGCGTAAAAAGCTGGCGTTGGCGGGTTACACGCTTTCCAATCTGGCGCGTCCACTCCTTGGCTTGGCGGGTTCCTGGCTGGCTGTATTATTGCTGCGGAGCGTGGATCGTATTGGCAAGGGATTGCGCAGCGCGCCGCGTGATGCGATGGTCGCCGATGCGACACCGCCTCAGATCCGCGGCTATGCATTCGGTTTTCATCGCGCATTGGATAATGCCGGCGCGGTTGCCGGTGCTCTGGCGGCTGCGGCTATTCTGGCGTGGTCGGATTTAAGTCTGAGTGAAGTGATTCTATGGTCGGCAGTACCCGGTTTTGTTGCGGTGGCGCTTTTGGGCGCGGGAGTGAAAGAAACCACGGCCAGCCAAGTCCCATCTCCAACAGCGCAGCGGGTACTTACGCCGTTGCGCTGGTCTGCCTTATCCGTGCCGATGCAGCATTACTTATGGGTACTGATGCTGTTCACCTTCGCACGCGCCTCTGAAACTTTTATTTTGCTATTCGGTCATGAGTTAGGTATCGGTGTGGTTGAATTACTGCTGCTATGGGCGGCGCTCAATCTCGCCAAGGCGATTACTTCCACGCAGGGAGGGCAATTAGCCGATCATTTCGGCCGTGGCGCATTGATTCTAATCGGCTGGTCTGCGCTCGCACTATCGTTTCTGGCGCTGAGTCAGACCGCAACGGGCACCGGGCTATGGATCATCAGTGTTTTTTACGGTTTGCTGATGGGTTTGAGCGAGGGCGCCGAACGTGCGTTGATTAGCGATTATGCTGCGCCTGACGAACGTGGTACCGCTTTTGGCTGGTATCATCTGGTCAGCGGTATCGCGGCCATCCCGGCGGGGCTATTGTTCGGGGTGATATGGCACGTATACAACGCGGCGGCCGCATTTATGTTCGCCAGTCTGCTGGCGTTACTGGCTATTGTATTATTACGGCTATGGGCCTGGCCGCTGCGGCATCCGAATAACAACGAATAAGGACGACAATATGATGGAATGGTTGGCTATTACCTTATCAATCCTCACGCTGGGATTCATGTTTTGGTTTTTTTCCAGAAATAGAAAGTCACTCGAGCTGGGTCAGCTTGCGCCCGATTTCAAATTGACTGATCAGCATGGAAAGACGCACACTTTGGCTGATTTTCACGGCAAATGGCTGGCAATGTATTTTTATCCCAAGGACGATACGCCCGGTTGCACCAAACAAGCGTGCGCTTTTCGTGACGGCTTGCAGGAATTAGTGGACTTGGGCGCTGACGTGGTCGGCGTGAGTGTCGATGACACAAACAGTCATGCTGATTTCGCTAAGAAGTTTCAGCTGCAATTTCCATTGCTGGCGGATACCACAACCGAAACGGCGGCACGTTATCATTCCCTGATTAATCTGGGCATTATCAAATTCGCCCAGCGCAATACTTTCTTGATCGATCCGCAGGGAAAAATCGCAAGGATGTATCTGTCAGCGAGTGCAGCCCGTAACTCTGCCGAAGTGATCGCTGATTTGAAGCATTTACAAGCGGTTTGATCCGGTAGAGCCGTGATGGAGACATGTTCATTTGACTTCGATCAAGGATTGAAAATCACATCTCAGACAATATATGAAAGCTAAAATTGAAAGGAGACTGAATGGCAAATTTCACAGAAGATCAGTTAGCGCAGTTAAAAACCGCACTCCATGAGCGATATCTTGCGTTGCAGGAAGAGGTTCAAAATGAATTGGCGCATACCAGCGGTATCCGTGATTCTGAGCTGGCGGAATATATAAACAATACCCCGGACGATATCGATACCGCGCTGATCGACCGGCAGATCAACGAGATGCGCGAGCTGGAAATGTCGATGGAGTATCTCAACGAGCTGGAATTCGGCGATTGTATTGATTGCGGCAATGAAATCGGGTTTGAACGTTTACTGGCATACCCGTCCGCACAGCGCTGTATTGAGTGCCAAAGCAAATACGAAAAAGCTTTTCCGCAGGAATCGAGTCCTTCGCTGTAAAGGTAAGATCCGATCAAACTATGCTGTGCTTTTAAGCAAAACCAGGATTGCACCGCCACCGCCGTCTCCCGCCCTAGCTTGGCAAAAAGCCAGCACATCCGCGTGTTGCAGCAGCCAGTTTCCAATCCGGGTTTTCAGAACCGGTTCGCGATTCTTCGAGCTCAATCCTTTCCCGTGAATGACGCGGATACAGCGAAACTTATTTTGCAAACAAGCATTCAGGAAAATACTTAATTCCTGCCTGGCTTCGTCACGAGTAAACCCATGCAGATCGAGACTGTCCTGAATCCCCCAGTGACCGCGCCGCAATTTCCGCAATGTCAGACGCGGCATACCGGGGCGCACATAGGACCAATCGTCACCTGCTTCCATTTCAACGGCGATATGATCAGAAAGCGTATCTGCTGTAACGAGCTGTTCCTGCAGAATGCTTTTCCGGGGAATCGGCGGGATAGAGGGCTTATGCTGGACCACCGTGCCGGTGGCGGGTAACGGCGCTACGTCGCGCATCGCGGCTTGAAACAGCGCCATTTCATCATCATCTTCCGTGGAGTTCTTGTCCTTCATCAAATATCACTGACTGCTTGCCGCAGGGTTCCCGGTGCATGAGCTATTTCAAATGATCGAGGTATTTTTCCGCATCCAATGCCGCCATGCAGCCGCTCGCGGCGCTTGTAACAGCTTGGCGGTAAATGTGATCCTGCACATCGCCCGCAGCAAAAACACCGGGAATGCTAGTCGCTGTCGCGTTGCCCTGACCGCCGCCGCGTGTGACGATATAGCCATTTTCCATATCCAACTGGCCGGTAAAAATATCGGTATTGGGTTTATGGCCGATGGCGATGAATACGCCCTGCAAATTGATCGTCTGTGTGGCATTGTCCTGCGTGCTTTTGATGCGCATGCCAGTCACGCCGGATTGATCGCCGAGCACTTCTTCCAGCACATGATTCAATGCCAGTTTGATATTGCCGTTGCGGACTTTTTCCATCAATTTATCGATCAGAATTTTTTCCGAGCGGAACTGATCGCGTCGATGCACCACGGTCACACTGCGCGCGATGTTGGCCAGATAAAGCGCTTCCTCCACTGCGGTATTACCGCCACCGATCACGGCCACATCCTGCCCTTTGTAGAAGAACCCATCGCAGGTCGCGCAACCGGATACACCGCGTCCCATGAACGCTTCTTCTGACGGCAAACCGAGATACTGTGCGGAAGCACCGGTCGCAATGATCAGCGCATCGCAGGTGTAAGTGCCTTGGTCGCCGATCAGCGTAATCGGTTTTTCCGTCAGTTTTGCGGTATGAATATGGTCGAAAATAATTTCAGTTTGAAAACGCTCGGCGTGCTTCTGAAACCGCTCCATCAGTTCAGGGCCTTGCACGCCCATCGCATCGGCTGGCCAGTTATCCACATCGGTTGTGGTCATCAACTGTCCGCCTTGCGCCAATCCGGTGATCAAGACCGGTTTCAGATTGGCGCGCGCGGCATAGACTGCGGCGGTATAACCGGCAGGTCCGGAACCCAGAATGAGCAATGTATTGTGTTTGGTTGTCATGTTTTATTGGCGAAGTAAATCAAGAACGATATTGTACTCGTAAACGGGTAAATTGCCTTGCTTGGCGACCAACCGCGCCGTCATCGCAGCTCGTTCCTGCTCGGACTTTGCATTCAACAATAAATCGCTGTGATTGAGCTTCTCGGCGGGAAAATACATTTGCGTCGTCATAACACGGTAACCTGGTTTTGACACCTTAAAATGAATGTGCGGCGGCCGGATCCAGGATCCGCTGGCGGGATAAGCGCCGGGCATCACTGTCTTGAAGCGGAATAAACCGTTCTCGTCGCTACGGATGATCGCCCAGCCTTGGAAATTTTCATCCGGACGCGCTGGATTAGGATCGCGCGGATGATGGTACCGTCCATGGGCATCAGCCTGCCAAATATCCAATGTGGCCTGTGCAACGGGATGTCCCGCAATATCCTGAATTTGACCGCTCACCACAATGTGCTGGCCTTGCGCAGCAGCGGTATGCCCCTTAATTTGCGTTAAATCGGCATCTTTGTCTTGTTGATCTTTCACCGGATAAAACGGCCCTTCGGTTTCATTGGGAGTCGGTATCAGCACCGATGCTTTGGCAAAACTACCATTGATGCCAAGCGCACTGGCTAGACCGCTCAATACACCGAACTGGATCATTTTTCTGCGGGAAATTTTTTTCATGATTGATGATTCGACCGCTATTTTTGTGTCATCAGAATGACTCTGGGTCATATAAAAAACCTCCATAATTTTGGCCCGGATTGCATGCGAAATGTCCCGCGGGACACTGCTATTTTTTCCGCTGCTTGCTCATAATATTCCGAATCAACATAGCCAAGGAGTATATCGTCATGCAATTTACACAAATCCGCAACGCAACTTTAAAAATTGATTATGCGGGAAAAAAATTTCTAATTGACCCATGGCTGGCGGAGAAAGGGGCGGTACCTGGATTCGGCGGCACTATCAACGATCACATCCGCAATCCGACGGCTGAGCTGCCGATGCCGGTCTGCGAAATCGTCGATGCCGACGCAGTCATTCTGACGCACGATCATCCGGATCACTGGGACGAAACAGCCCAACAGGCTATCCGCAAGGACATCCCATTCTTCGTACAACATGAAAAAGACGCGCAGACAATCAGGTCGGCGGGCTTCAGCGATATTCGCGTGATGGATGAGAATACCCGCTTTGAAGGCATCACCCTGATCAAAACCCCGGGCCAGCACGGCAGGCCCAAGGTTCTGGAAGACATGAAAGCCTTACTGGGGGAAGTCAGTGGCGTCGTATTCAGACACCCGGATGAGAAAACGTTGTATATCGCCGGAGACACCGTCTGGTGTCAAGCAGTTGGGGACAGCCTGAAAAAATACCATCCCGATGTCGTCGTGCTGAATAGCTGCGATGCTCAGGTCATCGGTAACGAATCTATTATCATGGGCAAGCAGGATATTTACGAAGTATACAAAGCCGCACCTGAAGCGACGGTCATCGCTAGCCACATGGAAGCGGTGAACCACGCCACACTTACCCGAAAGGAACTGTGCGAGTTTCTGAGCGAAAAAGCCATGACGCAGCGGGTACTGGTTCCGGAAGATGGCGAAACCTATAGTTTTTAAATCGACACGGAGCGAGCGATGAATTCACCTTGCCAGATCGTTCAACTTTGAATATTGTCCGATTGTTTACCCGCATTGCCAGGAGGCCGTCCATGACCGGTAAAAATCGTTCCATCCGCAGGATTTCATCATGTCCGCTCCGTTAGTCGCGGTGATTGCTTTCAACAACTTTAGTCCGTTCCATTTGTCTGTACCGTGCATCATCTTCGGCGATCTGCTGCACGACGAGAAGCTTTTTGACCTCAGAATCTACGCGTACGAACCCGGCAAGTTGCGCTCCAGCGAAGGATTGATGGTTGAATCGACGATCGGCACGGACGAATTGGCGCAAGCCGATGTCATCATCGTGCCTTCCTGGCGCGATCCAGCCGAAAAACCCGAGCAATCATTGCTGGATGCTCTGGTGGCAGCTTACGCGCACGGCAGCCAGATTGTCGGATTGTGCCTGGGCACGTATGTGCTGGCACATGCCGGGTTGCTGAAAAACCGCAAAGCTTCGACGCATTGGGAATTCGAACAGGATTTCATGCGCCGCTTTCCCGATGTAAAACTGGATAGCAATGCATTGTATGTCGACGATGATCGTTTGATTACATCCGCAGGGACCGCCGCCGGGATCGATTGCTGTTTATACCTAGTGCGGCAGCGCTACGGCAGTGTGATTGCCAACAAACTGGCCCGGCGCATGGTGATTCCACCTTACCGGGAAGGCGGTCAAGCGCAGTTTATCGAACGGCCCGTTCCTGTTTCAACGCAAGATACACGCATCAACACGTTGCTGGATTACCTGAGAAATCATTTGAATCAAACGCACAGTCTGGATGAACTGGCACAGTACAGCAAAATGAGCCGCCGCACTTTTACGCGGCAGTTTTACAAAGCTACGGGAATGCCGGTGGGCGAATGGCTGACGGCAGAGCGCTTACAGCGCAGCCAGGAGTTGCTCGAATCCACTTCTTTGCCGATTGATGCCATTGCAGCGCAGGCCGGTTTCCAATCCGCGACGTCGCTGCGTCAGCACTTCAGGCACCGGTTCGGTGTCACACCGGGCGAATGGCGGAAAACCTTTCAGGGCAAACAGCCGCCAGCAGCCAAAACCTCGGCGGCTCATGATTCATAACCATCAAATATTTCCCCTTGCAGCCGTACCGGCGAGACTTGACGAGCCGGTCGTGAAATAAGCGCTCGAGCTTTCTTTTTTACAAATTTTTCTACGGAGAATTATCTATGGCAGGTTATGTTGACGAGGTTGTCATTCCTTACGATCGAGATTTGGGGCCGGTGCTGTTTGAGCATTATGGACGCGACACCGCGCGGCGCATTGCGGAACAATCGCCCCGCGATGTGCTGGAAATTGCCGCAGGCACAGGCATTGTTACCCGGCATTTACGTAATTTGCTACCTAAGGATTCCCGCCTGACCGCAATCGACATCAGCGATTCGATGATGGATCTGGCACGCACCAAATTTCTTCCCGGCGAACAAGTTACATTCCAGAATGCCGATGCGACGGCACTGCCGTTCGATGACGCAGCGTTCGACGCGGTAGTGTGCCAGTTCGGCATCATGTTTTTCGATCAGGAAATGGCGTTCCGCGAGGCATACCGGGTGTTGAAGCGCAACAGCCGCTTCCTGTTCCGTGTCTGGGACTCGGAGCGCTACAATCCCTTCGCCAGCTTGAGCTTCGAGGTATTGAAGCAATTTTTCCCTTCCGATACGCCCCGGTTCCTGTTCGATCCCGTTTCCTGCCACCGGATCGATCCACTCAAGGAACAGCTGATAACGATCGGTTTCGATCCCGTCGTGATATCGGTTCACCGCCATGAATACGACGTTTTCGATGTGTCCGCGTTTGCGCGGGCACTGGTGTACTCACCCGTGTTATTTGAAATCAGGGATCGCGGCGGCGTTGATCCGGAAGAAATCGTTACGGCATTGGCGGAGGCGTTCAAGAAAGAATACGGCTCGAATCCGATGCGCTACCCAATGCAAGCCATACTGTTTGAAACGGAAAAACCTTGAGGTTTGCACCTATCTTGCCATGCCCTAATGATGATGGTGCCCGTGTTCCTTAGCTTGTACCGGCTGTAGCGGCAATGGCGTGGTTTGAATTTGATAGGCGTCATGACAGGCAACGCATTTGGCCATGGCGTCGCTCAACTGCCGCAACGTAAGTTTGGAGTCCTTCTTGGATTCCGCATCTGCGGCAATTTGGTCGAAATCCTGATGCAAGGACATGCCGAGCTGCATGAATTCCCTGGGTAGCACACTCTTGAGGTGATCCTCGGCCTTATGCGCCATGCCCAACCCCAAAGGACGGGCGTACCTGGAGACCACTACCATGTCATCCGTCGAAAGCGCCGCCAGAATATCCCGTGTGCCCGACAACAATGCCCGCATTTCCTCCAGCACGTGACTACGCTGACCTTCGGTGAGTGTAAGGGTTTGCCGGTTATCCATATCCGCCGCGATCGCTGATGTGGAAATCAGCAAACAGGCAATGATCATTCGCGTTTTTCGCATTTGATGGTCCTTGAAGTGAAGATCGAAGCCCGACTTTAGCAGCTTGGCACGCCCCGCCACAATAGGTCTGGCAGTTAGATTTATAATGGAGATACCATTTATCTTGTTCATTTTCTGATTTGTATTAATTGTAAGAAACCTCAGTTTCTTTTTCGCAGACTGATTCTTTGATGGACGAGACAGCCTGCATCACCTATCCTTGACGAGAGAGGGGTAGATATTTCAATTTATCTTCGTATTAGAAAAAACTTCTAAAAAATGCCCTTTTTAATAAAAATACAGTGCAGCTTGTACATTAATTTGGCAAAATTGGGCCATTTGCAGATAACCTTTCACTTACCGGGGAAATAAAATGAAATATAAAAGTCTTCAAGAGTTCAGCGCCGATGTGGCGGGGCGCAATCCGAACCAACCAGAGTATATGCAGGCGGTCACGGAAGTGATTGAAAGTTTGTGGCCGTTCATATTGGAGCATCCTCGTTATGCTGAGCATGGTTTGCTGGATCGCTTGGTCGAGCCGGAGCGGGTGATTATATTTCGGGTGTCCTGGGTGGATGATCACGGCGAAGTCCGGGTCAATCGCGGTTATCGCATACAGCACAGCTCATCGATTGGCCCCTATAAAGGCGGTATCCGGTTTCATCCCTCGGTCAATCTGTCGATTCTTAAATTCCTGGCGTTTGAACAGACCTTCAAGAATGCCTTGACGACGCTGCCGATGGGTGGCGGTAAGGGCGGTTCCGATTTCGATCCTAAAGGTAAAAGCCCCGGTGAAGTCATGCGCTTCTGCCAGGCGTTTATCAGCGAATTATTCCGTCATATCGGTTCGGATACCGATGTTCCTGCCGGAGATATCGGTGTGGGCGGGCGTGAGGTCGGTTTCATGGCGGGCATGATGAAGAAGTTATCCAACCGCGCGGATTGCGTATTCACCGGTAAGGGGTTGAGTTTTGGCGGGTCATTGATACGTCCGGAAGCAACCGGTTACGGCACGGTTTACTTTGCCCAGGAAATATTGCAACACGCAGGGCGTTCTCTCGAAGGCATGCGCGTTTCGGTTTCCGGCTCTGGAAATGTGGCGCAATTTGCCGTGGAAAAAGCCATGTCGCAGGGCGCCAAAGTGGTGACGGTATCCGATTCCAGCGGCACGATTGTCGATGAAGCGGGTTTCACTCCCGAAAAGCTGGCGATTCTGGCCGAGGTTAAAAATCATCTGTACGCCCGTCTCGACGAATACGCCAAACGCGTGAATGTCACCTACCTGCCGGGTGCGAAGCCTTGGCACGTGCCGGTGCAGGTTGCATTGCCCTGTGCTACACAAAATGAATTAAACGGCGATGATGCGCGGGCGCTGGTCAAGAATGGCGTGATTTGCGTGGCCGAAGGCGCCAACATGCCATCGACCGCGGAAGCCGTCGAATGCTTCCTGCACAACAAAGTGCTCTATGCGCCGGGCAAAGCCAGTAACGCCGGTGGTGTCGCGACTTCAGGCCTTGAAATGAGCCAGAATGCCATGCGGATATCGTGGACGCGCGAGGAAGTCGATGCGCGCCTGAAAGAAATTATGCAGGCGATCCATAAATCCTGTCTGAAATACGGCACTAAAGCCGACGGCAGCGTGAACTATGTCGATGGCGCCAATATCGCCGGTTTTGTCAAAGTGGCTGAAGCCATGCTGGGACAGGGTGTTATCTAGCTTTAGCAAACCGATGGAATATGTGACTCTGGGCAAGTGGCGCTAAAAATTCCTGAATGAGCTGCCATTATTTTCCGGTAAGCTCATCAGGTTGTTTTTTTAGTACCAGGGTTCATTGGTTCGAGCGTTACCTTTCTTTGTTGTTAAGAATGGTAACGCTCTTTGTTTGGCAGGGTGTATGAAGTTAAGCCGAACGGCTATGGCTTATTATTTTAAAAACTGCTCGTCCTTTTTTTCCGCGCTTTCTTCCGCTGCTTTTGCATCCTCGCCATCACTGGCCAATTTGCTGCCGATATAGCTTCCCACTGCACCACCGACTAATGCGGGCATTGCGGATTGCAAAAGAGATGGGTTTTGAGCCTGTGCATTCGGTGCTGCAGCTGGTGCATTGGCGTTAGCTGCTTGCGCTGGCTGCTGAGCTGACGCAGGTTGATTCGTGTTCGCTTGTTTTTGTTGTGCGGCCGGTTTAGAGCTCACTGGCGCTTTTGATATGCTGCCTTTACTGCCTTTGCTACCTTTCGCGTACAGATTGTTTGTAAACGCTAAGGAAATCAGAACAACAAAAAGTAATTTCTTCATATGTATTAAGCCTATAAAAATTAATCTTAAATTAAAGTAACAAATCCGTTGCGATCAACATCAATGCTTCCTGTTTTGTGACAGATACGCACTTATTATTATAAGCGTAGCTTCATGGCTTTTACCATTCAATCCCAATGCGATGGCACACGCTTTATGCCACAGAAGTGCTCTTTGCATGCCATTAGATGTTTCGCTATCAACGTGCGCCGCGATTTTGAGAATAATTTCAGCTGGTGTCAATCAGCGGTAAGAATTTCCCAATTCAGGAATCTTGTACGGAGAATATTTTTCCATTGGTTGCATGTATCTCATATAAAATGCTTGCGTTTGCATTGATTGAGATAGGATGTCTTGTCAAATGACTGATTTAATAGAAATTACTATTTATTCTGTAATTGCATTGATCGCTGGATTGATTGTTGCGCAGATAATCAAAGATAAGTTTCTGAAATAAAGAGTAGAGCTGATTCATTACGCTCCCGCCTGATACAGTTGAAAGCCAACATTGGTGTTTATGGTGCTACTGGATAGTTCGCCGACGAGGCTATGAGTCACACTCAGCTTGCACTATTCGCCCTCGCCAGCGGCCGTTCGGGTACCAGTTATCTCGCTGATTTCTTCTCAAAGAATATTACGCAGTGTTACAGCACGCACGAGCCGTACTTTACGCCAGGTAATCCCACGCTGTTCGGCAAACCGATTGAATGGAATACGCAGCGTAACGACAGCGCATTGATCCCGGTGCTGGATCGTAAATGCCGTTTTATCACGGGCCGCCAGCAACCGTTTTATTTTGAATCGAATCATGCTTTCTTGAAAGCTTTTAACCGTCATGCTGGGGCGCTGTTGCGCAACCCCGGTTTTATTCACCTGGTACGAAATCCGTTGCTCGTAGCGAAAAGCGAATTTGTACGCGAGCAGGCCATTCGTACATTGCACTTGCCGTTTGCGGAATATGCGAGTGATAGCGGAGAGCGCTTGTTCCGCTGGGCTTTAACCGGGCGGGAAGCATTGTTTCAGCATTATCCATCGCCGCTTAGCCGCTTTCAGTTTTATCTGCTGCAATGGCTGGAGATAGAACACCGGGCGACGCAGTTGATCCGCGATAATCATTGGCGAGACCGCGTGTTTTTTATCGATGTCGACGTCGATCTCAAACGGGAAATAGTATTAAAAGACATGGTTCGATTTTTTGACTTGCCGCACCAGCCATCATTCAACTTGAATTTACACCGCAACAAAACCCCGTTTATCGGTCCGACTATCATTACGGAACAGGATAAGCAGGAATTCCGGGCGATTGCGCATAATTTACCGGATAACTACAAAGAGTTGTTGCGTGCCGAGCCTTATCGACATTGCAGCTGGTATGCCGAAGTCAGCCGGTTGATGGGGGATAACGGATGAATCTCTTTAGTCTGGACTGCGAGCACCTGACGCCGGTAAAAATAGAACAATGATTTTTAGCGTCAGTACTCGCGAATGATGCTGGTCGGTTTTAACGGTAATGCAATTTGTACGGCCTGCTATTTCTGTTTCCACTGCCCATTTAGCTGAATCCAAGTTCCGGATGGAACTTTGCGGATGATTTCTTCAGCATAAACTTTCCCGACTTGTTCGATATCGATTCCTTGGGCGGTGGCTTTTTCCTGGTAAATCGACCGGCGTTTTGCGTTAATCTCATCCGCTTCCCCGCGGGCGCTTGGTTCGCGCGCGACGACATAGCCATCGTAGCTTTCGCCGACCGCGCCCGATGCGCGCAGACTCTCGATTGAGTCAGCCCAGGCGGGCATCGCATTGAGCATGAATGCCAGCAGCATAGCGTGGCCGATTTTTGCGAAAGGTTTTTTAACTGTCATGTGTGCAATACGCTGCATAGTGTTCTCCTCGTCTCGTTGATATCAGAAGATGCCAGGATTGGCCGCGATATCTTTTTTGGCTTGCTCTTCAAGCTTTACCCGGATATCGGCATCCAGCTTGATATTGAGATTAATCGTGATCGGTTCTTGCGGTGGTTCCACTTTAACGGTCGGCGCGCATGCCGTGATCGCCAAGCTGAACAGGATCAGGATGACTGTGACTAATGTCGCGTTGGTTATTCGATCAATTTTGCGCATGATTGCACTCCTTTTCTGATGGACTCTCACACTCTATTCTGACTGAGAATCTGGTAATTAGCATACTGTGTTCCATGGTTTCAATTTAGCGCGGACGGACTTAATGGAACCTTAATGAGCCGCGCAGAATTTCATGCGATAAGTTATAGCCCTGATTAATCGTTTGCAGAATTTTATCGATATCCGTTTCAAGCTTGATATTCAATCGGAATGCCCGTCCGTCTTTTACCTTGGGATTATTCCCCAACAACGACAGTTTGGCTACCAGATCGTGCGTAACCGATTTATCGAGATTCAACGACAGTTCGGTATAGTGAAAATCCTGCGCCGCTTGCAGTAGTAAATTCATTTCTTTACCGGCGGAAGCCATCAGCTGTGAGGCTTTTTCCGATTTGAAACGCAGGACCCCCGGAGCTTGGGCGGCAAGGTGGCCATTAGTGACCGTCACTTGATTTTCCGCCAGCGTCAGCGGGATCTGACCGTCGAGGTGACCGCTGCCAGTCAATCCGTCAACCTTAATGACATTGAAGAGAGTTTCCAGGTCGATATTGCTGATGTGGATCAGCGTGTCAGAACGCGCTGCGGCCGGATCGATGACAGTCGGTTCGACGGCTATTGTCCCTTCCAGTATGGAGAATTGTGCCTTCTCGACGGCGATGCGGGGTGGGCTAGTGCCTTCGATATGATAAGAGATCAGCAGATTTTCCAGCGGAGCACCGGCATCAATCCGCCGGATTGTGACCGTCTGGTGCGGCGGGGTGCGGGGAGATAACAGATCCACCAAATTAAGGCTGACATTCAGATCGCTGAGTTTTGTATTTTCACGGGTAAACGATAAGTTACGTAATTCAAATGCGGCCTGACTGTTCTGCACACCTTCCTTGGACCATTTGAATTGAACGTTGGCGCCGAGATGTCCGCTGGCATCCTCAAGCTGCGCAAGAGCGGGAGAGAGTACGCTGGGTTGCAAACCCTCCGGTGAGAAACGGATAGAAATGATTTCCCCCTGTAACATGCCATCGCCATTCGCGGGTGCATGACGGCCGCTGATTTTTAAATAGCGTAAATCCGGCACGCCGCCCGTTATATTCAGCGCATACACGGCTGGTTCTCCAGCCGCCGCTTCATTGCGGATACTGCCTGAGATAGACAACGCAGCAAATAACGGTTCGGGTGCCAGGTGTTGCAGCCGGGCAATGGCAAAATCCGCGGCAGTGCCGATCTCGGCATCATTTAGATGCACGGTGGCGGAAAAATCCTTCAATTGCAGATCGGATTGCGGCAATGTGAAGCCTGCATCGTTGATGGTAAATCGCCCTTGGTAACCGGTGCCGGCACTGAGTTTTCCGGTCAGGGTTATTTTTCCGGGATGAATCTGCGCTTCAATAGCGGAGGATTCCGTGCGATCGACACGCACGTTCAGGTTGCCAGGAATTATCGCGATATCGTGTGCAAATGACCAGCCCTGCGAGCTTTTTGCCAATTCCAAATTCACTTCGGGAATGGAAAATTTGAGTGCATTCAGCAAATGAACAGGCGTGCTGGAATCGATCTTGCCAAAAGTGATCTGCCCCGGATTGCGCAATGTAACTTGCCAATTATCCCGTTTGGACGTGATTTGCACGGGTAAAGAAACAGAGAATTGCTGAACTTTGAGCGGTTCCGCGGCATATTGACCGCCGTCGGCGTCGAGATCCAGCGATCCTGTCAATGATTGTGCTGACGCGCGGATATCGCCCTTCAGGGTCATGCGATCGATGGTTGTATCCCCTAACGCTGGCGTCACCGGATTTTTATCAGCGGAATCGGATACGGGTTTTACGATTGTTTTTCCCAGCAGTTTGATGCCGGATAATGTGAATTCGGTTTGGATATGCTGTAACTGCAATGCCGCGAACGAAAATGCCGCTTCACCCGAGAAACTGGAGATGTTCGCATCGGGCAGGCCCAGCATACCTTCAGAGACTGCGAATTTGCCTTGAAGATTTCCCTTTCTATCCAGCGTCGCCGTCAATAAGCTTTTGCTGTGCGCAAGCGAACCGGAAACGATTACACTCATGTGCATTGTCTGTGCATCCGGCTGGTTTTGCGCAATGCCGCCGGATAGCGCGATGGTTGCTTCACCTGCTGTTGAATGCAAATGAATTGCCGAATCTTTGAGTGAAAAGTTTGGCAGCCAGGGAAGGTTGATACCTTTTTCAGGTGCAGCAGTCATGGGTGTAGCGGAACCTAGCGGCGGGTACACCGCGTTCAGGTCGAGTGCCACATGCAAACCGCTGATTTCAATTGAAATTGGTTTACCGGCGAGCAGATCCGGCACATTCCATGTCACGAGCATGCTATCCAGGCGCAACTCTTTATTTTTACCGGCCGACAAACCATTCAAACGGAAAGTATTGAAAGAGAGATCCAAATCTGCAATGGATTGCAGCGGTAGGCCCCGCTTATTCAACTGCTGGCCGATCAAAGTTTCCAGCAACGGATTGCGGAAAGCATAAAGACCTGCCCCGGTAAAAACAGCCAGGCTGATCAGGATCAGGAGTCCGGTCTTTAAGATTTTTCCCATTGTATCAATTGCATTGGATTGCAAGCATTGAATTGACTTTTAATTCGACTAATACGGGTCTGATTCGCTTCGTTTCATCTCATCTCATCTCTGTAACAAGATATCACAACTGCATTGCCTTGCAGTATTTTCTGTTTTGCTGTGTTTGCGCGAATAAATCGTAATGAACCGCTCGCCTCTTTTATACTACGCATCATCTGCAAAAGAGATTTTTTTCACTATCGTTACGACACTATGGATTTATTGACCCAGGGACTTCTCGGCGCCACGATGGCACAGTCGGGTGCTAAACAACAGGAAGCACGTATCGCAACCGGCGTGGGCTTTGTTGCCGGTATTGCGGCGGATGTCGATATTCTGATTCAATCGGAGAATGATCCGCTGTTGAATATCGAATTTCACCGGCATTTCACGCACTCGCTGTTTTTCGTGCCGCTCGGTGCTTTGATTGTTGCGCTGCTGCTCTGGCCGTTTTTGCGCAAACGCCTGACTTTTGCGCGGCTGTATCTGTTTACCTTTCTCGGTTATTGCTTGAGTGGCGTGCTGGATGCGTTTACCAGCTATGGCACTAATCTGCTTTGGCCGGTCAGCGATGCGCGTGTGGCGTTGAATATCATTTCGGTGCTGGATCCGGCTTTCACGTTGATCTTACTGGTTGCTGGCGTGATCGCTTTCAGGAAATACAGCCATACCGCAGCACGTATCGGATTGTTGCTTGCAGCGATCTATTTGTCGTTCGGCTGGATGCAATTGCACCGCGCTGAAACCATCGCGGAAACATTGATTGCAGAAAGGGGGCATCGTGCGGAACAACTGCTGGTCAAACCGACACTTGCTAATCTGGTGTTATGGCGCTCCATCTACGAGTTTGAAGGCAAATTCTATGTGAACGCCATTCGCGCCGGTTTGTTTTCCGAGCCGCGTGTCTATCCGGGGGAATCAATTGAGAAATTTGTGCTGGAACGTGATTTAAATGGACTACCGGCTGCATCCGTGCTGGCACAGGATATCGCGCGCTTCAGCCATTTCTCCGCCGGATTCCTTGCTATCCGCCCGGAACAACCGAATGTATTGGTCGATGTGCGCTATTCCAATTTGCCGACAACAACCGCCCCGCTCTGGGGCATCGAAATCAACCCGGAGCAACCGGATCAGCATGCGAAATACAAGCTTTACCGCGATTCATCCAGTGTGACGCGAGAGAAGTTTCTAAAGTTGCTGCTGGGTGAACATATGTTGGATTGATTGAAATCGTCAGATAGCTATTTCAAATTCACAATCCATTTCCGGTACAGCCGCTCAGCTACTACATTTAACGCCGCTACACGTTCCGGTAAATTCTTCTCAATTTCTTCCAACGATTGCACCGACGGTTCGTTCAGACTGGAGAGTTCTTCCGCGCCGACGCTGCACCAGTCGATGACCAGCCGTTCGGTCATTTCGACGTGGCATTGCATACCGAGGTGCATGCCGAGTGCAAATGCTTGATTTTCACAGTAGGGACTGGACAGAATGCACGTGGCGCCTTGCGGGATGGTGAACGCCTCGCCGTGCCAGTGAAATGAATTAAAAGTTGTCAGATCGCCAAACCATGCCCGGGCAACCGGATTATCCGGCACGGTAACTTCGCCCCAGCCCATTTCCTTAACCGGGTTGGCGTTGACTGCGCCGCCCAAGGCTTTAGCCATGAGTTGTCCGCCCAGGCAATGTCCCAGCACAGGGACATCGGCGGCAACTGCCTGGCGGATCAATGTCAATTCCTGTTCAATCCACGGCAAGTCGTCGTTAACGCTCATCGTTCCACCCATGAACACCAAGCCGCTGAATTCGTCAATGCTGGCCGGTAGCTTTTCTCCGGCGTCAATTTTGATCAGGCGCCACGGAATATGATTGTTGTCGAGAAATGTGGCAAAATAGCCAGGCCCTTCGATGGGGATATGTCTGAATATTGCAACTGGCTTCATGGAATTTTCCTGCACAATTTTTGAATGATCTGATAACGAATTTTAGCTTGTTTTGCAGCAAATTTTCTGCTGAAAATCCGGGCGAACCTTTCTTTGATACCTGTGAAACACAACATCAACCACAACGACGAGATTCGAATGGCCGTTCTTCCGGAATGGATTTTTTCATGTCAGTGAAGAAACATACCTTTGCTGATTTAGTGCGCATTGAACAATTGCGCAAAATCGAGTCCGCCAAAGCCGATGAGCTATCGTATGAGGGCATTAAAAATATGCCTGATTCTGCGGCCAGTGACTTCAACTATACGGAATTTATTCATCGCCTGACGCTTCGCGCTAAGCACTTGATCCGCGATAACGCGCTGGATGATGTATTGCAGCAACCGCGTAAGCAGTTTACCCGGGCGCGCTGGATCTGTCTGATTGCTGCGCTGGTTTTGGGTGGATTGGCAGCCAGCCAGGCAGTCAGCGAATCTTCCACATTGAATATTTATTGGTTGCTGGCCGTGCTGCTGGGATTCAACATGATTTCGCTATTGCTGTGGCTATCGGGCATTGTTTTGAATTTGCAAAGCTTGAGCAGCGGTATCGTGGCGCAATTGGCCAGCTGGTTGCCTTACCGGCACAAGAAAGATCCGACAGTTCAATCGCTGGCATCGCATGCCTGGTGGGAAAGTTGTTTAACCGGCACTGTGGGCAAATGGCGTATCAGCGTTTTGACGCATCAGTTTTGGCTGACCTATTTAACCGCCGGTCTGGTGTTGCTGATCTTGCTCATGCTGGCCAGGCAATATAATTTCATCTGGGGCACCACCTTGCTGCCGGATAGCACGTTGCCAAGACTCACGGAAATCCTTGGCGCGCCATTGGAAGCGATGGGATTAAAAATTCCGGATAACCCGCAGACGGTTGCCAGCCGTATCGGGACAGGCAAACAAGACGCGGAAACGCGCACCGCGTGGGCGGTTTTCTTGATTGGCGCTTTGCTGGTGTACGGTATTTTTCCGCGTCTGTTACTGCTGGGGTTTTCCTGGATCATGCAGCAATGGAGTGAGAGCCGCTTCAAGCTCGATCTGTACTTACCCTATTACATTGAATTGCGTCAGCGTCTGATGGCGCGCGAAGTGAAAGCGGAAGTCATCGATGCCGATCCGCAGGCCGGTATGAAGCCTGCGGAAGTTGTCCGTCCGCCGGAGAATGTCGCCATTCCGGCCAATGCGCAAGCCTTTGGCATTGAGCTGGACGATGCCACGCACTGGCCGGAATCCGTTGCTTGCCGCTTGAATATCGTCGATCAGGAATCGCATGACGAGGCCATGACATTGATAAAGAATCTCAACGGCCCGTTGTTGCTGGGCGTGGCGGCGCACCGTTTACCCGATCGCGGCGTGCAGCGGTTGATCAAAGAGCTGGTCGATGGCAGTAATGCTAAGCCGTGGCTGATCCTGTTGAGCAAGCCATCGGCGCCGGTGACCAGCGCGCGCGAATTCGCCTGGTTTCGTCTGGCGGAAGTCTGCGGCATTCCGGCAGAACATGTCATCACCCGGTAAATCATGAACATTCCTAATCCACAGCATCCGCAGGCGGACTCATTGCTGAATATAGCCGTCGTCGGACACACGAATACCGGCAAGACATCGCTGATCCGCACCATGCTGCGCAGCACCGAATTTGGTGTGATTGAAGACGGCGCGGGTACTACGCGGCATGTCGAGCAAGCGACAATATCCGCGGACAATGAAGCGGTTCTGAAGCTGTATGACACGCCCGGTCTGGAGGACTCCCGGGCTTTGTTTGCGCATATCAGGAAGCTGCAAGCCAAGGCAAAATCGTTGTCTCCTATCCAGATTCTGGAGCAGTTTATTGCGCAAGTAACGGTCAACGATGCACTGGAACAGGAAGCGAAAGTAATCCGCCAGGTATTGCGCAGCGATATCCTGCTCTACATCATCGATGTACGCGAGCCTTTCCTGGAAAAATACCGGCTGGAATTGGAGATTCTGACGCAGGTCAGTAAACCGATTATTCCGGTCTTTAACTTTATCGCCGGGCATGACCGGGAACTGGCAAAATGGCGCGAGCATCTAGCGGCTTTCCACATGCACGCCACGTTGGAATTCGATACCGTCGCGTTTACATTTGAAGCGGAAAAGCGCTTGTATCAGAAGATGCAGACCTTGGTGGAATCTCACTATGATCGATTGCAGAAGCTGATCGATTACCGCGCTCAATTATGGAATCAGCTGTGTTTGTCGGGCGCCAAGCGGGTTGCCGGATTGATTGTCACGGTTGCTTGCTACCGCGAAAGTAAATCCGCTCAGAATAACTTAATCGCGCATTCGCTGGTTGAAGACCGGTTGCACGATTTTGTCCGCAAGGCCGAGCAGCATTGTTTGCACGATCTATTAGCCATTTTCAATTTCTCGGAAAAAGACGTCGCCATCCAAAAAATCCCGGTCAGTAACGGACAATGGCAGCTGGATATTTTCGCGCCTGGAATCCTCAAAGCGTACGGGTTGGATCTCGGCAGCGCCGCAGCCAAAGGCGCTGCGGCGGGCGCCGGGATTGACTTGATGGTCGGCGGCATGAGTCTGGGCGCAGCCAGCGCGTTAGGCGCAATCGCCGGCGCTGGCTGGTCGACCTTCAAGCGCTACGGCGACGAGATCAAAGCGACCGTCAAAGGCACGCAATGGCAGTGTGCCGACGAAGCCACGCTGCAAGTTTTGTATCTGCGTCAGAAGCATTTGCTGAAAAAACTGATGCACCGTGGTCATGCCGCGCAGGATACATTACACGTGGACAAAGCCGACAGCGAGAAATTGCCTGCAAACTGGGGCAAGCTGACCAGCGCATTACGCCAGAACCCGACTTGGCAAGAACCGTCTGCTGCGCGTAACGGCAATGCGCAATATCTGGAGATAGAAGCGAAACTGGTGGAAGCGTTGCTGGATGAGAATTAAGGAACGCTGCAATCAGGTTGGCGTTTTTTGCCCGCCGGGTTGTAAAAACTGATCCAAAACTTGAATGAGCTGATTGGGGTCGAAAGGTTTGGGCAGGTAAGCGTTCATGCCCGCTGTCAGAAACTCCTGTTGATCGTGTTCCATGATATTGGCGGTCAAAGCGACAATCGGGATGCCGTTCAAGTGCAAGTCCTGGCGAATACGCCGGGTTGCTTCCAATCCATCCATTTCCGGCATTTGGATGTCCATGAAAATCAGATCGAACGAAGACTCCGCAGTTTTCAGTATATCCAGGCATTCCACGCCATTTTGTGCCAGACTCACCTTGATACCCCAGCTTGTTAACAACTCAGTGATCAGCAGTTGATTGAATTCATTATCCTCCACGATCAGGATATGGGCGCCGCTGAATTGCTGCTGGCCGGGTATGGCTTGCTGGTGCGCTTGCTGGTGTGCGGTTTCGCTAAACAAAGCGGCAACGGTATCCAGCAGATTCAGCGGTGTGAAAGGTTTAATCAGCACGTTGATGGTGCTATTGGCTTCAAACTGATTCGAGAACGCGGGATCGATATTATTGCTCATCACTATGATCTTGGGACGGCGTGACGCAGGTAATGCAGCTTCTATCGCATGGATGGTGTCGCGATAATTCGTATCGGTTAAGCGTGTCATCAACAACAGCAAATCAAACGGCACCTGACTGGGATCGGCGAACATTCTGAGCGATGCCGTGCTGTTATCCACAGCAACCGCGCTCCAGCCCATGGAGTGAACAATTTCCGCGATGACGCCGCGTGTGACCGCACGGTCGTCAATGATCATTACCTTAAGTGATTGCAAGTGAGCGGGAATGGTCACCCAAGGTTCCCGGTGCTGATTTTTGTAGTGTAACTGAACCGTGCAATGAAACCGGCTGCCCTCGCCATGTTCGCTTTCGGCCACGATATTGCCTCCCATCAACTGCGCCAGCCGGTATGAAATCGACAAACCCAGGCCGGTACCGCCGAACCGCCGCGAGATGGATGAGTCGGCTTGGGTAAATGCTTGGAACAGATGCGCCATTTGCCCGGGCGTCATGCCGATACCGCTATCGGTGATGCTGAAAACCAGTGTGGCGATATCGGCATCGTCAGCCGGAGCGATGGCGATGCGGATGATGACTTCGCCGCGATCGGTAAACTTGATCGCATTGTTGATAAGGTTCACGAAAATCTGGCTGAGCCTCAGCGGATCGCCGATAAACTGCCGGGGTACATTGGGTTCGACATAAAAAAGCACGTCGATGGTTTTGTCTTTTGCAGCGATTGAAGCAATGGCGGACAGGTTTTCCAGAATCGTGTTCAAATCGAAAGCGATATGATCCAATTCAATTTTGTTGGCTTCGATTTTGGAATAATCCAGAATGTCATTGATAACGCCCAATAAAATATTGGAGGAGCCTTCAATATTGCGCAGATACCCGCTTTGGCGCGGATCCAAGGTGGTTTTGCTTAATAAATACGCCATGCCCAGCACGGCATTCATCGGCGTGCGGATTTCATGCGACATCATCGCCAAGAAGCGGGTTTTGGCGTTACTGGCGGCCTCCGCTTGCTGGCGCGCTTCGATCAGCATGGTTTCACGCTCTTTCCGTTCGGTGATGTCCTGATGGGTGCCGAACATCATGAGCGGTTTGCCATCGGCGGTCCAGCTGGATACTTTGCCGCGATCCAGCACCCAAATCCAATGTCCTGCTTTGTGACGCATACGGGCTTCACATTCGTAAAAAGGAATTTTTCCGGCGAAGTGATCTTTGAGAAGCGTTTCGGATTGCTGCAAATCATCCGGGTGCGCATACTTCTGCCAGGTTTCAATCGATGTCGGGGCAAGTTCCTCGAGGGTATAGCCGAGTATTTCAGCCCAGCGCTGATTGAAAATGACTTCCCCGGTTTGCACATTCCATTCCCAGGTGCCGATGTGCGTTCCTTCAATGATATTGGATAAGCGCAAGCGTTGATATTCCTGTTCTTTTTCGTGCTGCTTGCGGCCGGTAATGTCGCGTGACGAAGCGTAAATCAGTATTTTTCCCGTGACCTCCAGTCTGCTGGCGTTGATTTCAACATTCATGATCGTGCCGTCTTTACGCCGGTGCAGCGTTTCAAAAACACGCGGTGTCTTCGAGACTTCACGGACTGCCGCAATCAATTTATCTTTGGGAATCATCGCATCCCAATCCATCACATTGAGGCGGGCGGTTTCTTCGTTGGAATAGCCCAGCATCTTAGCGAAGGCGTGGCTGAATTCCACGATATTGCCATCTTCATCGAGAATGTGAACGCCATCGCTGGCGAGTTCCAGTAAGGCTTCAAATTTCAACGATATATTTTTTAATTCGGTGATATCGCTGGCGTAGCCATTCCAGATAATACTGCCGTCAGCTTGTTTCTCGGGTTTTGAGTGCGCGTGTATCCACCGGATCTCGTTTTGCCCGGTCATGACGCGAAAATCAGCGTGCCAATCGGTCA
>MSXT01000031.1 GCA_002083595.1 Proteobacteria bacterium ST_bin16 | reverse complement strand
GATCAGCAAATTTATGAAACCAATAAGTTTTTCTCTACATTAGCTGAGAAAGGTCAACGATTGAGTTATATCAAAGAGGGGGAGTAGTCAGTTTATGAATGCAATCAAGGAAAATGAAATTGCATCTTGCATACGCAAAGCTATCAGCGGATATCTCAATGACCTGGACGGGGAAAAACCATGCCCTATTTACAATATGGTCATGCATAGCGTTGAAAAGCCTTTAATTGAAATCGCTATCCAATATACCAAAGGAAATCAGACTCAGGCCGCTGAGTTACTGGGAATAAACCGCAACACGCTACGTCAAAAAATGAAGCAATATCAAATTAAATGACCATTAAATACGCACTCATCAGTGTTTCGGACAAAACCGGAATTATAGAACTAGCCCAAAAATTGATTCAGCATGGCATCACCATCCTGTCCACGGGCGGCACCGCCAGATTATTACAACAAGCTGGAATCAACGTGATCGAAGTGGGCGACTATACCGGTTTCCCGGAGATGCTGGACGGCCGGGTCAAAACGCTGCACCCTAAGATTCATGCCGGCATACTGGCACGTAACGATTTACCCGATCATCAGCTGGCGCTCGAACAAGCAGCGATTCCCAATATCGAATTGGTCATCGTGAATCTCTACCCTTTCAAGCAAACGATCGCGAACCCGGATTGCGGTTTTGAGGATGCTATTGAGAATATCGACATCGGCGGCCCTACCATGGTGCGTGCAGCCGCCAAAAATTACCTGAAAGTTGCCATTGTCACCGATCCCCAAGATTATTTACCGCTCAGCCAGGAGCTGGCGGAAAATAGTGGCTCCATCAGCTTGGCCACACGCTTCCAACTGGCGCAAAAAGCGTTTACGCACACTGCCTCGTACGACAGCGCCATCAGTAATTATTTAACCGCACTGGACAATGATTACCAGCACAAAGATTTTCCCGATGCGCTGAATCTGAATTTCACTATCGCACAGTCTTTACGCTATGGCGAAAACCCGCATCAAAAAGCGGCTTTCTACCGGGACGAAACCCCCACACCCGGCAGTCTGGCAAATTACCAACAGCTACAAGGCAAAGAGCTATCGTACAATAATATCGCCGATACCGACGCAGCGTGGGAATGTGTCAAAACTTTCGACAACCCCGCTTGTGTGATTGTCAAACACGCCAATCCATGCGGCATAGCCATTGCGGAAACCACGCTGCGCGCTTATCAACTGGCGTTCGCAACCGACCCCGTCTCTGCTTTCGGCGGCATCATCGCATTTAACCGGAGCATCGATAAAGACACCGCCGAAGCGGTTCTAAAACAATTCGTTGAAGTCATTATCGCTCCTGAAATCACGCCGGAAGCGCAGCAACTTCTGGCACAGAAAAACAATATCCGGGTACTGGTTTTGCCGTTACAGGCAGGAAACAATACGTACGATCTGAAACGGATTGGCGGCGGTCTTCTGGTACAAACGCCGGATATTCAAAACATCACTGTTTCCGATTTAAAAATCGTCACGCAATTAAAACCTACACCGCAACAACTGGATGATCTGCTGTTTGCCTGGCGTGCCGCGAAATTTGTTAAATCCAACGCGATAGTATTTTGCCGCAACGGCCAGACGATGGGCATCGGCGCCGGACAAATGAGCCGTGTCGATAGCGCACGCATTGCATCCATCAAAGCACAGCAAGCCGGTTTGACACTTGCAGAATCCGTTGTCGCATCGGATGCATTCTTTCCGTTCCGCGATGGTCTGGATGTAGTCGTTCAAGCGGGCGCTACAGCCGTTATTCAACCGGGTGGCAGTATCCGCGATCAGGAGGTGATTGCAGCGGCTGATGAACAAGGGATCACCATGGTATTTACCGGTGTCCGCCATTTCAGGCACTAGTTACCTGCATTATGAAACTATTAGTGATCGGCGGCGGTGGTAGAGAACATGCCTTGGCTTGGAAGTTAAGCCTTTCGCCGCGCGTGTATAAAGTATTTGTGGCGCCGGGCAATGCAGGAACTGCATTGGAACCCGGATTGGAAAATATCCCGATGACTTCCATACCCGAATTAATCGAGTTTGCAACCAAAGAATCGATTGCAATCACGATAGTCGGCCCCGAGATTCCCTTGGCCGCCGGTATAGTGGATGCATTCCGGGCAGCTGGCCTGAAAATCTTTGGCCCAACCCGGCAAGCTGCGCAACTTGAAACTTCAAAAATCTTTGCCAAGGAATTCATGCAACGGCATCACATACCGACTGCTGCCTACGCGAGATTTACAAATCCCGATTTGGCGCACGCCTACATCGAGCAACACCCGGTCCCGCTTGTCATCAAGGCTGACGGTCTGGCAGCCGGAAAAGGTGTCGTCGTCGCGCAATCGCGAGAAGAAGCACATTCCGCTGTGAGCGCACTGTTAGTGGAGAAGCATCTTGGCAGCGCGGGACAGGAAATTATTATCGAAGAATTTCTTCAAGGCATAGAAGTCAGTTTCATCGTCATGACGGATGGCAATCATATTCTGCCGTTAGTAACCAGCCAGGATCATAAGCGGCTCAATGATGGCGATCTAGGCCCCAATACAGGCGGAATGGGCGCATATTCTCCGGCCCCTTTTGTTTCTCCCAGCCTGCACGCGCAAATCATGCGCAATATTATTGATCCCGTGATCAATGGACTGAAACAAGATGGCATCCGCTATACCGGATTTCTTTATGCCGGTTTGATGATTACAGCTGGAGACCAAGCAAAAGTATTGGAATTTAATTGCCGCTTAGGCGATCCGGAAACGCAACCGATTATGCTGCGCTTAAAAAGCGATCTTTTACCGCTCATTGAGCATGCCGTTCATGGCACACTCGATCAAGCGGATATTGAATGGGACCGGCGTACCGCACTCGGTGTTGTGATGGCTGCGCAAGGTTATCCGGAAAACCCCAGAAAGAATGATGTGATTTACGGTTTGCAAGATTTGATCACAGAACAGGAAAATGTCGGTAACTTTCATATTTTTCATGCCGGAACGTCGATGGGCGGGAAGAACGGAAATGAAATTGTGACAGCAGGTGGACGCGTTTTATGCGTAACGGTATTGGGCGATAGTGTGAAGATGGCCCATCAGGCGGCATATAAACTGATTGAAAACATCCGTTTTGATGGCGCTCAGGTTCGTCACGACATCGGTCATCAAGGCATAAACTACCAGCGCGGCACTACTGACAAGCGCAGCTAAGCGACTCTAAATATAATTGAACAGAGACAGTCCGGAAATTTTAATGTACGACTGCTGCGCAGCTTGAAGATAAAGCTGCTGCCGTTGCAAATCCGACGTTGCTTGCGCAAAGTCAACATCTTGCAGTTGTGAAAGCATTTGCTCAAATTGAATGTTTTGATCACTGCCAACACTTTCCAGAGTATCGATCTCTTGCAGCCGCGCTCCGATAGAAGCTTGTTTCGACAGCACATGCTCCAAACTGTTATTAATATTTTGTAATGTTGATTTCAAATCGTTCGCCAGCCGGGTACCGCCAGGTTGTCCGCTGGACGGCGTTTCCAGTGCAGTAATCAAGTCTCCCACTGTTTTGAAAATGCTTTGATTGCTACTTGGAGATATTGTAAATTTATCTCCATTAGCCGGATTTCCTTTAATACTCAATTGCATTCCATCAAAACTGACTGTATTGTTGCTCACATAAGGATTAGCCGATGAAACAGTCGACCCTGTTGAGGTGTTAACGATATCGTAAGTTGTAACACCAGTTGCCGACACAGCGAATGTAATCTCATAATTACCACCGGTAAGGCTTGAAGGAGTTATCACCGATCCCCCATCAATCACACCACTCCCCATATTTGACGAACTAGCGGCGGTAGCAAAAACACCGTTTCCATTCTTAATGCGCTCGAAAACATCCGTGCCGGAATCACTGACTGCCAGTTGACGTGCAGGACCCACTTGGTTTAAGCGTTGCCCTTGATCTCCAATGTACTGCACAGCTAATCCTGTCTGCGCAAAAGGTTTAGTATTAGCTTGAAATCCTGAGAATAAAAACTGCCCTTTCTCATCGGTTGTATTGGCTAAACCGACGAGTGACTCCAGTTTACTGCGTAACTCAGTAGCAAGTGTCTTTCTGTCAGCATCGGTCAGTGTCGCATTCCCCGCATACACAGTCGAACTATGCACATCCTGCAGGATTCCGTTAACTTGCCGCAGCACATTTTCTTCCAGTTGAAGCGAAGAACCCGCACTGGACCGATTCACCGAATATTGTTCATTAAGTGCTGCTGATTGAGAAATATTTAATACTTGCGCCGCTGAGATTGGATCATCCGAGGGCGTTAAGATTCGCCGCCCGGTAGATAATTGTTGTTGTGTATTAATCAGTTTCTCTTGCTGCTGGAGCATTAAATTAGTTCCAGTTTCGTAAATTGTGCCTGTACTAACTCGCATATGAAGTTACCTCTATTCTATTTTTCAACCGAAACGAAGAATTGAGTCAAATAAAGTACTGCTCATTTCAATAATTTTACTGGAAGCTTGATAAGCCTGCTGGAAACGCAGCAAATTCGCAGCTTCTTCGTCTAGATTCACACCGGATACCGATTGAATGGATTGTTGAGTTTGTGCCAGCAAATTGGCCTGCGCTTTACTCGTTACCGCCAACTCACGTGTTTTGTTACCAACCTGACTGACAAGCTGCCCGTAAGCAGTCTGGTAATTGGCTGTACCGTTCTCCAGTGTATTCGTTGCCTGCAATGCGCCTAGCAACAACATATTACGATTGTCGGCAACACCGTTATTGTTAGGGGTGACGGTAAAAACATCCCCGGCAGCAGGACTACCGCTAATTTGAAATGTATAACCGTTGAAACTGATATCCGCGCCCGCTGTATACGTCTGATTAGTAGCAGGCAGCCCGGTCCCAGTTCCTGCGACATCAAATTCCCCGTTATAAGGCGTATGAAACGTAATGGTAAGTGGTTGCTGAAGATTGGAATCGAGCGGTAACGGATTTACGGTTCCGGCACTGATGGTGCCAGTACCTTTATTGGTTGATGCGGCATTGGTCCGGTTAGGACCTGCCGCAGCTATCTTAGTTGTGTCATTAATATTGACCGCAATATCCTTTGCGCCATTGATCGTAGGCTGAATGCGGAATCTTTCACTCGCCAGCATCGTGGCACTTGTCACCGATATGCCATCCAGTGTTAGCGGCAAACTGCTCGATGGTGTAGCCGATACGTTATCGGATAATCTGGTCAATGTATAGTTTGTTCCATCGTAAGAAAGCTCGTAATCACTGGTTGTCAACGCACTATAATCAGTAATTGAGGTCGAGATATTGGATGCTAAGTTATTAGTAGATGCAGAGATCACGTTAGGTGCCGGTAACGCGAAGAAATTCGTTCCCATAGCGCCATTCAAATCCATACCAAGCTGATGTTGAGCATTGAAAGTCTGCGCCAAGGTGAGTGCGACTCTTCCAAGCGAATTTTGTGCATTATCAAGCGTATTACTGCGAAAAGAAAAAATACCGCCTAAGGTACCACCGGTGATCTGATTCTCGGGAAGTTGAATAGTGCTGTTACCGTTAATTAATCCAATCGTTAAATTATTCGGATTATCCGGTGTTTTAATCGCTTCCAGTGAAAGGGTTTGCGCACCAACCACTAACGCCTGCCCATTACCGATATATACATTCAACGTACCGTCGCTTTGCCGCACTGTATCGGTATTCACTAATTTGTTTAATTGATTAATGAGATCATCGCGTTGATCCAGCATATCGTTAGCAGGCTGCCCGCCGGCTGAACCTTCCGCCCATATTATCTGCTTATTGATCTCTCCAATCTGTTTGGCCAGTGAATTGATATGAACCACCGTGCTGCTGACTTGTGTATTTATCCCTTCCCTTATTTGCGACATGCGTTGATCCATACTATGAAAACGTGCAACTAGGGCATCGGCATTGCTCAACATAGATTGACGCGAGGGAATAACACCCGGATTTGTCGCAACATCGTGTATGGCACTGAAAAAATTTTGCAATGTGGGTGAAAGTCCCGATGTAGCCTCGGCAAACATATTGTCTAATTGCTTTATCTCAGCATAATTGCTGTCTAGTGACTGGCTTTGGGTTTGTATCTGTAGTGACTGGGTAGTAAGAAATTGACTGTATATCCGCTGCACTGTAGAAGAGTGAACGCCGCGCCCGATAAACCCTGCACCACCGGATTGCGGTGTATTTGTGCTGAGCAAGACTTGCTGACGATTAAAACCAGGCGTGCCAGCATTGCTAATATTATGACTGGTCGTCAATAATTGGTTTTGCGCAGTCGCTAAACCAGTAACTGCAATATCAAGAATTCCATTTCCCATAATGTTCTTTCAGTTCTTGATCTTAAAAAATATATAATGGCAATATCGGCACACTGGCCAAAGAATTAAAGAAAAACTCTGCATCAAATAAATTCGCGATTCTGCAATTTCTCACTATTCAGGATACGCATTAATTTCTCTGCGTACATTGGATCAGTAGCATACCCTGCGCGTTGAAGCCCATTGGCAAATGTCGCGGCATCCGTCGAATTCAATACTTTGGCATAGCGTGGGTTATCCATGAGCAACTTGGCATAATCATTGAATCCCTCAGCATACGAGCTATATACACGAAACTTTTCAATCGCTTTCTGTGGCACACCATTGATATATTCAGTCGTTGTTTTTTCCACAACGTCCCCTTTCCAATTAGCACCGGCCTTGATACCAAAAAGATTATGGGTTGGACTATTATCCGCACGACGAATCTCATGTTTCCCCCATCCACTTTCCAATGCGGCCTGCGCCAGCATGAAATTAGGTGGAATACCGGTTGATTCGGATGCGATTTTGGCATGCGGTAAAAGTTTATCGATAAAATTTCCCGATTGGCTGGGTGCGCTTTTCTTCTGAACATCCGTCTGAATCGGTGCAGTGAATCCCTCAATTGCAGAATCGACTCTTCCTGATGGCATCACCGCATTGGATGAAGTTTGATGAACTGACCACAGTTGCCCTGATTGATCATTCGGGTGCATACCCTCAACCAATGGCGCTTGCTGAATGGAATTAATCGCTGACAAAATGGTATTTGTTTGGCCGATTGAAGTCTGTGGTTCGATCGATTTATTATTTCGGGATAATTGCTGAACCATCATGTCAGCAATACCAATCCCTTTGGTGGATATCTTTTGTGCAAGCTGTTGATCATGCATCTGGGTAAAAAACTGCGTTTGCTGGCTATCAAATATTCCATCCTTAGGTGTCGCCTCGCGCATGCTTTTAAGCAGCATGTTCATAAATAATGCTTCAAACTGTTGCGCAACTTTTTGTAACGCTTCGTCTGGATTTTTTTGGGCCATTAAATGCAAGTCATCAACACTTTTGGCATCAACGGCAAGTTTGCTTGAGATATCCGGTGAAATAACCATTCTTAATATCCAGTAAGTTAAATAATTTCCAAATCCGCGCGCAACGAACCGGCAGCTTTCAGCGCCTGAAGAATAGATAGCAAATCCTGGGTGGTAGCGCCGATCGCCGTTAAAGCTTTCACAACTTCACCAAGATCCGCACCATTCGGCAATAACATTAAATTTCCTTCATCGGTACGGATTTCGACCTGCGATCGCTGTGTAACCACTGTTTCACCGCGCTGCGCGAAGGGACCAGGCTGACTGATCACCGGTTCGGTATTGATGATTATGGACAGATTGCCATGCGCAACCGCACTTGATTCAAGTGTTACCGCCTGATTCATGACTACTGAACCGGTACGTGAATTAACAATTACTTTTGCCGATGCTTTTGCCGGTTTGACATCCAGACTTTCAATCTGAGAAATAAACATAATACGCTGGCTATTGTCTACCGGTGCTTTCACCTGCACTACCCGGCCATCTACTGCGGATGCGGCTGTAGGATAAAGTCCATTGATCGCATCAACGATACGGTTTACTGTTGTGAAATCCGTTGTATTCAGCTCAAGATTGATAAAATCACCCTGCCCAACCGTCGTTGGAATCTCACGCTCTACAATACCGCCACTTGTGATACGTCCAACACTGAGATGATTTACTTGCACACTGCTACCACCAGCTGCGGCTCCGATACCACCGACCAGAATATTTCCTTGAGCCATGGCATATACTTGATTGTCGGCTCCTTTCAGGGGAGTCAGCAACAGCGTTCCACCCCTTAAGCTTTTGGCATTGCCCATGGAAGACACTGTGATATCGATATGCTGACCGGGCTTGGCAAACGCCGGCATGGTCGCTGTCACCATGACAGCGGCAACATTGCGTAATTGCAAGTTAGTGCCGGGAGGCAGATTAACGCCTAATTGACCCAGCATATTGATGACACTCTGAACTGTAAATGGCGTTTGCGTTGTCATATCGCCACTGCCATCCAAACCCACTACCAATCCATACCCGATCAATTGATTGTTGCGAACACCTTGAATCGATGCCAAATCCTTGATGCGATCGGCCAAGCTGATACCTGGCAACAGCACGCTCAGCGCAAGCAAATGAAGAATAACGATGTTTCTGATTTTCATAATCTTACATACCGATTTCCGAAGTATTAATCAAGTTAAGCAACTTCCGGTTTAGAAAGGTGTAACCGAAAGAAAGAAGCGCGACAACCATCCCATCGTTTGCGCTTCGTCAATATAGCCATTGCTTCGATACTCAACACGTGCATCAGCAATTTGCGTTGAAGAAATCGTATTTCCCATGATGTGAGTCGGATTCACGATCCCGGACAATCGGATAAATTCCTGCCCTTGGTTGATACCGATCTGTTTTTCACCGCTCACGACCAGATTTCCATTCGGTAGCGCTTCGATGACCGTTACAGTAATAGTTCCTCTAAAATTATTTTTACTTGAGCTTTCACCGCTGCCATCAAATTTATTATTCGATTTAGCTTCAACCGTTGCGTGTTTCTTTAATAAACTTAACGGAATCCCCAGCAAGCTCGGCACGGAAAAATCAATGCTGCCAGAACGGCTCGCGTTACTTCCAGAGCTCTTACTGGCATTGGTTGTTTCGTTTAAAGTGACAATAATCGTATCGCCAATACTTCGCGCGCGCCGGTCTTCAAATAACGGTGTATAGCGCACCCCGCCTGTGGTGCTGTGAACCATTTGCAAAATTGCGCCATTGGGTTGAGCTACTGCGGCTGCATGTTGCGGAGCACGTAGTGTATTGGGCTGATAAGTCGTGGTGGAAGGAGTCATAGCACAACCGGTTACAAGTGTGCCAAGCACCAACATGAAAAAATACCGGCTGAAATTGTTTAACACTCGATTGCCGTTCGCCATCACACTACTCCCGATTACCCGATCAATTATAGTTGTGCTAACCGTTGCAGCATTTGATTCGACGTCTCAATCGACTTGGAATTCATTTCATAGGCGCGCTGGGTCTGAATCATATTCACCAGCTCTTCCACCACGTTTACATTCGAAGTTTCTACAAAATTCTGTTCCAGCAATCCCAATCCGTTGGTACCCGGCGCATTCTGATTGGGAGCGCCGCTTGATGCGGTTTCCTGATACAAATTCTCACCCATCTTTAACAATCCGCCTTGATTAACGAAGCTTGCCAATTGAATATTGCCGACTTGAATAGGCGCGACCGCCCCCGGAACTGTTGCAGTTACCGTACCATCGCGCGCTATCGTGACACCCAGCGCATTCGGCGGAACGGTAATCGCAGGTTGAACGGCATATCCGCTGGATGTTACAAGCTGACCGTTAAGATCGGACTGAAATGCGCCATCGCGGGTGTATGCCGTCGTACCATCCGGTAGCAAAACCTGAAAAAAACCCACTCCCCGTATGGCAACATCACGTTGATTCTCGGTTTGTTGCAATCCACCCTGGGTAAATATACTCTCGGTAGAAACCGGCTTAACACCCGTTCCTAACTGCAACCCGGAGGGTAATTGCGTTTGTTGCGATGATTGAGCGCCGGGCTGACGTATCGTTTGGTACAGCAGGTCCTCAAAAACAGCACGAGCCCGTTTAAATCCATTGGTGCTGGCGTTCGCTAAGTTATTAGAAATCACATCCATCTTGGTTTGTTGTGCATCAAGCCCTGTTTTAGCGATCCATAACGAACGTATCATATGATTTACCTATTAAAATTTATTATCGAATTAGACTCTTACTAGCATTATTTCGCTGGCTTTCTGAGCATTATTCTGCGCGTTATCCAGCATTTTCATTTGCATATCAAATTGCCTGGCCAGGTCGATCATGTTGACCATTTCATGCACCACATTCACATTGCTTTCTTCCAATGTGCCATCGACCAGCTTAACTCTGGCATCAACAGGCGCTTCACCGCCATCCTTGAGCCGGAACAAGCCATCCGTGCCTTTTACAAGCTTATCTTCCGGAGGATTAACCAGCTTGATACGGCCTACTTGCGCTACGGTATTGGGTTGAGGCGTAATCGGCACGGATGAGACGGTTCCATCAACACCGATCGTGATGCGAGTGTCGGGTGGTAGAGTAATAATGCCCGTCTCACCTTTCACTTTATGTCCACCATTTGTCAGTAAAATGCCATTAGGGCTTACTTGCAAACTGCCATTACGCGTATAAGCTTCCTTGCCATCATCCAATTGAATCGCAATCCATCCGGAACCACGAACCGCAACATCAAGATCACGGCCGGTAGTTTGCATTGCACCCGGGGTAAAATCGGCGCCGGTTGTTGAATCCACGACAAAAGCGCGTGTTGGCAGGCCATCACCGTATACCGGTACTGCGCGAAATGCATTGCTTTCAGCGCGATACCCGGTCGTTGATGCATTAGCAAGATTCTGAGCAACGGTCGCTTTCTGATTCAGCGTATGGTTGGCTCCGGTCATTGATGTGTAAATCAGTCGATCCATTTTTTACTCAATTTCAATATGAATTTAATGCGTTACAATGAAATCAGAGTTAAATCTGCATAATTGTCTGAGTAATCTTATCCTGTGTTTCGATTTGCTTAGCGCTGGCTTGATACATACGTTGCGCTTCAATCATTTTCACCAATTCCGCTGTCAAATCCACATTGGAATCTTCAACAGCATTGGACTGAAGCACACCGAGATTTCCGGTTTTGGGAGGACCGACCAAAGGCTCACCTGAGCCAGGAGTCTCCGCCCAGTGACCATTTCCGATTGGAACCAGGCCTTGTGGATTCACGAAATTAGCCAGTACAATTTGTCCCAGTGTTTTTGTTTGACCGCTGCTATAGTTTCCAAGAATTACTCCCTCAGCGCTCACGGTGAAACCTGACATACGGCCAGAAGTGTAACCATCCTGTGTAATCGCATTGACACCGAAATCAGAACCATACTGAGTGGCAGTCGTCATATCGAAACTGACAGCTTGCGGCGTTGTTGCGCCAAGTGTTGGATTAATTAGACTGAAATCAATGTTTAAGGTCAGTGGAGTAGCAATATTCTGTAATACACCATTTCCGTCAAATATCATCGACTGCGAAGGACTTCCGCCAATGGTGACGCCAATGGGTACACCGGAAGCGTCTACCTTCCCATCGACAGTTGCGAAGGCGGTCCATGTATTTGCAGTCGTGGCTTTCTGGAAAAATACAGACAAGACATGCGAATTTCCAAGACTATCAACTACCGTTCCCGAAGTTGTGCTGTTATAGGTCTTGGGATTCGTTGCATTAAATGGGGTTGAAATCGCGGCTTTTCGTGCATCCAGATTAAATCCCAGATCAAATGTGCTGGTTGCTTTAGGCGCAAGATCGGAAGTACCGAATTTTAAATTTGCCGGCACACCGTTCGCCTTAATATCACCATTCACATCAGCCATAAAACCCGTCAAATTAGCGCCTGATGCATCGACAATAAAACCGGAATCGTCCACATGGAATTGTCCATTCCGGCTGTAGCTGACCGTACCGTTATCGCTCATACGGAAAAAACCTTGGCCGTTGATCGCAATGTCCAAAGGATTACTGGTCGGTGTAATCGTACCTTGACCAAATTGTTGCGCAATTGCGGATATTTTTGATCCTATCCCGATCTGGGCGGTATCCGTACCTTCCATTGAATTGGCAAAAATATCGGAAAATTGCGCGACGGATTGTTTGAACCCGGCGGTATTTGCATTGGAAATGTTATTACCAATTACATCCAGGTTGGTTGATGCTGCATTTAATCCACTTAAACCATGCTGAAAACTCATAATAATCTCCTATCAAAACACCTGTTTAATGTCAGACAAACCAACTAATCCCAGTTTATCTCCCATATCCAGGTTCGCGCCACCCTCCCCAGGCATTACACTGTTTACCTTACCAAATGAGAGGGTATCGACTTTAATGTCATTACCACCTTGTTTCGCGCTTACCGCAAAGGTATAGTCTCCGTCCACCGCCTGAGTTCCACTATCAGTCTTACCGTCCCACGCGATCGTGCTGAGTCCTGTCGGTTGCGCGCCAAGCTCCATTGTGCGAATGGCAATTCCGGCACCATCCAGTATGGTGACTTTTAGCTGATCGACGGGCTGCGCCAATTCAATGCCTGCAATAGCGCCATCCCCATTCAGCTTGATCGATGTCCCAGGGACGAATGCTTTATGTCCGATCAGTCCCAGCGCTTCAACAGAGCGGTTATCTTCAGCACTGGTAACCAATTGCTGCAGCGTCGAATTGAGCTTATCAATACCCGATACCGTACTGATTTGCGCCAATTGACTGGTAACCTCGGCGTTGTCCAGCGGCTTTAGCGGGTCTTGATTTTTCATTTGCGTGACTAAAAGCTTTAAAAACCGGTCCTGCGGGTTTTCAGCATCCTTTTTACTATTAATGCCAGTAGTTGCACCCGTTGCGGCTGTTTGTGAACTTGCTTGCTGAACTGCATCCATTACACGCTCCTTTATTGACCAATAGTCAGGGTTTTTTGTAACAAGGATTTGGTGGTATTCATCATATCGACGCTGTTCTGATAGGAACGCGACGCCGACATCATATTCACCATTTCATCGACAACATTGACATTCGGCATCGTCACGTAACCGTTTTTATCCGCTAGCGGATGCTTCGGTTCAAACAACTGCCGCATGGGCGATGGATCGTGAACGATACCGGCAACTTTAACCCCGCTCGCACCATTCGCATCCGCTTGCAAAGTACTGAAAACCACTTGTCTGCCACGATAGGGTTCACCGGTCGAACTGGTTACACTGTCGGCATTGGAAAGATTACTGGCAACCACATTCAAACGCTGCGATTGTGCGGACATGGCTGAACTTGCGATACCAAATACATTAAATAGTGACATTTTCTATCTCTCCGTCATTGCCAATCTTAAGTCTGTAAATTTATCGTTAATAAATGTAATACTGGCATCATATTTAATGGCATTATCAGCAAATCGAGTCCGTTCCATATCCATATCCACCGTGTTTCCATCCGCACTGGGTTGCAAAGGAACCCGGTATAAAACGCTATCGCCGAATATTCCAGATGCAGCAGAATTAATATGCATTGATGATGTCGTATTCATGGTTACCCTTTTCAGACTAGGCGTCGATGACAGTCTTTCCTGAAGCATGCTGGCAAAATCGATATCCTTCGCCTTAAAATTTGGTGTATCGGCATTAGCCACATTGCTGGAAAGTAACTCTTGCCTTCCCACTCGCAGACTGAGGGCGTTGTGGTGATAATTTAATTTTTTATCAAGTTTGTTAATCATCGTCTCTACCACCTGATTGAAATTATTTTCTATTCATCTATTAGCATTTAGCATGCCAGCAATAATATATGCACAAGTTAATCAACCAATCCGCAAATAAGACATGAAAGCGGTGCTATCTTTGCACTTGGATTTTTTCATGCTCATTTAATATAGCGTCTAGTAGCGGCAATAATTGCCGGATACGGCAAAAATGAATAGTGAGATCAATCTATGATACGTTGCTTAATGACGATACTCTGTTTACCAGTGCTTGCTTCTTCTGCGCTGGCCTCACAGCACAACGCTACAGTGGCGCATCAAGAAATTCCTCTGATTAAAAACGCCATTGAGAATTTTCTCTACAGCAATACGGCTTCACTGCCAGGATTGGTGCTGATCAATGTCGGTCAAATTGACAAGCATTTAACATTGCCCAAGTGTCCTCAATTAGAGCCTTTTGTTCCGGCAGGCGGACGTTTATGGGGAAAAACCTCTATTGGCGTTCGTTGTGACAGTGAATTCGCAGCGTGGACTATTTATGTGCAGACTGAGATCAATGTCATGGCGGATGTTTTACATATCGCTCGCCCCGTATCAACCGGACAAACATTGAGTTATGAAGATATCGCACTGCAGAATGTCAATCTGACGCAGATGCCGGATGGCATACTCACTGATGCGGCTCAAATTGTTGGTAAAGTGGCCGCCACCAACTTGCCCGCCGGTCAACCGATACGTCCGCAAATGCTGCGGGCACCCTTTGTAATCATGCGCGGTCAGACTGTGAATTTAGTGGTTCAAGGCCGGGGATTCAGTATTCGATCGGAAGGTCAGGCGTTGGCCAACGCAGCGGAAGGACAAGTCATTCAGGTTCGTAATAAATCAGGCCGAATCCTCAGCGGACTTGCACGTGCAAATTCAATCGTGGAAATTCAGCCGTAACATACTGAGCGTTTTCACCTTTCACGCACGCAGTCCCTGTGAATTTTCTGCAAGCACTGCGTAATCCCGCAATCATAAACTTCAATCAGCTTTATAATACGCGCTAGATTTCTTTAATACTGATAATAATCAAACGCCTCATTGTGACAAACACAAGCCATACCACTGAAATAAAAAAGATTCTGGCTGATACCTTGGGATTGGGTAACCGGATCAATGCAATAGAACCAAACACAATTTTACTCGGCAATATTCCTGAACTCGACTCCGTCGCAGTTGTAACGATCATTCTGGCTCTGGAAAAAAAATTCTCCATCGCAATAAAAGATGATGAGATCAGTGCGAAAACATTTGCGACACTCGGTACCTTAGTTGATTTTGTAGAACAAAAAATAGCAGATCATGACAAACAACCCGGGTAAAACTTTTGTGGCAGCGATTGTTTTTTGATCGGAATCATGCATAATCGCTCACGATAGATTCGCAAACAACGAGGAAACAGATCAGTGAAGCTCCATCTGGCAAATTTCGCACAGCAATATATTTTCACGGGTTATGGTGAAGGATATGTATTGATTAATCAAACGCGCTACGAAAAGAGCTTGATCGTGTTGCCTGATCATTTGATTGAGGACTGGCCTGTACGATCCGTTCAAGAGCTTCAGGTTCAACATTTTGAAAGCTTGCTGCCGCATTCACCCGAAATCATTCTCCTCGGTACCGGCATTCAGCATAAATTCCCCAGTCACACATTGCTCAGTCAACTGACAAAATTGGGAATTGGGATTGAGATAATGGATACAAAAGCTTGTTGCCGGACTTATAATATTCTGGTTGAAGAAGGGCGTCGTGTCGCTGCGGCTCTTTTGATTTAGCGCTGCAAGAAAAACGCAGATTTTTTACATGCCGCTGAATTTTGGCCTGATCAACTACAGCTAACGTAAAAATTCGCCTCTTCAAATACGCAAGATTTTAAAAAGAAATGGCCTGACAGTTATGATTGTGATAAATTCATGGTTGGTAAGTCAGGTATATTAAAATTGGCTTCCTTCATAACATTAATATAGGAGTGGAAAATGAACAAATTTCTTATCGCTGCAGTTGGTTTGGTTTTTTTGATGGGTTCTTCTGTCACCATGGCAAGTGGAAACAAGGAATCAAAAATGCCACCAATGGCTGCTCAAGATATTCTGAATAAAATGGCTTGCGAAGGTAAAAAAGACGGCGAAAAGACCAGAGATCGCACCGACGGTGAAATGATTACCTGTCCCGCTAAAATCAAACAACCAAATTTTGGTAAGTAATAATAAGTCAGTTTTCTAGCAGCTGGCGAATAGGTCAAGTTAGATAAACAGGCTGATTTTTGCTACATTCGATATAGAAATAGATTGAATTGAGAAAAATATTCAGCAAATGTCGACTTGGCCTATCATTTCCCCTGGAAATAAAATGCCTTTCTGCTTTATGCTCAAACCTCAACAGCACGCACTAACCCATAGATAGTCTGTAATATCACACATTCTGGCTCTCAATTGCTAATGACATTAAGTTATTTAATATCATTATGTTATTCAGAATTCTGCAACTTCATTACCACTAGAATCTCTTAACTTTTTGCAAATAAAGAATTTATTTGCAAATTTTTATAAAAATATAGATCAAGATATAGTAAAATTTGGCGCGAAGCATACAAAAAAACACTAAATTGAATTGGCACTATCCTCGTTCATAAAAATATTTCGATGAATTCATAAGAACCTGTAATTTTTATCAATCGGAGAGAAAAAGAATGAAATGGGGAATTTTTTTAATTTGTGTTTTGTCTTTTTTAACCAGCAATGCTTCAGCGCAAAAAAATAATCCGGATATCAAATCTCAAGCTGCACTCGTATTTAATGCGAAAAATGATCGTGTTATCTACGATAAAAATGCCGACAAGGTAATGCCCATCGCTTCCATTACTAAGTTGATGACTGCAATGGTTACCCTTGATGCGCGTCTGTCGCCGCATGAAAAAATCACGATCACGAACGCCGATGTCGATAAGTTAAAACACTCATCGTCACGTTTGCCCGTTGGCAGCACTTATTCACGCCAAGAGCTGTTACGATTGGCATTGATGTCATCCGAAAATCGCGCCGCGGCGGCACTTGGCCGCACTTATCCAGGTGGTGCCAAAGCATTTGTAAGTGCTATGAATGCCAAAGCCAAGAAATTGGGCATGAACAACTCCCGATTTATCGATTCTACCGGCTTAAATAGCGGCAATGTTGCAACCGCACGCGATCTGGCTAAAATGGTTGCAGCCTCAAATAATTACGCCGCTATTCGTGAATTCTCCACCACATCGCAACATTCCGTATCACCTGGAAACAAACGCGGTCAATTGCAGTATGTCAACTCTAACAGTCTGGTACGCAATCAAGGCTGGGACATCAATGTTTCTAAAACCGGCTATCTGAGCGAAGCCGGACGCTGTTTGGTGATGCAAGCGAAAATTTCCGGGCAACCGATGGTCATCGTGTTGCTCAATTCCTGGGGCAAAAACACCCGTATCGGCGACGCCAATCGCGTCAAAAAGTGGATCGAGAGCAATCAAGGCCGCCGGCAAGTATAAATCCGGTACACATTCAGCCTAACCGATAAATTTCACTGTACTTGTTTTTTAGATACTCGACGAAATAATCCGGATTCAGCGGTTCGCCGGTAACGCGTTCAACCAACTGTTGCGGTGTGTATAGCTTACCCTGACGATGGATTTTTTCGTTTAACCAATTTTTAATGGGCACAAAATTTCCTGTAGCGATATTTTGTCCGGTACCCGGTTGCTCGCGCAGTAATGTGTTATAAAACTGACACGCATACATCGCACCCAGCGTGTACGAAGGAAAGTACCCGAACGCCCCGCCGCTCCAGTGTGAATCCTGCAATACTCCCAACGTATCGGTCGGCGGCTTGATTCCCAAGTATTTTTGCATCAATTCATTCCAGATTTCAGGCAAATCATCGACGCGCATCGCCCCATCAAACAGCCCTTTCTCGATTTCATAGCGCAAAATAACATGCAGTGGATACGTCACCTCATCCGCTTCCACCCGGATAAAATCGGGCTTGCACGTATTGATCGCCCGATAAAAAGAATCCACAGTCACGGCCTGCAGGTTTTCAGGAAACTCCGCGCGGATTGTTTCAAAATAATGCGCGCAAAATGGTTTACTTTGCGCGATCATGCGTTCCCAGAACAACGACTGGGATTCATGGATACCCATCGTCAATGATTCCGTAACCGGCAAATCGCCGAGTTCATGCGGGCGCCCCTGTTCATAGAGCGCATGGCCGGTTTCATGGATCACCGAATACAACGATTCGACAAAATTGCTGTCTTTGTAGCGCGTGGTAATGCGTACATCGGTCGGATGACTGCCGCCGCAGAACGGATGCACCGACACATCGATACGTCCCTGCTCAATATTAAAACCCATGTCATGACTGATTTTGCGCGCCAATGCTT